>JALERA010000088.1:0-32486 GCA_022764365.1 Bacillota bacterium
ATGCGCTCTTTCTTCAAGCCTTACCGAGCCCGTCTTTGCGGCGGCATAACTTGCAAAAGCATACAAAATTCTGTATTGGTCGTCCTTTTTTCGGTCTCTGTTTTGAAAGCCAGTCTCATAGTAATAGTCCGCCAGCATTTCATAAAATTCGAATGCTCCGAGTCCGATTTCGTCAATCAGATATTCGACGGTGTTCGAAAAACCTCCGCGGTTATAAAAAATATCCAGCATATTTTCAATCATTTTAAGGTGTGCAAGTTCCTGTGCGCTTATATCATCGGTTGCAATCACCTCGTAAGGCGCCCGGTCTCTTGCCACAATCCCATATTTGACCGCCTGCGCTTCCATAGGCGTACCCTTCAGAACTTTGAGAAATCCCAGCTGCATGGCATCCGCCTTGAGCGAATAAACTTTGTCAAACGAGCGTTTAAATAGTGCGTAGCTTTCATGCGGAAGCCCGGCTATGAGGTCTACATGCGTGTGTATGTTCCCTAAAGCAACCAGTTTTTCCGTGTTGAAAAGAAGCGGATACACGTTTTCTTTGCGTCCCACTGCCGCAAGAGTCTCAGGGTTTGCGGACTGCACGCCGATTTCCATTTGAAAAAGCCCTTTTCGCGCTGTCGCAAGGAGTCCGAGCGTCCCCTCATCCAGTAGATCTGCACAGATCTCAAAGTGAAAATTCGTCACTCCGTTATCGTTTTCTATGAGATACTTGAATATTTCATAAGCTCTGTCTCTGTCATAGTTGAACGTTCGGTCAATAAATTTCACCTGCATAACCTGCTTATACAGAAAATATCCGAGATCTGATTTTACACGATCCATAGCAAGCGGGCGCACGCGTTTTTCCGTCGACGAAAGACAATACGCGCAGCCGAACGGGCAGCCTCTGGAAGACTCGTAATAAACAACCCGGTCGCTTTCGCAGTCCAGCATTGAATACGGAAAAGGAACCAAATTGAAATCCAGGGGTTCAATCACATCGTTGACGAAGATTTTTCCCGATTGCCTGTAAATCAGGCCCGGAACAGTATCGAACGGCCGCTTGGGATCCCGGATTACTTCCATGAAACGGTAGAAGGAATACTCTCCTTCCCCGCAGAGGATAAAATCCGCCCATGTATTTTCCTGCATGAATGTGGCCCCGCCAAAGCTTACCTCCGGACCGCCGAGCACGATTTTGATATCCGGCACTGCCTTTTTCAGGTCGGCTGCCAAAACCTTGATCTGTTCAATATTCCAAATGTAGCAAGAAAAGCAAACCATATCATAGTTTGCTCTTACAAGTTCCGTATAGATGTAATTCGGATCGTTGTTGATCGTAAATTCTCTTACATCAAGATCGCTGTATTCATCCGCCGTGACGGTATACAGATACTTGAGCGCAAGATTTGAATGTACATATTTTGAATTTAATGTTGTTAATAATACTCTCATTTCACCAAAGCACATAAAATCATCAGACTATAACATTCTGAATCTCTCATCCTTCAAAAGTCCTTTGTCTTCCATGCATCTCTTCAGTGATGCGATCATTGCGTCATTATCCATCGGCAGATTGCCTCTGAGCGATACGTAGTTGGATGCATGGTTGCTTCGGAACACGCACGGTTTCGAAGGCCTTGCGTATTTAAGCATCAGGCATGTCTCAGCCAAGACCTCCTCCGGTGTGAGAAGCTTAAATTTGCCTTGCAGGTAGTCTTCCAGTAAAGGAGCCGGCGGCTCAAGCATGAGCGTAAGAAGGCTAACGTAGGACGCATTCATTTCGCTGATCATCGTGCCTGTCTCAATTGCATGCTCCTCCCAAAGTTCGGGACCTGCAAGTCCGCTTATAAAGGTAACCGATGCCTTGATTTCTGCGCTCTCAAGCCGGTTTACGCTTTCGATGAGTTCCTCTCTGGTCTCACCCTTGTTTACCATGTCGAGAACCTTTTGGCTTCCGGATTCCGCTCCCATATATACCATTTCCAAACCGTGTCTGCGAAGTTCTTCAAGCTCTTCCCGGCTCTTTCTCAAAACGTCCGACGCACGTCCGTAGGTTGTTACCCTTTCACACTCCGGAAAATTCTTTTCGATATACTCAAGAATCGTAAGAAGCTTATGGTTTGCAAGGCAAAGTGCATCGCCGTCACAGAGGAAAATTCTCTCAACTCTGCGGTACTGCTTTCTTGCCCACGCAAGATCCTCGAGTACTTCCTCCGGTTTTCTCACTTTGAACTGCTTCGCCTTGAACATATTGCAAAAAGTGCATTTGTTATGTGAACATCCGATTGTGACCTGCACGAGCAAGCTGTATGCTTCGCTCGGCGGTCTGTAAATGTCTCCAACGTATCTCATCGGTTCTCCTCTCCTGTGGTGCTACATTCTTTCCGGCGCCTGCATTCCGAGCAGTGCCAATCCGTTTTTGATTGCAGTCTTTGCAGCGATTACGAGTGCAAGTTTTGCAACCTTTTCTTCTTCGTTATCCACAAGAATGTGTTCGTCGTGATAGAATCTGTTAAAGCTCTGTGCAAGGTCAACGATGTGTCTTGTCACGATGGAAGGTTCATACTTTTCTCCTGCCTCAACAACGACCTGCGGGAACTTGTAAATCAGTTTTGCAAGTTCGTATGCACTCGGACTTGTGATATATTTCGGGTCAATCTTTCCGGAAGCAGCCTTTGCCGTAAGCTCCTCACCTGCGTTTCTGAGAATGCTTGCGGCTCTTGCATAGGTATACTGTACATAAGGACCTGTTTCGCCGTTGAAGTCAAGAACCTTTTTCCATGAGAAAACATAGTCTTTGATTCTGTTATTGGAAAGTTCATTGAATACAACCGCACCGATTCCAACCTGTTTTGCGGTTTCTTCGATGTTGTCCGTTGCAACGCCCTTTTCCTTTATGATGTCGCGCGTTTCATCAATCGCTCTGTTGAGTACGTCTTCAAGGAAAACAACTCTTCCTTCACGTGTGGACATTGTTCCTTCTTCGAGGCTTACAAGGCCGAAAGGAACGTGAATGATGTCTTTTGCCCATTCAAATCCCATAAGTTCAAGAATCTTCTTGAGCTGCTGGAAATGCAGGTTCTGCTGGGAAGCAACGACATAAATATTCTTATAAAAAACATAAGTGTCTTTTCTGTATTTTGCACATGCGATATCACGGGTAATATACAGCGTGGATCCGTCCGATTTGAGAATCGGAGCCGGAGTGAGACCGTAAGGTTCAAGGTCAACGATCATTGCGCCCTTGGATTCTACCAAAAGGTTCTTTTTCTTCAGGTCTTCCACGATTGCCGGCATCTTGTCGGAGTAGAAAGACTCACCTGCATAGGAATCGTAGCTGATTCCGAGCATGTCGTATACTCTTGTGAATTCCTTCAAGGATTCATCTCTGAACCACTGCCAAAGTTCCACTTCTTCTTTTTCGCCGTGTTCAAGCTTCGCAAAAGTTGCTCTTGCTTCGTCATCAAGTTCCGGATGGTTTTCAACTTCAACGTGGAATTTGGTGTAGTAGCTGAGAAGGGTCTTAATCGGTTCATCGATTACATCCTGTTTGTTTCCCCAGTGTCTGTAAGCAACGATCATTTTGCCGAACTGTGTGCCGTAGTCTCCGAGGTGATTGATACGGGTAACGTTGTATCCCATTGCATCATAAATCTTGTAAAGGGAATTTCCGATTACCGTGCTTCTGATGTGACCGATGTGGAAAGGCTTTGCAATGTTAGGGGAGGAATATTCCACGATTACCGGTTTCCCTTCTCCTATGTTTGTCTTGCCGTAATCAGCACCTTTTTCAAGTACATCTTCCACAACGTCTTTTACGAGTTCTTCCTTGGAAATGAACATATTTACGTACGCATTTACTTGTTCAACCTTTTCAAACATGCCATTTTCTGCAATCTTCTCTGCGATGCCTTTTGCGATGAGCGGCGGTGCTTTGCGGAGTGTTTTGGCAAGTTTGAAGCAAGGGAACGCATAGTCCCCCATCTTTGAATCCTGTGGGACTTCAATCATTTCGCGGATTTCGGATACTTCCAGATCACTTACCTGTTCCGCGATTAACTTAGCAATTTCACTCTTAAAATCTACCATTTTATTTTCTCCTTTTCCGTTACTACTTCTATTCCCTGCGCCTTGAGCATGGAGGCGAAAACTCCGTTTCCGTCCACCAGCCTGCCGCTGAATGTTCCGTCATATATTTTGCCTGATCCGCAGGATGGACTATTCGCCTTGAGAATTGCGCCTTCAATCGGCTCATTCCTGAGTGCCGCCATCTGCATGCAGACCTTAAACGATATTTCCGCACCCTTCAAGAACTTGTCGGTTACGTCTTCGCCTTCCTTGTTTACAATCCGATTTCCGACTTTCTCTGCAGGCGGTCTCGGTGCCTGCAGGTTTCCCGCACTTTCGGGGCAGACCACGATATATTCATGCGTCCGGCAGAATTCAACAACCGCTTCACATCGGTTGTTACCGCCGTTGTATTTACAGTTATGCCCCAGAAGGCACCCACTTATAATATACATTTCTACTCCTTTAATTTAACGATGGTAACGCCGTCGCCGCCTTCATTGTAGGCGCCTTTTCGGTACGATGCCACCAGCTTGTGTTTCTTGAAGCTTCGCCGCAGCCCTTCTTTGAGTACGCCTGTACCGTTTCCGTGTATGACGGTAACTTCTTTAAGGCCTGCCATGTAAGCATCGTCAATGTATTTGTCCACATTCATGAGGGCTTCTTCCAGGTTCTGCCCCTGAACATTGACGGACATGGATATGGTCTGCGCCTTCATGCGATACATATTCGCATATCCGCGGTTTTTTTGTTTCTTCTTCTTGGTTCCGTCGTTTATAAGCATCAAATCCGCGATGTTCACGTTTATCTTCATGATGCCGACTTTGACCGTCAGATCGCCCTTGTCGTCAGGCAGTGTAAGAACCTCACCGTTTTGGTCGAGGGTCAATATCTTAACGCGGTCCCCGACTGCAAGTTCATCCGGCTCAATCGGGTTGGCGTTGGTCTGCTTCTCAAGCCCGTCCGCATACCGGTTCTCACTCTCCTTGATGCGCTTTTTACTTTTTTCCAGTCTTCCGGTTCGTTCACCGAGACTCTGGATTTTGGAAAGTTCTTTGAGTTCTTTTTGAACTTCGGCGGCCGTCTGTTTTGCCTCTTTTATGATTGCCCTCGCTTCTTCCTTCGCGTCCTTTATAGCCTTGCTCTCGCGTTTTTCAAACTCAAGCTGCCTTTGGTCAAGTTCTTCGCGCTGTTTTTTTATTTCATACGCAAGTCTTTCCGCCTCGTCACGCTCTTCGCGGGCTTTTTTCTTATCTTCTTCAATCGCCGAAAGCACGTCCTCGAATTCAAGATCACCTTTTTCGATCAGATCGTTTGCTCTATCGATAATTTCCGAAGGCAGTCCGAGTTTCCTTGAAATCTCAAAAGCGTTCGATTTGCCCGGAACTCCGATGGAGAGACGATAAGTCGGGCTCAATGTCTCGACATCAAATTCCATGGATGCGTTCTCAACACCCGGAGTTGCGATGGCATATTTCTTAAGTTCGTTGTAGTGCGTGGTCGCAATCGTGTGTGCTCCTTGTGACGCCAGCCTTTCCAAAATGGAGATTGCAAGTGCCGCACCCTCTGTCGGGTCTGTGCCGGCACCCAATTCATCGAGCAGGACAAGGCTCCCCGTCCTTGCCTTTTCCACAAGGTACACCGTATTCTTCATATGAGAAGAAAATGTGCTCAGACTCTGTTCAATGCTTTGCTCGTCTCCGATGTCCGCAAAAATATTCTTGTAAATCGGCATGCTGCTGGTTGCCGCAGCGGGAATATGCAGTCCGCTCTGCACCATCATCGCCAAAAGTCCGACGGTTTTGAGCGTAACCGTCTTGCCTCCGGTGTTCGGTCCCGTAATTACAAGCGTGCGGTATTCCCTGCCGATTGAGACATTAATCGGTACGACTTTTTTCGCATCAATGAGCGGATGCCGCGCCAGTTTCAGGTTCAAAATTCCTTCGTCGTTAATCTGCGGTTCCTCGCCGTGCATACGCGCGGAAAGCTTCCCTTTCGCAAAAATAACATCGAGTTCTATCAAAATTTTCTGATTGTTCAGCAAATCGTGAAAATGCTCGGCAACCGCTGACGAAAGTTCTCCCAAAATCCTTTCGATTTCAGCTCTCTCCGCCAGCTCCAGTTCGCGCAGCTCGTTATTGAGATTTACGACTGCCTGCGGCTCCACAAACAGCGTGGCTCCGCTCGATGACTGGTCGTGAATGATTCCCGGAACTTTCGCTCTGTGCTCAGCCTTGACCGGAACCACATATCGTCCGTCGCGCATCGTAACGATTGCGTCTTGAAGGAGTGTCTTGTTGTCCGATGAATTCAGTATATGATTCAGCTTGCTTCTGATTGCCTCGTTTTGGCGTGCAATGCTTCGGCGGATGTTTTTCAGTTCGGCGGAAGCGCTGTCTGCCATCTCATCTTCGGACAATATGCATCGGTCGATTCTATCCGCAAGATCGCGAAAAACAACCAGCAAATCGGACATTCCTCTGATTACGGGGATATCCTCAAGATCGTTTTTCAGAAAAGACACCACATTGCCCGTAACCTTCATATTATACAGCACTTGAAGGAGCTGGCGCATCGTCAGGGTCCCGCCCTTTCTCGCAAAATGCAGGGAATTCGAGATGTCATAAATCTCGCCGAACGGGAGTGCTCCTTTCTTGACTATGACCTGCACGGCTTCGCTTGTCTCTTCAAGCCCGTCTCTGATGCTGTGAATTTCCGTTTCCGGCAAAAGGGCTGCAAGCCTTTCCTTGGCCATCTGTGAGGAAGCCTGTGCCTTGAGCATATCAATTATTTTGTTGTGCTCTAAAACCTTCAGTGCTTTTTTGTTCATGTATTCCTCTGTAATTTCTCGAGTTCGTTTTTCAGCCGGACGTTTTCCATCTGCAAATCAAAATAGGAATTTTCGAATTCGCTGCATTTTTCCTCCAGCTTGTGATATTTTTCCTCGCTCTGCCTGCGCTCCTCGGCGGACTTTGCAGCCTCTTCCTTGTACTGCAGGAAGCTTCTCTTTGCTTCATCCCACATCTTCATGTAATGCTCGGAATCCTTCTCCGTCTGGCGAGCCTTGGCCTCAAGCTCGGAAATTTTCGTTTTTGCCTCAAAATATTCGTCGGCAATATTAACAGCGGCAAGGACTGCAAGCGATCCCTGCGGTCCTGCCGTAAAGTATTTCGAAATTTCGCGCATTTTTTCGTCAACGTATGCTGCAATTTCTATGATGGTTTTTTCGTCTCTTTCTCCGGAGATTGTATAATCCTGCCCGTAAATTCTGACTCCGACTTTTCTGTCTTCCATCTTAATTCCTCCGCCTACATTTCTCTGAGGTTGATATTGAGTTCCCTCTTCAATGCATCAAGAACTTTTGCATGTGCAATCTGCACATCTTCGTCCTTGAGCGTTTTGTCTGCGTGTCTGTATGTCAGCGTGAATGCAACGCTCTTCTTGCCCGGTCCTACCTGTGCTCCTCTGTAAATATCGAAAAGCTTGATTCCCGTCAGAATTTCGGCACCTGCGCCCCAGATTACCTTCTCGATTTCACCGACTGTCATGTCTTCATCGACAACCAGTGCAATGTCTCTTGTCATTGCCGGATATTTCGGAAGCGGCTTGTATTGTTTTACCGTATTCGAAAGTTCAACCATTGTTCCGAAGAAAAGTTCTGCACAATATGCTCTTACACCGATTCCGTACTTTTCAGCTGCATCCGGGTGCACTTCCCCCATAATGCCCAGTTCCACTTCTTCTTCCGCCGGGCCGTTTTCAAGTTCTGCCATGTGGCGTGCGATAATTCTTGCACATCTTCCCGGGTGATATACGCCGTATTCGCTCTCAGCAACAAATTCAAGATCTCTGATTCCGAGCTTGTAAAGAAGCTCTTCAATGATGCCTTTAAGTGTGAAGAAGTCTTCGTCCTTGCCGTATAAGCCAATCGACATGTTATCGCTTTCGAACGGAAGTCCGAGCTGATTTGCCATGAAGGTGTTGCCGATTTCATAGGCTCTCATGCCTTCCAGGTTTCTGGAATAATTTCTTCCCATAACTTCCAGCATCTGCGGTGTAAGGATCGTTCTCATCACGGATGTGTCCTCTCCGAGCGGATTGAGAATTTTCACAAAATCTCTCTCCCACGAATCCTCTTCAATTCCTACATTGTCCACACCCTTAGGGCTTACAAACGAATAAGTCTGGATTTCGTTTGCTCCCATTGCGCACATTACGTCTCTTGCAATATCTTTGATATCTCTGTCATAGGACTGACTTGCTTCGTTGTTTCCTTTTGGAATTGTAACCGGAAGATTATCGTATCCGTAAAGTCTTGCAACTTCTTCCACAATATCTTCTTCAATTTCGATATCCTGTCTTACGGTCGGCGCTGTTACATACATATCATCGCCTTCCCCTTCAACTTTCATTTCGAGGCTTTCCAAATATCCGACCATCTGCTCTCTGGAGATTTCAATTCCGAGAACATGGTTAATTCTGGAGACTCTTGCGTGAACGGTCTTTGCTTCTGCTTTTTCCGGATAGATATCCACGCTTCCGCCCACTACGGTTCCTGCTCCGATCATTTCAATCAGTTTGCATACTCTGTCAGCAGCCTTTTCGCAGAGGTTCGGGTCGATTCCCTTTTCGTATCTTCCGGAAGCCTCTGTTCTGAGCGTGAGTCTCTTGGAAGTCGTTCTTACGCTGTTTGCATCGAAGTTCGCGGATTCGATTACGATTGTCTTCGTATCTGCAGTGATCTCGGAGTTAAGACCTCCCATAACACCTGCAACCGCTACCGGCTTCTCCGCATCGTTAATCATCAGCATTCTGTCATCCAGCGTTCTTTCGTTTCCGTCAAGCGTAACGAACTTCTCGCCTTCGGCTGCCGTGTCAACGATAATCTTATGCCCTGCGAGACTTTCGATGTCAAAAGCATGCATCGGCTGACCGTATTCGAGCATTACAAAGTTCGTAATGTCAACGATATTGTTAATCGGTCTCATTCCTGCATGAATCAATCTTCTCTGCAGCCACCAAGGGGAGTCCTCCACCTTGACGTCTTTCACGATTCTCGCAACATATCTCTTGCAAAGCGGTGACTTTACATCAACGCTGATATAGTCTGCCGCATTTTCTTCTTCGTGCCCGCATGCTGTTTCCGGATATTCAAGCTTTGTGCCGAATGTCGCTGCGGCTTCTCTTGCCATGCCGATCATGGAAAGGCAGTCCGGTCTGTTCGGTGTGATTTCGAAATCGATAATCGCATCTTTCAGTTCCATTGTGTCCGCAAAATCAGCTCCTACCGGGTATTCTTTCTCAAGAATCCAGATTCCTTCTCTCTGATTTACCGGCACAACCTTATCCTCGAATCCAAGTTCGCCGAAGGAGCAAAGCATCCCGTTTGATTCCACTCCTCTAAGCTTGCCACTTGTGATTTCCGTGCCGCCTTCCTGCTTCGGCTGTCCGTGGATCGGTCCCGGGATTCTGCTTCCGTGAAGCGCTACCGGAACATAAGCGCCTTCAAAAACATTCGGCGCTCCCGTTACAATCTGAACAGGTTCTGCTTCCCCGATATCGAGCTGACATACCACAAGTTTGTCGGCATCCGGGTGCTTGTCTATTTTTACGATTTTGCCCACTACAACTTTGTGCATGTCCTCTCCGACCATTTCCAATGTTTCCAGGTTGGATCCCGACATAATCATGCGGTCGCAGAATTCCTCGGGGCTTACATTAACTTCTGTATAATCTTTTAACCATTCTAAAGATACTATCATTTCTAAACCTCCTTCGCACTACTTGAACTGTTCGATGAATCTCATGTCGTTTTCATAGAGAAGTCTGATGTCATCTATGCCGTACTTGAGCATAGCGATTCTCTCAACGCCCATGCCGAATGCAAAGCCGGTATATTTTTCTGTATCCACACCGCCTACTTTGAGGACATTCGGATGCACCATGCCGCATCCGAGGATTTCAATCCAGCCGCTTCCCTTGCATACTCTGCAGCCCTTGCCGCCGCACTTGAAGCAGGAAACGTCCATTTCTGCGGAAGGTTCCGTGAATGGGAAATGATGAGGTCTGAATTTGGTTCTTACTTCTGAACCGAACATCTGCTTTGCGAAACTGTCAAGCACGCCCTTAAGGTCCGCCATCGTGATTCCTTCGTCAACAACAAGACCCTCTACCTGATGGAACATCGGAGAATGGGTTGCGTCAGGCGTATCGCAGCGGAAGCATCTTCCCGGTGCAAAAACGCGGATCGGCGGTTTCTGGTTAAGCAATGTTCTTACCTGTACCGGCGAAGTCTGTGTTCTGAGCAGAACCTCGTCGTTGATGTAGAAAGTATCTGTCCAGTCTCTTGCCGGATGATTCGGTCCCGCATTCAAAGCATCGAAGTTATTGAAAACGGTTTCAACCTCCGGACCTTCCGAGAGGGAAAATCCCATGGACTTGAATACTCTGGAAATTTCTTCAATCGTAATCGTAATCGGGTGCTTTGTTCCCAAATGCTGAAGTTTGCCCGGCTCGGTTACGTCTATTTTCTCCATCTTGAATTTTGCTTCCTTTGCTTTGTTCTTTAACTGCTCAAAAGAAGCATCCAGCATTTTTTCAATCTCACTGCGGACTTGGTTTGCCGCCATACCGAATTCTTTTCTCTCTTCCGGGTCCATTTTGCCCATGGATTTGAGCATTTCGGTGAGTTCGCCCTTCTTGCCGAGAACCTTGATTCTTACATCCTCAGCATCCTGGATTGTATCGATTGCTTTGAGTCTTTCTCTGGAATTTTCAAGAATTTTCTCGAGTCTTGCTTTTTTCTCTTCCATCTTTTCTAAAATTGTATCTTGCATAATTCTAACCTTTCTTACCTCTCACTGCCTCATACATCAAAATTCCCGCCGCCACTGACGCATTCAGGGATTCGATGTTTCCGTGCATCGGTATCTTTATTTTTACATCTGAGCTTTCGATGATTTCTTCGCAGATTCCGTTTCCCTCGTTTCCTATCACGAGTGCAATATTGTCTGTCAGGTCTTCATCGAAATAGCAGCGTTCCGTGTCAAAACAGGTCGCTACGAGTTTCTTGCCGGCTGCCCTGGTAAATTCCACAAGCTCTGAATTGGAGTCCATGAAAACAACCGGCATTCGAAAGAGTGAACCGGTCGCCGCCCTTACCACCTTAGGTGAAAAAATATCCGCGGTGCCTTTCATGACCACCGCAAGGCGGTATCCCGCCGCGTCCGCTGTTCTCAGAATTGTCCCGATATTTCCCGGATCCTGCAGCCTGTCGAGAACCACGAAATTCCCCGATGCACTCGCAAAATCCCCGGCATCCGTTTCCGGCTTGGCAACGATTGCAAGCACTCCCTGGCTTGTCTCCGTCTGTGCCAGCCGGTCGAACAGCTTCTCGTCAAGGACGAATGCCTTGTCTTCCAATTCGTCCGGTACTTTATTGTAACCGCGTCTGACAAGGAGTGTCTCGATGCGGCAGCCCGTCTTCAAGGCTTCTTCAATCAGGTTTTCACCCTCTATCAGATATCTGCCCAGCTTATCTCTGTATTTCTTAAGCGAAAGCTGCTCGCAAGTCTTGTATATTCTGTTGTCCTTGGATGTTATCTCTCTCATAAGCAGTCTTTCGTTTCGCCTTTCGTTTTAAACAAAAGCCGGTTTTCACCGGCTCGTTTTGATTAAAGGAATGATGGGATTTCAAATCTGGATGTTCCCTTTTCCTCGCCCTCTTTCTTGAGGATGTCCTGCAGTGTCACTTCCGTGCCGTCGATGCCTTCGACTTTCCCGAAGAGGTCACGGTTACCGGCAGGTTCTCCGGTCAATCCGGTCGTTGCTTCGCCTTTATTCTCTCTTGCACCGTCAACCGGTTCGGAATGTTTAACCGGAAATTCAAGCCCTTCCGCAAAGCCGGTAGCAATAACGGTAATCGCAATTTCGTTTTCCATTGCTTCGTCCACTGCAGCTCCGAAGATGAGGATGCAGTCTCTGTCCGCCTGCTCTTCAACCAGATTTGCGATTTCGCTTACTTCGAGCATTCCGAGGTCATATCCGCCTGCAACATACAGGAGAATTGCCTTCGCTCCGCTGATGGTCGTTTCAAGAAGCGGACTTTCGATTGCCGCCTTAACAGCCTCCTGCGCTCTGTTCTCGCCTGCTCCGCGGCCGACGCCCATGTGTGCGATGCCTCTGTCTGTCATTACGGACTTAACATCCGCAAAGTCAACATTGATAAGCGCATAATCGGAGATCAAATCCGAAATGCCTTGCACGCCCTGTTTCAGCACATTGTCAGCCATCTCGAAGGCTTGTACCATCGTTGTGTTTCTCTGACTGTTGTCAACAAGTTTGTCGTTCGGCACGATTACAAGCGAATCCACATATTTTCTGAGGAAGTTAATTCCAAGTTCCGCCTGTCTTCTTCTCTTGGCTCCCTCAAAGGTAAACGGTTTGGTTACAACACCAACCGTGAGTATTCCCATGTCCTTAGCGGCCTTGGCAATGATCGGTGCAGCCCCCGTTCCGGTTCCGCCGCCCATGCCGGCCGTGATGAACACCATATCTGCTCCGTCAAGCTGAGCGGTAATCTCGTCGAGCGTTTCCTCTGCAGCCTTCTGGCCAACCTCCGGGTTCGCTCCGGCTCCGAGTCCTCTCGTAAGTTTTTCGCCAATCTGAATCTTCGTCTGTGCCAGACACCTGTTCAGGGCTTGTCTATCTGTATTAACAGCGATAAAGTCAACTCCCTTAAGTTCGGCTTCCACCATACGGTTTACTGCGTTGCATCCACCGCCGCCGACACCGATGACCTTAATCACCGCAGCTTTTTCCATGTTTGTTTCAAACTGTAGCATTGTCGTTTGTACCTCCTCAAAGTATCCCAATCATATTCTCCATTGTATCATATTTTTATATGCATTGCACTCTTTTTCCTAATTTTTTAGCCGTTTTTTTAGCCAAAAATCAGTCGATTTTCGGCGTAAACGAGATATTGCTGTCTCCGCTTATTTTTATGACGCCTCTTTCGATTTTTCGGTCAAAAAGTTCCTCCGTGACAATCTGCAATTTACCCTCTTTTACGGCCTCCGTAATATGCTCCGGAGTACCCGTGCACATAAGGCTGTCCAGGATGTAAGCCTTCATCGTCGACTTGCCAATGGAAATCCTCTTGAAAAACATACCGTTGCGGTCCGACTCGTTAAGAAGCTCAAGTGCCTGTCTGAAAAGAACTTTTTCTTCGACTTCGATTACTTCTCCCACTTCGAGTTTGCTTATCGTCAGCCCGCTCAAAACCGTCACTTTCGGATCAACCTCCGTCTTGCGCAGAACGGTTCCGTTTGCGTCAATTACAACATATTTCTCTCCGTATACGATGGCTCCTATCTGTTTGCGCTCGTTAAGTTCTATTGAAATGGTGTCCGGCAGGACTCTCCTCACTTTGACATCCGACATATATGCATCTTTCTCAAGTCTTGCCTTGATATCGGAGCAGTCCGTCCCCCAAAAAATATTTCCTCCGGTTTTGCAGTTACCCATGGTGAGTATTTCCTCGTCGAGGTAATATGCGTTTCCTTTCACCGTAAATTTGTCTACCGTAAAAATCGGTGAGTTCAGGAAAAAAAACAATCCTGCCAGCACCAACACCGCAATCAGCAGCTTAACAAACGGGTTTATTCTTTTTTTCCTGCTCTTCGTCCTTTTTTCTTTCAATGAGACCACCCAGGCTCCTTATGCCTTTATCAAAATCTTCATACCCTCTGGATATGTGTTCAATGTGTTTTATCTCGCTCCGCCCCTGCGCCATAAGACCCGCAAGGGTGAGTGCGGCACCGCCTCTGAGATCCAGCGCGGCAACTTCTGCGCCCGATAAAAACGATACCCCTTTTATTATAGCATTTTTTCCGCAGATTTCAATATTTGCACCCATTTTAACGAGTTCTTTTTTGTGGGTGAACCGGCTCTCAAAAATTTCCTCTCTTATGGTGCAAAGCCCCTCCGCGCAGGTGAGCAATGTCATGAGCTGCGGCTGGCAGTCCGTCGGGAATCCCGGGTACGGCTGGGTAACCACAAATCCCGGGCTTTTGAGTTTTCTCGGTGCGCTTACCTCCATAATGTTTTCGTATGATTTGATCGAGGTTCCCATACGCTCCAAAACGTTTATTACCGATTTCAAAACTTCCGGACGAATGTTGCGAAAGGTCGCTTTGCCGCCCGTTCCCGCAACCGCCATCATGTACGTGGCCGCCTCGATTCTGTCTTCCATTATGAAATACATCGTATCTTGACGATGCAGGCATTCACCGCCCTTTATGAAAATTGCGTCGCTGCCCGCACCATGCACCTGAAAGCCGCAGGTCTTAAGAAATGACGCAAAATCAACGATTTCCGGCTCTGTTGCACAGTTCTTGATAATGGTATCGTTCCCTCCCCCGAGTGCCGCCATTATAAGATTTTCGGTGGCACCGACGCTCGGATAAGGAAGTGTGACGGTTCCGCCGCAGCACCTTCCCTTGCACCTGACCTCTTCCCCCATGCTTTCAACTTCGAATCCCAGTTCATCGAGTCCGTTGATATGTATGTCAATCGGCCGCTTTCCTATCCGGCACCCACCCGGCTTGTAAATGCATGCCTCGCCGCACCTTGTGAGCAGGCTCCCCAGCAAAAAAACAGATGAGCGCATCCCCTGCATCATTTCTTTTGAGATTTTGTTGTCGGAAATATTCCGGCTGTCTATGACGATGCAGGAGTCTTCCCACCTTGTGCCTGCCCCGAGCGATTGCAGGATTTCTTCCATCGCAAACACATCGCCGATCCTCGGGCAGTCGTAGAGTTCGTAAATGCCCGCCTTGCACACGGTCGCCGCCATAATCGGAAGCGCCGAATTCTTCGCACCCCTGATTCTATATTCACCCCGCAAGGGAACCCCGCCGTCAATTATGTATTTATCCAAAAAAATACACCTCCCAACTATACTGTTTATAGTATGTGGAAAGTGTATCCGGAGTGTATGTTCAAATACAAAATACTGCATAGCGGGCCGGGATTTTTTTTCCGAAAAAAGACAACCCTTTAAAGGGTTGCCTGAATTTCGTCGTATATAATGTCCAATGCTTTCATCGGTGCACAAGCTCTTGCTGCACGCCCCATTTTCTCTGCAATTTCCGGGTTGTTTTTCAGGTGCATAACCTCTTTTATCAACCCTTCGGACGTGAGGTCTTTTTCCTCGATCAGGATTGCACCGCCTCTGTCGGCAACCGCTTTCGCGTTGTAATACTGGTGATTGCCCGTCACATTCGGAGACGGAATAAGGATGCAGGCTCTGCCGCATACCGTAGTCTCCGCCACAGACAGTGCACCCGCACGGCTGATGATGAGGTCGCTTGCCGCAAGATAGTTTTCCATATCGTCAATATAGTCTTTGATCAGAATATTGTCCCTGAGAACGACGCCGCGTTCCTCTGCTTTTTTGATAATGCTGTCGTAGTACCACTTGCCGGTTCCGAAAACCATTCTCATTTTTTCGTGACCATTCACAACCTGCATCAGGTCGAAAGCAACCTCATTGATTTTCTCCGCTCCGAGGCTGCCCCCAAAGGAAAAAACGATAAAGTCATCCTGCGGGAATCCGAGTTTCTTTCGTACCTCTGCCTTATTCAAGCTGAAAAAGCTTTTACGTACGGGATTGCCCGCCTCGACCATCTTGGAAGGATCCTTGAAATACTTCGCAGCATCCGAAAAGCCCAGAAAGACTTTGTTCACATATTTCTCAAGCGTTCTGTTTGCAAGTCCCGGGAAGGCATTCTGCTCGTGCAGGAAGATCTTGGCTCCAAAGCGTTTTCCTGCAATGATTACAGGAAAGCACACATACCCGCCGGTTCCGATTACAACATCGGGCTTGAATTTTCTCATTACTCGGTTTGCCTCCAGGATTCCCTTTGTCACCCGTGCACCCGTTTTGATCAGCTGCCACGGGCTTGATTTGTCAAGCCACCTTGCATCCACAAGTTCCATCGGATAACCCGTTTTGGGAACCACATCTTTTTCGATACCCTCTTCGTTTCCCACATAGAGGATTTCGGTTTCCGGATCCATTTCTTTGAATTTATCCGCAATCGCAAGGGCCGGATAAATGTGTCCGCCCGTGCCTCCGCCCGTTACTATTACTCGCATGTTTACTCCTAAAAATTACAAATTCGATGATTTTGATATATTAATCAGGATTCCCATTGCCGCCATAAAAATCAGCAATGCGTTTCCGCCATAGCTTATAAACGGCAGGATAATTCCCGTCGGCGGCATGCACGATGTCACAACCGCAATATTTACAACTACCTGTATTCCGACCATCATGATGATTCCCGCTGCAAGCATCATTCCCGTGTAATCCGCCGCATTCATCGCAACATGGCATCCGCGCCAAATCAGCAGAAGGTACACAGCCACAAGGCAGAAAATCCCCACAAAGCCAAGTTCCTCGCCTATAATTGCGAGAATGAAGTCATTCTGTGCAAACGGCAGATAGAGGTTTTTCTGAACGCTGTTGCCAAGACCCAAGCCCGTAAGACCGCCGGTTCCGAGAGCAAGCAGCGACTGAACCACCTGCCAGCCGTTTCCGAGTGCGTCAGCAAACGGGTCAAGAAAGCTCATAAACCGGGCTTTTCGGTATCCATCCGGGTCCATAAATATAAATGCAAAGCCTGCGCCAAGTGCGGAAACACCCAAAATTGCTACATGGCTCCACTTTATCCCCGCCACAAGCAGCATTCCGCCCGCAATCAGCACAACGGTGAATGCCGTTGACATGTTCGGCTGCGCCATAATAAGGCCTCCGTAAACACCCGCTGCACCGACAATCGGCAGGACACCCTTCCAAAAGTTTGTACTCCACTTCGGATGTCGTGAAAAATAGCCGGTCGTAAACAAGATCATTCCCACCTTGGCAAGTTCTCCCGGCATGATCGTAATCGGCCCAAGCCGGATCCAGCGCACCGAACCGTAAGCTTCCTCGCCGATCGGTGTCAGAACCAGAACCAGCAGAATCGCGCAGATTACCGGCACGATAACCCAAAGCCTTGCCCAAAAGTGATAATCCACCTTTGCGCAAAACCACATAGCCACCGTACTTACCGCAAGCCAGACAAGCTGTCTTTTGAGGAAGTAATACGGGTTGTAATTATTGGTACCCGAAGGATAATAGCTCGCGCTGAAAATCATAATCGTCCCGAATATCACGAGAACGGCCACAATCAGTGCAATCGACAAATCCCCGGTTTTTCCGTTGGTCTGAAAAAGTTTTTTCATATTCCCAGCCTCATTACACACTCCTTGAAATGTTTGCCTCTCTGCTCGAAATTATCATACATATCCCAGCTTGCACAGGCAGGCGAAAGGAGAACAGTATCTCCCGGCTCCGCAGCTGCAAACGCAATCTTTACGCATTCGTCCATATCCTTGCCGAATACGTAATCACTGTATCCGAGGCGCTGCGCCGTATCTGCGATAATCTTTCCGTCGCGGCCGATCAGCACAAGTTTCTTAACCTTACCGTCAAAATTCTTAATCAGTTCGTCAAATTCCTGACACTTGCCGTCACCGCCCGCAATCAGGATAATGCTGCCCTTAATCGCTCTGAGCGCGATAACCGCCGCATCGACATTGGTGCCCTTGGAATCGTTATAGAATTTTACCCCATTAAGCTCGCCGGTGAATTCGATTCTGTGCTCAACTCCTCCGAATGACACGAGAGTTTCCGCAATCGTATCCTTGTCGATTCCCGCAAAGTAACAGATTGCAGCCGCAGCAAGGCAGTTCTCGACATTATGATCGCCGATTATCTTTAAGTCATTTCTGCTGCATAATTCGATAAGCTCGCCTTCTTCGTTTCTGATTACGAGCATTTCACCCTTGAGGTACGCTCCGAAGTCGAGTTCTTCCTTTCTTGAGAACGGCACAATCTTCGCCTTGCAGCCCTTGGTCAGTGCAAAGCAGGCCTTGTCATCATAGTTTACAACACAGTATCCGTTTTCGTCCTGGTTGCGGAAAATCGCAGCTTTCGCCTGTCCGTATGCCTCCATCGTATGATGCCTGTTGAGGTGGTCCGGTGTGAGATTCAGTATTGCCGATACCATTGGCTTGAAATATCTGGTGGTCTGAAGCTGGAAGCTGCTCGTTTCGGTAACGAGCCAGTCATCTTCGTCAGACTCGAGTGCTTTTGAAATAACCGCCACTCCGATGTTTCCCACAACGAAAGTCCTGCGTTTTGCATTCTTGAAAATCTCGCCGACAAGCGTCGTCGTCGTGGTCTTTCCGTTTGTGCCTGTTATCGCAATGAAAGTCCCTCTTGCGATTCTGTATGCGATTTCCAGCTCACCGATGATTTCAGCTCCGCCGGCTTCTGCCTCTCTTATAAACGGAAGTTCCGGATTTACACCCGGGCTCAGGATCAGCATATCAAAATTTTCCACATGATCCGGAATCTCGTGGAAATAGCATTGAACCCCCTTGCCTTCAAGGAACGTAAGGAGCTGACCGTCAACTGACTCCGCTTCCTTTGAATCCTGTACGGAAACCTCCGCACCGAGTTTCAGCATCGCTTGGACTGCGGCGATTCCCGACTTGCCAAGACCTACAACCAAAACCCTCTTGCCTTTTATATTTTCCAAATTCAAGTTATTCATAATACGCCTCTTAAATATTCTTTACAACGATTGCCAGGATGCAGAACAGCAGAGCCGCCGCCCAGAACATCATGACCACACTTTTTTCCTTCATGCCGCAAAGCTCGAAATGGTGATGCAGCGGTGCCATCTTGAAAATTCTCTTATGCGTTTTCTTGTAATAGCTTACCTGTATAACCACCGATAATGCCTCAAGCACATACACAAGGCCTGCGATTGCAACCAGAAACTCCATCTTCATCATAACAGCGCCGGCAGCAAGCATTCCGCCGAGTGCCATCGATCCCGTATCGCCCATGAAAATCTTTGCCGGATTCTTGTTGAACATGAGAAATCCCAGGCATGCCCCGGAAAGTGCTCCGTACATCACAGGTTCGGTAATAAAGTTCGGGAAATTGTATATTCCCAGAATTACCATGCAGAAACTTACGAGAGCCGTAACTCCGGATGCGAGTCCGTCAAGTCCGTCCGTAAGATTCACGGCATTGCTGAATGCAATCATCACAAAGATGATGAACGGAATATAGAGTATGCCGAAATCCAGGTATACATCCGCAAACGGAATCCACACAAAGCTTCCGCCGATTGCTGCAAAGCCCGTATTGAAATATGCGAACACCGCAAACGCAGTCGAAAATAAAAATTGAAGCACAATCTTCTGCTTCGGGCTGATGCCGTCATTATTCTTTTTGATTGCTTTTTCGTAATCATCGATAAAACCGATGAGACCGAAGAGCACCATTACAGCCAATACGGCAATCAGGCTCTTGTAATCACTCGATTTTCCTACCACGGTTACGGAAACCATAACCGCCGATAAAATTGTCGCGCAAATAATTGCAATTCCGCCCATGCTCGGCGTTCCCGTCTTGGAAAGATGCGATTTCGGACCCTCCTCCCTCACAAACTGTCTGAACTGCTTTTTTTCCAAAAACGGAATCAGCATTTTAGTAAAAACAGCACCGAGAATCCATGCCGCAACAAGTGCGATTATCGGAATAAGTATTCTGTCCATGTTTTGCAAGCTCCTATCTTGTTTCTTTCTCTTTCAGTATTTCTTTAACGATTTCTTCCATTTCCATGCCGCGCGATGCTTTAACCAATACCACATCGCCTGCCGCAAGCAGCGTGTCAAGCTTCGGCAGCAGTTCCTGCTTATCTTTGCAATACAGCACCCTTTCGTCGGGAAGAAAGCTTCCCGCTCCCTCTGCGTAGCCCTTTGCAAACTCACCCACGGCGATTACATAGTCAAGCCCCGTCCTGCCCGCGAATCTTCCTACTTCGGCATGCGCCGCTTCGGTTTCGCTTCCGAGTTCGTACATATCACCTATGATGGCGATTTTTCTCTTTCCCTCGGTATTGGCAAGTGTGGTAATTGCAGACATCACGGATGCCGGGCAGGCATTGTATGTGTCATCTATGATTTTGATGCCGTCTTTTTCCTTAATGTTGAGCCTTTTCTCGGTAAGCTGTGCTTCCGAAAGTCCCTTCACCGATGTTTCGATGCTGATGCCCATCTTCTCGCCTGCCGCAATTGCAAGCGTGGCGTTTAATGCGTTATGCGCACCCGGCACATTCAAATTCACGATATACGATTTATCATTATGGATTAAAGTATATTTTATACCTTTATCGCCGAAATCGCAAATGTCTCTTACAATATATTCATTTTGTTCATCCGTTCCCACCGTTATCAGATTATACGGACCTGTCACATTCTCTCTGCAAAGCATGTCGCAGTCGCTGTTTACGATAAGCGTGCAGCTCTCATCAAAGCACGAGGTGACTTCCATCTTTGCCTTGAGAATGCCTTCCCTGCTTCCGAGGTTTTCGATGTGCGAAATCCCGATATTGGTTATCAATGCAATATCCGGCTCGGCAATCCGTGCAAGCGTCTCAATCTGTCCGAAATTGTCCATCCCCATTTCAAGAACCGCCGCCTCTGTGTCGGGCGCAAATTCCAATATGCTGAGCGGAAGACCGAACCAGTTGTTGAAATTCTTGATGTTTCTGCCGGTTTTGTATTTCATGGATGCGATGTAATACATCATATCCCTTGTACTCGTCTTTCCGACGCTGCCGGTTACGGCAACCTTGTGCTTAATCGGAAGCGTGCTGAGATAATATGCCGCTAAATCCTGCAGGGCTTTCGTGGTGTTTTCCACCAAAATCACATCCGGCTGCATGCCGTCGGACAAAAAAAACCTTTTCGGAATCTTCTCCGGCTCGGAAACAATGACCGAACGACATCCTCTCTCAAACACCTGTGCAAGGTAATCATGCCCGTTGTTTTTTTCGCCGATCAGCGGAAAAAACAAATCGCCCGGCTTCGCAAGCCGTGAATCGGTGCAGACTTTAAGTACCGATCCGTCCCCGCTTCCGCATATCAATCTGCCCTTTACAGCCGATACAACCTCGGCAATCGTAAATTCTCTCATTTTTCTCTCCCAATTATCTCTGTAATTATTTCTCTGTCGTCGAAATGCTTTTTTTCGCCGCCTATAATCTGATAGGTTTCATGGCCTTTGCCGCATACCGCAATGATGTCGCCGCTTTGTGCCTGTTTTAACACCCATTCCAGCGCTTGTTTTCTATCAGCAATTATAACATACTTTCCGGCTGTTTTTGCGGCAGCCTCTGCAATTTCGTCGATTATTTTTTCCGGAGGCTCGTTTCGCGGATTATCTGAAGTTATGACCGTAAGATCTGCACGGTTTCCCGCTGCAAGCCCCATTTCCGTTCTTCTCTTGTGATCCCGCTCCCCGCCGCAGCCAAACACCGCGATAAGCCGTTTCGGATCATATTCCCGCATTGCCTCGAGAAAGCTGTTCATGGCAACCCCGTTGTGCGCATAATCCAGCACAACCGTGTAATCCGCATAGGTCGGGATGAGTTCTGCACGACCCCTTATCTTTATACCCTCAAGCGCCTCGCGCATGAAGGAAGATTCAATGCCCAGAAGTCTCGCCGCCGTCATTGCCGCCAATGCATTGTAAATATTGAATCTGCCGGGCAGAGGCAACCTGATTTTTTCTCCGTGAAAAACAAATTCCGTCCCCAGCACGGACCCGTCGCGGAAAACGTGGATATTTTCTGCATCTGAAATCCCGAAAAAAACTTCTCCCGCAACGCTCGAATGCTCTGTCATGCGCACCGCGTATTTGCTGTCCGCATTCAGAACCGCGAGGCGCGACTGCCGAAAAAGCCGGCTCTTGCACTCTGCGTATTCTTCGAAATTCTTATGCTCTCCCTCGCCGATATGGTCGGGGCTCAGGTTCGTAAAAATTCCGATGTCAAATTTAATACCGTCGGTTCTGTGCTGCTTCAGTGCCTGCGATGACACTTCCGTAACGACTGCCCCGCAGCCTGCATCAGCCATTTCTCGGAGCAGTTTATATATCTCAAATGATTGCGGTGTGGTGTTTTCCGCCTCCCGGTAGTATCCTTCGAACCCTTGCTTTACGGTTCCGATAATTCCGGTTTTGATTCCCGCAGTTTCCAGTATCTCTTTGAGCATGAACGATGTTCCGGTCTTTCCTTTGGTTCCGGTTATGCCGATCATCGTAAGCCCTTCGTCGGGCTTTCCGAAAAAATTCCTAGACGCGGCCGCAAGCGTTTTCCTTGCATCCTTCACCTTCAGTACCGTTGCTCCGTCGGGAAAATCCCCGCTGCTGTCTTCGACCACAAAGATTCTTACACCTTTTTCGGCGGCTTTTTCTGTAAATTGATGCCCGTCTGTTTTCTCTCCCCTGATTGCGAAAAACACTGCATCCGGGCTGCTTTTGTCTGAATGGTAAATCAAAGTCCCTGCTTCTTTATCCAAAGTGCCGCAGACCGTTTCAAAGTCCACGCCTTCCAGTAAAGCTTCGAGTCTCATGGCTTCCCCATTCTATTCATTTTATGATTGTTTTGATTTCCTACTCCTTGTATACATATACAACGGAATTTTTCTTGACTTTTGTGCCCGCTTTCGGATACTGATCCACAACTATGAATTCATCGTCGTTTTTAGCCGACTTCGGTCTGCTGTATTTCAAATCTCTGCCTCCGATTATTCCGGCAGCCTCGCTGAATTCCTTGCCGACAACATTCGGCACGGTCGTATATCCGCTTTGGAGTGCCTTTTTCTCCGCACTGCTGTATTTCGGTGTGACATTCAGGTAGCGGAGTGCATCTGTGAGGATATCTTTTGCGATCGGAGCTGCGACCATTGAGCCGTAGTAGGAGCCCTTCGGACTGTCCACAACTACCAAAATCGAAATTTTCGGATCGTCCATCGGCGCCATGCCGATGAAAGAACTGTAGTAGTACTTTCCGTATTTTCCCGTTCCGGCGTCAATCTTGTTTGCCGTTCCTGTTTTTCCTCCGACACGGTAGCCCGCAATCCTTGCGTTCCCGCCGCCGCCTTCGTCTACTACATACTGCATTATGCTTCTCATTTTCTTGGCTGTTGCCGCAGAAATAACTTTGCGGACCACGGTAGGCTCGTAGGATTCCACAACCTTGCCCTCGCTGTCTGTAAGGGCTTTTACATATCGCGGCTGCAGAAGCACGCCGTCGTTTCCGATTGCGTTCACTGCCGTAAGAAGCTGAATCGGTGTCAGCGAAATTCCCTGTCCGTAGCCGATTGTTGCAAGTTCAACCGGTCCGACATTGTCTATGTTCTGCACGATTGCTCCCGATTCTCCCGGATAGTCGATGCCGGTCTTGTCGGTGATACCGTACAAATCAAGGTATTTGTAAAATCTGGTCTTGCCCATCAGCGACGCAACCTTTGCAAGTGCAGGGTTGCAAGAATTTCCTATGGCTTGGCGTATCGTCTGCGTGCCGTGTGCACCGTGCGTCCAGCAGTGAAGTCTCACGCCGGCAACGGTAAAGCTTCCCGAGCAATGAAATGTTGTGTTGTCGTTGATTACTTTTTCCTCGATTGCGGAGGAAGAGGTAATCAGCTTAAAAGTGGAGCCCGGTTCGTAAGTATCGCTCACAAGCGGATTTCTCCAAAGGCTGAAAAGATATTTGTTCTTATCGTCCGCAGACATTTTTTCGTATTTTTTCTTGTCTTTTGCCAGCGGCTCTGTTGCATTGTTCGGGTCGTAACCCGGGGTTGTGGCACTTGCCAGCACATCACCGGTTTTCGGGTCCATTACAAGACACATGATGCGGTCCGCTTTTGTCTTTTTCATGCCTTTTTCGAGGGCCTTTTCAACATAATATTGAATTGCCTCATCAAGCGTCATCACAACATTCAGTCCGTCCTGTGCTTCGTAATATTCCTCGGCACCCTTCACAAGTTCGTTGCCCAAAAGGTCGGTGTTTTTTACCCATCTTCCGGATACCCCGCTCAGATACTGGTCATACTGCAGTTCGATTCCCGTGCGCCCCATGTTATCGTCATTGACGCTTCCCAAAACTTGGGATGCGAAATTCCCGAGCGGATAATACCTCTTTGTGTCTTCGGAAAGCTCGATTCCCGAAATTTTGAGTTTGCGGAGTTTATCTGCAGTCTCTTTGTCAAGATATTTCGCAATTCGTACAAGGGCCTGATTTTTCTTCATGTTTTCATAGACTTCGTCAGAGTCCTTGTCGATGATTTCTGCGATTTCTGCCGCAAAGGCTTTGATTTCGCTGTCCGGTCTTGTCTGGCCTTCCTTGATTTTGATCTGCGACGGTCTTGCCCACAGCGTATAGCAGGTCGTGCTCGTCGCAAGTTCCTTTCCGTTTCTGTCGTATATCGTGCCGCGCTTTGCTTCTATCGGCGTGTCCTTTGTCTGCTGGTCAATCGCCTTCTGGCTCAGCTCTTCGGCATCAACAATTTGTATCCATGCCACTCTGAACACAAGCGCAATCAAGAGCAATGCAATAATTGCAAAACCCAATGCGATTCTTCTTCTGTTTTTTACCGTTACTTGTGCTCTCATGTTCCTCCCTCAAACAGAAAGCCAGACTTCATGTTGGTATTAAGTTGTCTGGCTCCTTTTCATTTATGAAATTATATTATTTTGTTTGCTTATTTATTCTTTGTAAGCTTTTTCTTTGATCCTGTCAACCAAGTCATCCGATGCGGACTTTGACGCATCCACATAGATGCACTGCTGTGATTTCGGATATTGCATCTTCAGTTCTCCGGTTGCATATTCCTCAATCAGTTCAATGCTGTTGGCGCTTTCAATCTTGATGTCCAGCATCGAAATCTCGTTTTGCAGCAGGACATTCTGCCTGTTTATCTTGTTTATTTCGTATTTAATCTCCGTCGCCTTCGCGCTCATCCAGATTGTGGATATGAGAACCGCGCCTGCGAAGATGAGCAGCAAAACTGCCCGTCTCAGCATCTTGTGCGTGATGACGGCCGTGCCTGCCTGTGGTGCTTTGGTTTCAAGCTCCGGTCTCTGCCGCGTTCTTTTTACTTTCGGTGCGGCAGGCTTTGTTTTCGGCGCAGGATATGCCCACTGTCCCGGCTGATAGGCTTGTCCCAAAGTCGAGTATTCAGATGTGTAGGCTCTGTTGATAGCTGCCATCTCGTCTCCTCGTCAATTTATCACTTCTTCTGTGCAATACGTAGTTTTGCGCTTCTTGCCCTTGGATTTCTTTCGATTTCCTCCGGGGAAGGCAGAATCGGCTTATTCGCCTTTTTTTCGATGTCTCCCACCTTGCCGCAGACGCAAACCGGGAATTCCTTTGGACAGGTGCAAGGATTTATTCTCTTTGCGATAATTTCCTTCACGATTCGGTCTTCCAGTGAGTGGAAGGTTATGATGCAGAGGCGTCCGCCCGGCGCCAGCACATCACAGAACTCGGATACTGCCTTTTTGAGCTGTCCAAGTTCATCATTCACTTCGATTCTTATTGCCTGAAAGGTTCTCTTCGCCGGATGCGGCCCGTCCCTTCTGGCCGCTGCGGGAATCGCTGCTTTGATTATGTCCACAAGCTGCGCCGTGGTTTCAATCGGTCTTTCCTTTCGTGCTTTTACTATGAAATCAGCAATTCTGGATGCCCATCTTTCCTCGCCGTATTTCGTTATGATTCGTTTCAGCTCCGCGGCATCGTATCCGTTGACCACATCGTATGCCGTAAAGTCATCGTCCTGACTCATTCTCATATCCAAAGGTGCGTCCTGCATGTACGAAAAACCTCTCTCCGGATTGTCAAGTTGAAACGATGAAACCCCCAAATCCAAAAGTGCTCCGTCTATTTTCTCAATTCCCAGTTCATCAAGAACATCCTTAATGTCCGAGTAATTGCTTTGAACAAAGTATTTGCGGCATTTGTACGCAGACAGTCTTTTCTCCGCTGCGTCAAGTGCATCCTTGTCGCGATCGATGCCGATCAAAGTTCCCCTCTCAGAAAGACGTTCGCAGATCCCGCTGCTGTGTCCGCCGCCCCCCAGCGTGCCGTCCACATAGATTCCGTCGGGACGAATATCTAATCCTTCCATACATTCCTCAAACAGAACGGATGTGTGTTTAAATTCCATCAGAAATTATATTCCTCCAATGCTTTCGAAAAATCCGCAGGATCCATCTTGTTGTCGTTGTCCGGTGCATCCCAGGTTTCTTTGCTCCAAATCTCTATTTTCGTCATTGCACCCATGGTAACCAGCTCTTTCTCTATGCCGGCATATGCCTTGAGTTCCTGTGGAATCACGATTCTTCCCTGTTTGTCAAACTCACATTCTGCAGCATTTGCGCAGAAATGCCTTATGAACATTCTCACTTTCGGATCGGATTCCGGCAGTTTCGCAATTTTCTCCATTTGACTCTGCCAGCTCTCGGTTGTGTAAATATACAGACATTTGTCAAGACCTTTGGTCAAAACACATCTTTCACCGAGCCCGGCACGCATCTTGGAAGGCACGATCATTCTGTTTTTTTCGTCTATTGAGTTGTATACGGTTCCCATAAACATGAATCATCCGCCTCCTTCCGTCGGTATATTTTAAAGGCAATACACCTATTTTATGATACTACATCCAATATACACCACTTTTAACCACTTTTCAATAGTAAATGTGATTTTTTTGCGTTTTTTCCACCACAACTTTCCCTTCTCTCACCCAATGGATGTCCGAAGCATATACATATAACATAAAGAAAGAAAAGAGGTATCTAAAATATGGCTTGTTCATGTAACAGAACGGACGCCGCTTCGGCAGGCAACGTTCAAAACAGAGTTTTTTTAAATAAAATATTTTTTGAAAGCAGGGAGGATTCCTGCCCGCTGATCTTCAATCTGCAGGCGGATGAAGAGAACTTTACGCAGACGCTGAATATCGGCAGAACGAATTCCTGCGGATGCAATTCCGGGTGCGGATGCAATTCGGGATGCGGATGCAATTCGGAATGCGGATGCTGCGGCGGCATAAACTGCGACAGCAGATTCACCGTGACAAACAGCTGCGTAACGGTCAACTCGCTTCGTCTCTGCCCTTCTTCGGAATTTGATGCGGATGATGTGACGGTAGATGGTTTCGAAGTAACGGAACTCGAATTCGAGGATGGAAGATATGTCGCTGATTTGAGCGGCATTATGCCGGAAATCACAAAATGCCCTTGTGCACCTGTTGACAGACATATTTGCGGCGGCTGCGGCACGGCAAGAAACTGCCCGGAAGCCTGCGACAATGACGGACATTTTGTTCTGGTCGAAACGGAAGGACCTTGGAGAGCCCTCCTTACAATCGTGCTGGAAGGCTTTGTAACAACAAACGGAAGAAGCTGCGATTTCAAGCTCACTTGCAAATCGAACGCATGCATTCCGGTAACCATTCCGGGCAGCAACAACTTCGCGGTAAACTGTGCGGAAATTCCGTGTCAGACTCAAGGAATTTCGCCGATTCTGGTATTTGATTTCGATGCCTGTGCGGTTCTGCTGAACCCTGAAATCTGCGTACACGAATCGCAGTCGGGATGCGATGATGCTTTCAATCTCGCTGTTGAAGGCAATCTGGTGCTTACACCTAACATGTTCCTGCAGGTCATCCGTCCTTCGCTCTTTGCTCTCAATGCCACGGAAGTTGCCGTTGCATGCGACGATGTTGGGCAGTGCGACGAATGGAATGCAGTCAAAAATACCGTAGGCTGCGGATGTTCTTCCAATGACAATTCGGATTCGAACAGTTGCCGCAGAAACAGCTTAAACCGCCGCACCGTATCGAGCATCGCCTGTCAATGCTGCGATACCAACGGCTATCGCTTCTAACGGACAAAGCGCCTCAAAAAGGCAAAAATAAAACCCCGCAAATGCGGGGCTACATAACGCTGATCACATATATTTCTTATTGTTCTTGCCTATACGGCTCTTGTATTTGTTCTTACGATGGCTGAAAATCGTTGATTTTCGAGGGTTTACATCTCTGATTGTTTTCATTATCAAAGCGATTAGCAATCCAATCACCACCGCCACAACCAAGATTGCGGCAATTGCTGCAATGATTTCGTGCGGCTGCAATACTCCGTCGAAAACAATGTTCAGTTTTTCCATCAAAAAAGTAATCATGTTCCTACCTCTTAAATCATTTGAATTCCACAACTGCAGTGTTTCTCTTTTGACCCCGATATTATATCATGTTTTAGCAAAAAATGCAAAGTATAATCTGCCGCGGCGCATGCATAATAATTGTACCGCGTCACTTTCGAAAGCGGCGCGCCTCGTGGGATCCGCACTGCGGATTTTATTCATAGATCATTCCCTTTCCTTCTGCGAAAGGGATACATATCCGGTTATGCGATTTTCGAGCTGATTTTTGTGAGAACGATTTCCGCTTCCACATTCAGTTCGCCGTCCGCCTTTTCCGTCTTAAAAATATATTTGATTTCTGCCGGAACACCGTATTCTTTTGCATCGGCATCCGAAACAGGAATTGCATCCGTTGCGATAACCTTCAGGCAGTCGCCGAGCGGTGCTTCCTTGCTGTAGTGAATTCGCACAAAACTCACCCGGTGCGTGCCTGCCTCAAGTTCCGGTATAAAGTCGCAAAGCACATCCAGATAGTAGGTGTTGTTCATGTGACCGTTGTAATCCAAATCGCTGTAGCTAACCGTTTTGCTGCCCACCGTGTGCATGAACTGTGCGGTTTCTTTTGTGATTTTAAATTTATCTTTTACCAGAAGTCTGTGTTCTCCCATCCAGTAATTCGAAAAATCTGCGTCGCTAACCTTGAGGATTTTGCGGCTTTGCGTATCGACAAGACTCCACTGCGTGTCGGCAATCGCCACAATCCGATCTCCTTCTGTCAAGGTATAGTTTCTGAGAAAAGTAGCTCTCGTGCTCTCGCAGGGCCAGGAACTTGCAGTCAGACTTTTGTCAAGAAAAACCTCTTCGGGTATTGCAAGATCTACGCGCGCAAGCATGAGCGCTTTTCCCTCATCGAGCAGATCCGAGTAGGAAGGCTTCTGATTTTCCATCTGATGGCATGCAGATTCCTGCATGAGCTGCCATATGCCCGAAGCTTTTCCGATTTTATTTTGATCTACCCGGTATGTGTCGAGATAACATTTTTCGGTATACTGTTTTTTGTTTACCGCTTCTTTCACTGTATTTTCCCCCTGTTCCGCTTTAGAATGTGGCGTCAACTGCCTTCATAAAAGCATTTCTCATTCCGTTTTCTTCCAGTGCCGCAACGCCCTTGATGGTTACACCGCCCGGAGAGCATACCTGGTCTTTGAGTATCCCCGGATGCATTCCCGATTCCTGCTGAAGCTTTGCAGTTCCTTCCATAACTCCGGAAGCCAAAGCATACGCCTGCTCGCGCGTCAGTCCGTGTTTAACCGCCGCATCGCCCAACGCTTCTATCACCATTGCGATGAATGCAGGGCCGCACCCCGCCAAAGCGTTAGCCGCACCGATTGAATGCGTCGGCAGCTTCATATATTTTCCCAAACTTCCGAACAATTCTTCCGCAAACGCTGCCTGCTCTTCTGAAAAGCTGTTTTTCTCTTCGACAAGCAAAATCCCGTTGCACACGGAAACAGGAGTATTCGGTATCATATACTGATAATGTGCACCATCCGGCAGATATTCCTGCGCCTTTTCAAAATCCCATCCGTAAGCAATGCTTAAGATTGCTTTGTTTTGCAGCGCCTGTCTGTTTTCACCGATAACGCCGGCAATCTGATAGGGTTTGCATGCCAAAACCACAAGGTCCGCATTTTCAATCACTTTCTCTTCAGACGCACATGCCCGGAAGCCGATTCGTTTTGCATTTTCGTGCAGGCGTTCCTGATGCGGCGCAAAAGCAAATATCTCTTCTCCTATGATTTTTCCGCCCTTTATCATTCCCACGGCAAGTGCCTGCGCCATGTTGCCCATTCCGATAAAACCGATTGTACGCATTTTGTTTTCTCTCCTTTATCTGATGTCAAGTTCGACCGGACAATGGTCGGACCCGGCTACTTCCGTATGAATTTTAGCATCCGAAAGACGCTCCTTTAGTTCTTCGGACACAAGAAAATAGTCAATTCTCCACCCGGAATTCCGTTCTCTTGCCTTGAATCTGTACGACCACCACGAATAAATCTCTGCAGCGTCCGGGTAAAAATACCGGAAAGTATCAATAAATCCACTATCCAGAAGTTCGGTCATTTTGCCGCGTTCTTCGTCGGTAAATCCGGCGTTTCTGCGGTTTGTTTTCGGGTTTTTCAGGTCGATTTCTTTGTGTGCGACATTCATGTCTCCGGTCACGATTACAGGCTTGCTCTCTTTGAGCTTCAGCAGATATCCGCGAAAAGCATCTTCCCACATCATCCGATAGTCAAGCCTTGCAAGCTCGTTCTGTGAGTTCGGTGTGTATACATCAACCATGAAAAAATCGTCAAACTCCAGCGTTATAACGCGTCCTTCCCGGTCGTGCTCGTCTATGCCGATTCCGTATGTCACATTTTCGGGTTCCTTTTTCGTAAAAATCGCCGTCCCGGAGTAGCCTTTTTTCTCGGCATAATTCCAGTACTGGTGATATCCCGGTAAATTCATCTCGATCTGCCCCTCTTGCAGTTTGGTTTCCTGCAGGCAGAAAATATCCGCATCCGCTTCATTGAAAAATTCCATGAAGTTCTTTCCCATAATCGCGCGCAGACCGTTCACATTCCACGATATCAGTTTCATTCTCTCGGTCCTCCTTGGTCTTCTTTCACTTCCGCTATCGTCGGAAGTCCTCTGGCAACCATCAGTTCTTCGCCCCAGTCACTAAGCTGTTCGAGAATCGGCATCAGTCTATCGCAAAGTTTCGTCGTTGAGTATTCCACCTTAATCGGAACTTCCATATAGACGTTTCTGGTAACAAGTCCTTCTTCCTCAAGTTCTTTGAGAGATGCCGCAAGGACCGTGTTTGATATTTTATCCATTTTTCTCCTCAGTTCGTTGTATCTGAGTGTTCCTTTGTTGTTCAGTGCACATATAATCTGCATCTTCCATTTGCCGCCTATGATTGACATTGCATAATTCAGCGGGCATTTCTCCAAACAAGGACAGTCGTAATGAGTTTCTATCATTTATGTTCCTCCTGCAGTAAGTTTTTTCTTACCTACTCATCTTTTTCTGCGTTATTGCAAGCCTTTATGGTTGGTAATATAATTATATCAGGTAAGAAAAAAAGAGCAAGTTTATTTTGCGAAATTATACGGAGGATTTTATGGATATTTACTTACAAGGATTGACGCTGGGTCTGGCATATTGCGCGCCGATAGGTCTTCAGAATTTGTTTCTCATCAACACGGCTCTCACGCAGCGTCGAAGCCGCGTATATTTGACCGTTTTGATTATCATTTTCTTTGATGTTACTCTGGGTATGGCATGCTTTTTTGGCATAGGTGCCATCATGAGTGCCTCCCCAATCTTGGAAATGATTATTTTAGGTATAGGAAGTTTAATTGTAATCTGGATAGGCCAAGGTCTCGTCCGTGCCCACGATACCATGGACAGCAATACGAAGGTCGATATTCCGATTGCAAAAGTAATTACGACAGCATGTGTTGTTACTTGGTTTAATCCGCAGGCTCTCATCGACGGTTCGATGATGCTGGGTGCCTTTAAAGCAACGCTTCCTGCCGGGACCGATTTTCTTTTCGCAGGCGGCTTTGCAAGTGCCTCTGTTATTTGGTTCACTTCCGTTGCAACCATCGTTTCATTATTCAGTGCCAAATTCAATGACAAAGCACTCCGTATTATCAACATCGTGTGCGGCGTTGTAATCATCTTTTACGGTCTCAAACTCCTGTGGAGCTTCATTCAAATGATTCTGCCTTATTTTGGATAGAAACTAACACTGCAGCAGATAAAAGGAATCGGTCGTTTTGTGCAAACGACCGATTTTTGCGTTCTGTAGAGGCATGACGACAACTGTAAATTTATGGGCTCATGCGAAAATTACATTTTTTTGCGTTTTTCGAACGTTTTATGTAACGATCCATTGCATCAAAGGTCAGGTGGCTTTCGCATCCGTTTTAGGTGCTGCTATATGTAGTGTCTCACGTCATTCCCATACAAAATGTAGATTCACATATTTATCCATTCACTTCTATGTACGGCACCCTCCCAAGGGAAATGTACCAAAAGTAAAATTCGACTATATTTTTTCCTCCAAAATGGCGTTTTAATGTAATTTCTGCCTGCATGTCTTCTTCACAGGCCAAAATTCTGCTCTACATTAAAAAAACCTCATAAAGAGGTTTCTTTTATTTGGTCGGGATGACAGGATTCGAACCTGCGGCCTTTGCGTCCCGAACGCAACGCTCTACCAAGCTGAGCCACATCCCGAAAATAGGAAGCCGCTGACCT
>JALERA010000099.1:0-11334 GCA_022764365.1 Bacillota bacterium
TGCTTTCCTCGCAGACACAGGTTTTCTATTATCGAAGCGTATTGTACCGCTTTCTTTGTGACAATTATGGTATGAATGTACCTGAACAGACTTTTTACCACTACTTACGAAGGGTCCCTGAGTTCGATGCATATTTCCGAAAAGGAAAGAAATCAGCTGCAATGTCAAATCCCATAATACGATATGAAACGCCGCCCGGCGAGCAGGCACAATTTGACTGGAAAGAGTCTATCCCCTTTGTTCTTGCTGACACTGGAGAAGTCATATATCTGCATATTCTGGTAATTGTCCTGGGATATTCAAGATTCAGGGTATTCAAACCGGCGATTTGCATGAATCGGCAGATATTGATTCATTTGCTGACAGAAACCTTTGAATCAATTGGAGGCGTTCCTAAAACACTTCTCACAGACAATATGAAGACCGTCATGGATGTTGCAAGAACTGCAACTCAAAAGGGTAAGGTGAATGATACTTTCGAGGCATTTTCCAAAGACTTTGGATTCAGGCTTATGCCATGCGTTGCAGCTTCACCACAGACAAAAGGCAAAGTAGAATCGCAGATGAAGATTCTCGATGAAATTCGTGCTTACAGCGGAACATTGAATCTTGTAGAACTCTATGAACTAATTGAGCGGATCAATATCCGTGTCAATAACCAGATAAGTCAGGGAACCGGCCGCATACCGATTCTGGAGTTTGACAAAGAAAAAGATTCCTTACAGCCGCTACCACACGAATCCGTAAGGAATCAGTACAAAATCAAAACCGTGCAAGCAAAGGTGAATACTTCGGCAATGATTACTGTAAAATCAAACCAGTATTCGGTGCCATCTGCTTACATTGGTAAGCAAATCGCTTACCAAGTTCACGATTCCAACCTCTATGTCTACTTTAACACAAAACTGATTGCTGTGCATGCAATATCTGAGAAAAAGCTGAATTATTCTTCCGAACACTATGAAGATATCCTATCATTCAAATACATAGGAAAGAACTCTGATGAGATAAGTCAAATGGCAAGAAGAAATCTTGATATTATTGGAGGTATATATTCCCATGAGTAGCAGTGCATATGAAAGGATACTGGAAAATCTACAGTTTTTAAAAAGTAAAGAATCCCTTGATGTATTGGATAAAACCTTTGATCAGGTGAACCAGAACAATCTTTCCTTCATTGACGGCTTCCTTTACTTTACGGAAGCACAGGTGGAAAAGAAAAAGGCCAACTTAATTTCACATTCAGTGCATATGGCGGGATTCCCGAAACTCAAAACCTTAACAGACTTTAATTTCAGCTTCCAGCCATCTGTTAACCAGCAGCAGATTTATGATTTAAACTCGTTGCGGTTCATAGAAAAACAGGAAAACGTATTGTTCTATGGAAACAGTGGTGTGGGTAAAACACATCTTGCTACGGCCATTGGAGTGACGGCGGCACAAAACCGCAAATCAACCTATTTCATAAAATGTGCCGACCTGATGGATATTCTGCACAAAGCATACCTTGAAGGCCGACTGGCAGAGCGTCTGAAAAAGTTCTGCGGATATAGATTGCTGATTATCGATGAGCTTGGATCTCTGCCCATATCCAAAGAGGACTCGAAGCTATTTTTTCAACTGATTGACAGACGGTATGAAAGGAACAGTACCATTATCACTACAAACATTAATTTTTCTCAATGGGATGAGATATTCGGAGACCCTATGATTGCCGGTGCAATTGTCGACAGGCTACTGCATCATGCAATTGTAGTCACGATAAAAGGAAAATCCTATCGACTACAGAATATATACGCTGCAGCCGAAGAGACAACCGCATCATCATAAAAAGTGAGCATATTTATTTGATAAAAAGTGTGCATTTATATATTGACATTTACACGCGGCAGTTATTCCTGCAAACAGATCTGCCAGACCTTGCGAAGTATGGAGGTGCGGGAGCTTATCGGAGAAGGCTATGTTCCGAATTATACAAGGACAGATTTGACCGATGATTTACACGAAAGCTTCGGATTTCGAACGGATTATGACTTCATCCCAAAGGATACCATAAAAAAAATCATTACTTCTTCTCAGAAAAGGAAGAAACAGGAAAAGTGACGCAAAAAAAGATACTGCTAAAATCAATGAGGGCATTGGAATTCCAATGCCCTCTAAAATTTAGGTGTCAAACTCGGGATATTCTAATGACAGATGCAAGTGTTTTGAGTAATTCGAATATAGCCCTACAAAATTCCGAAACAGTGCTTCGGAAATTCAAAAAAATTCTCTATAGAGGAGGCTGTGTTCAAAGCACTGGGCGTGGAGTAGGATTTAATGTCCACGAGATATTAGTCACTTCAGGGCGAAAACTCTGTGTTTTTAATAAGTTTCAGACTTCTATTTCCGAAACTGTTGATTATTTTGGATTTTCGGGTATAATAGAATCAAGAAAACCAGGAGGTGGATGATGGCTGAGTTAATCAATCGCCCACAATATTTGAATCAGCTGATTCAAAACAAAGATGTAGATCTAGTGAAGATTGTCACTGGTATTCGACGCTGCGGAAAATCGTCCTTGCTGGATTTGTTTCATCATTATCTGTCAGAGCAAGGTGTGCCGGATTCCCGGATCATTCACATGAATATGGAATCTCTGCGTTACCGTGACCTGACCGATTACCTTTCTTTTTACGATCATGTCAGCAAACAGATAGCAAAGGATGGAAAGACCTACCTTATCTTCGATGAGCTGCAGGCTGTGGAACATTGGGAAAAAGCAATCGAGTCCTTCCGCTTGGATTTTGATGTAGACATCTATATCACAGGTTCCAATGCTTACCTGCTGTCCACAGAGTTTTCTACATTGCTCTCCGGCAGATATGTGGAGATACGGATGCTGCCGCTGTCGTTCAAGGAATTTTTGGACTTCTATGAGTTTGCACCCGATGTGACCATGGACGAAAAGTTTCAAAAGTATCTGCAGTTCGGCGGGATGCCCATTCTGAGAGAATACAAGTTCAACGAAGCGAGAAGCAATCAAGCGTTGGAGGGTATCTATTCCACCGTAGTGCTGCGTGACATTTTGCAGCGCAATAACGGGGCGGACCAAGCAATGCTTCAAAAGATCATGCTGTTCTTGTGTTCAAACATCGGCAGCATTACTTCTCCGAACAGCATCGGAAATGTACTCTCTAATGAGGGTGACATACAAACCGGAAAGCAAAAGAACATTGCAGGAAAAACAGTAGATAAGTATATTACCATGCTTCGCAATGCATTTGTGTTCTTCTCTGTCGGTCGGTATGATGTAAAAGGAAAGCAGCTGCTCAAAACACTTGGGAAGAACTATATCATCGACATGGGTTTTCGTAATCTGCTATTGGGCTGCCGGGATGCAGACCTCGGTCATATCCTTGAGAACATCGTATTTTTAGAGCTGCTGCGCCGTGACTATCGGGTATATATCGGAAAGGTCGGAGAGACGGAGGTTGACTTTGTTGCGGAAAAACCGAATGATAAGGTATATATTCAAGTAACGGAGAGTATGCAGTCTCCGCAGATCCGTGAACGAGAGCTTCGTCCATTGCGCATGATCGGAGATAACTACGAAAAAATCATACTGTCTATGGATCGAAGCTTCATCAATTCCTACGAGGGCATAAAGTCACTGAATCTGATTGACTGGCTGCTTGCTGAGTAAAATCAAAATCAAATAAAATGTTTTGTAATCCCATCGAACTGTTGTATAATAGTATACAGAATATATACCCTTTCATTTGAAAAAGGAGGAGACGAATGGAAAAACGTCTTAAGCTTAGCGAAGATAATATTTTGAAGACGGCAAAATCTGTGGCGGAGGGAATCATTCATTACGAAGCGGAGACTTTTGACGGAAAAGAATATATCATGCGCGTGAATCCCATGCAAAAATGCAAGGTCTGTGATGCTGCAAATGGTGTGGAATCGCTGTATCCTGCGAAACTGTATGTGGATTTCGTGGGTTTAGAAGAAAAAAGAGAGAAAGTCTTTGAAATTCGCAGAAGATTTTATGCAGAAGGACAGGAATATCTGCTCTTGCAAGATGAAAAAGAGGAACTTTATTTGCGTGCCTATCAGGAAAAAGAGTATGATGCGGGGAAATTCAAAATTCTTCTTTCAAATGCGGATGCAGGAATCGGAAGGATATTAGGTGCAGGATTGAAGGTAAATTACCAAGACAGTGGCGATGTCTGTATAAATCAATGCAATGCGACAGAAGCAGAAATACAGACTTTTGTCGAGGCCTTGCGGGCTTATGAGGGCATTCCGATACCGGATGATGGTATATTCGGTCAAAAAAGTGTGTTTGCCGGATTTGGAAGCGGAAAAAGCTCCGGCAGTTCTGCGGGAAGCTTTACCGCCGCATATTTTAATCATCACAGCAGATTTTTATAATAAGGAATATACAAGATAGAATGAGAACGGTTTTCATCGTAAACCCGAAGGCGGGGCAGGGAAAAGGTAATAAGAAATTTACGGAAAGAATTAGGCATGTGGCGGAGAAAGCAGGGACTGCTGTCGAGATATATACGACGGCAGGAATTGGCGATGCGGAGATTCTTGCAAGGCAGATTTCAGACGAGGTAAAAGAGGAAACCAGAATCTTTGCATGCGGCGGCGACGGCACGCTGAATGAAGTCCTGAATGGTGTCATCGGAAACGAAAAGATTTCCGTAGGGGTTGTTCCGATCGGTACAGGCAATGACTTTTGCAGGAATTTCCCGGAGGCGGGAGATTTTCTCGACATCGCATCGCAGCTCAACTCACATCCGGTAAAAAGCGATGCCATAAAGTACAGCGGCATCCTTGCAGGAGTGCAGCAGACAAGATATTGTGCGAATATGTTCAATATCGGTTTTGACTGTAATGTGGTCGATTTGACGGCGACGCTGAAGACTTATCCGCTGCTTTCCGGTTCACTTGCTTATTTGATGGCGATTCTTGCGATTCTCGTAAAGAAAAAAGGCGCTAATCTGAAAGTGGAAGTTGACGGAGAAGTGAAGCACGACGGACCGCTGCTCTTGACTGCGGTTGCCAACGGATGTTTCTGCGGGGGCGGCGTGAAGAGCTCGCCTATGGCCAGCATCTCCGACGGCCTCATGGATATAAATATAATTTACAATGTGAAGAGAATGGAATTTCTTAAGAAGTTTCCATATTACTCAAAGGGCACGCATATGGAACTTCCGGATATTTCCAAGATACTATATGCGGCGCAGGCAAAGAAGATTGTGATAGTGCCAAACGATGGTACGATGCGGCTTTGTGCGGACGGTGAAATTGTGGATGCCGGAAGGGTCGAAATGGAAATCGTGCACGAGGCATTCACTTTCCTGGTACCTAAAGGAGAGAAAGAAAATGACGATTGAGAGAAAGAACAATCTCGGAACGATCAAATTAGATGATTACATATTTGCCCAGATCATACAGACGAGCCTTTCAAAGAGCGGCGGCAAGGCATTTCACGCTTCCGAAAAAGGAAAGCTCCTGGGAAGTCAGGGCGTAAAGAGCAGCATCGGCGAAATTTCTTCAAACATCAGGATTCGCGAAGAAGCGGACAAGTATGTAATCGAGTTTTATGTGATTACTTTGTTCGGTGCCAGCATACGAGAGACGACCAATGAAATACTGGACTACATTGAGTATGAGATGAAAGGGCTTTTCCCGGGAAAGGGCGGCAGACTGATACTTCGCATTGTCGGAATTAAGTCAAAACGAATCGCGCCGCGCAATATAAAGGTAGTGAGAGAATATGAATCTGAAAGATAATATTTCCTGCCTGAGGGGCGTGGGTGCAAAACGGGCGGAAGCACTTAAGAAACTGAATATTGAAACAATCGGAGATTTGCTGTGGCTTTTTCCGAGAAAATACGAAGACAGAAGGAATGTTCTATCCGTCATGGAAGCGCCTTTGGACACGGATGTGCTGATAAGCGGCAGGGTTGTAACCGCCGGGCTTTCGGGAAATCCGTACAGCAGGTCGAGACTGCTCAAGGTGCTTATCGAAGACAACACGGGAACGGTTCAGCTTCTGTTTTTTAATGGAAAATATCTTGCAAACTATTTCAAACCCGGGGCTGAGTTTGTTTTTTTCGGCAAAATCACGCTTCGAAACGGCATCAGACAGATGACGCATCCGGAATTTCATAAGCCGGGGGACAAAGGCGACATTCGCGGGCTGATACCGGTTTATCCGCTTACTGAGGGACTTACGCAGAATCAGCTCCGTTCATGGCAGCTGGAGCTTATGGAAAAGCATGCGGCGGAGGAGGCAGCCGAATGGCTGCCGGATTGGATTGTAACGGAATGCAATTTGTGCAGCCCGGCGCATGCACTGTCGAATATCCATTTCCCGAAAGAAAGAAAGAATTTTCTGGAAGCCAGATATCGTTTGATCTTTGAGGAACTGCTCACGCTTCAGACAGGGCTGTTCTATATTAAAAACGGAAGCAGGGGCAATGCGAATGCCGTAGCGGCTTCCAAGGCGGTTTCGGTAAAACCGTTTGAAAATTCCTTTCAATTTGAACTTACCGACAGCCAGAAGAAGGTTTTTGCTCAGATAGAAAAAGACATGGAGCAGGAAAAGAACATGAACCGGCTTGTACAGGGTGATGTGGGCTCCGGCAAGACCGCGGTTGCGGAAATGGCAATGTTTAAAGCGGTAAAAAGCGGATTTCAGGCGGCAATGATGGCCCCGACCGAATTGCTCGCGAAGCAGCATTTTGCGAGTCTGAAACGCGATTTTGAGCCTTTCGGGGTGAAAGTGGGACTGTTGTCAGGTTCGCTCAGTGCGAAGGAGCGCAAGGCGGTTCTCGAAAGCCTGAAATCCGGAGAGACCGACATTTTGGTCGGCACGCATGCATTGATACAGTCGGATGTGCGCTTTGCAAACCTCGGTCTGGTTATCACGGACGAACAGCACCGATTCGGTGTCAACCAAAGAGAACTGCTGTCCGCAAAGGGCAGGAATCCGGACATTCTTGTAATGACGGCAACGCCGATACCGAGGACGCTTGCGGTTATCCTGTACGGAGATATGGACATTTCGGTGATTGACGGAATGCCTCGCGGAAGAAAACCCATAAAAACATTCGCAAGAAAAGAAAGCGCACGCGGCAAAGTATATGATTTTGTGCATGAGCAGGTAAAACAGGGCAGGCAGGCCTATGTTGTCGCCCCTCTTATCGAGGAGTCCGAAAAGCTGAGCTGCCGTTCGGCAGAAGAAGTTTTTGAGGAACTCAGAGCGAAGTATCCGGATATCCGAATCGGTTTTGTCCACGGATTGATGAAACAGAACGAGAAGGATGCGGCGATGGAAAAATTTGCGGCCGGCGAAACGGATATACTGGTATCGACCGTGGTAATCGAAGTCGGCATTGATGTCGCAAACGCAAGCGTTATGGTGATTGAAAACAGTGAAAGATTCGGTCTTGCACAGCTCCATCAGCTCAGAGGCAGGGTTGGCAGAGGAAGCACGCAGTCCTACTGCATACTGATTTCCGACAGCGAAAGCAGGGTGGCGAAGAAAAGAAACGAAATCATGTGCCAGACCACTGACGGATTTGTGATTGCGGAAGAAGATTTAAAGCTGAGAGGACCGGGAGAACTTTTCGGCACGCGCCAGCACGGACTGCCGGAGCTGAATATCAGCGACCTAGTAAGAAATGCCGAAATCCTCGAAACCACAAAGAACATAGCCGTGGAACTGATCGAAAGAGACCCGGAGCTCTCAAGCCCTGAAAACTCCGGATTGAAAGAGCGGGTCCGGAAAATGTTCGGCGATAAGATTCAGCTTCGTTTATAAGCCTTTGTAAACCTTCCGATACAGTAAAAGACCTTGAGAATGTCCCAAGGTCTTTTACCGTCTATCCAAAGTTTTGATTTACTTTCCGGCTAACTGTTTTTCAGCCATTTCAACTAACTTCTTAGTCATATAACCGCCGACATAACCGTTCTGTCTTGCTGTAAGGTTGCCCTTGTCAGCCTGTTCATAGTTTGTTAATCCGAGCTCGTTTGCAACTTCTGTCTTCAAGCTCTTTAATGCAGGTTTTGCATTGATGTTCATTTTTTCTTGTAATGACATTTTGTTCACCTCCTATTACAGTACTAGTTTGACACATGCGAAAGTTATTATGTGATGTAATAATTGGCGGCGTTGGTCCTGTTTGGAAAAAACGCGGGATTGCAGAAACGCTTTTTTTTCGGTATAATAAATGAAAAACGCAAAGGATAACATAAATTTATGAGAATTATTACAGGAGAATTTAAAGGCAGGCGTCTTGAAATGCCTGTCGGAAATGATATAAGACCGACGACGGAAAAAGTAAAAGAAGCGCTTTTCAGCATGATTTCGGGAAATCTTTACGATGCTGTCTGCGTGGATCTTTTCAGCGGTACGGGAAATTTAGGGCTCGAGGCTTTGTCAAGAGGTGCCGAGAAGTGCTATTTTGCGGATAACAGCAGGGCCAGCCTTGAACTGACGAAGCGAAACATCGCGATGTGCCGTGCTGAGGATTGGTCGGTGGTAATCGCAGGTGATTATGAACGTGCACTCAATCAAATCGCCGCAAAAGGCGAAAAAATCGACATTTTTTTCTTGGATCCGCCGTATAAGAAAGGACTGTACGAAAGGTGTTTTGAACTCATTTCCACTCTTGAACTTCTTTCGGAAGAGGGGATTATCGCAGCCGAACATAATGCGAAGGATGAATTTCCGGATGAGATGGCAGGCTTTGCAAAGCTGAAAGACCGGACATACGGAAGCATCGGAATCACAATTTACGGCTGATTCTTCTTGCCTATAAATTAAGCGTGTGATAGAATTAAGTTTAGATATCGGGAGGCAGTTATGGCAACGAAAGCTTTATATGCCGGGTCCTTTGATCCTGTAACACTGGGGCATCTGGATCTTATCGAAAGAGCGGCAAACATTTTCGACGAAGTTGTGGTAGGAGTGGTTGTAAACCTGGAAAAGCACACTTTTTTTACATTTGAAGAGAGGAAGCAGATGCTGAGAAAGGTCACAGAGCATCTGCCGAATGTTTCGGTGGACATGTGCAACGGACTTCTTGCGGATTATGTGAACGCGAACGGTTTTAACGTTGTGCTCAGAGGACTTCGCAGCACGGCGGACTTTGACTCGGAACAATCGATGGCACAGCTTCACAAGCATCTTTATAATGAAAATGTGGAGACTGTTTTTCTGATGGCAGACGCAAAATATGCTTTTATCAGTTCTACGATGGCCAAGCAGGTCATTTCACTCGGTGGGGACGGATCGGTTCTTGTTCCGCCATACATTCTTGAAGAAATGAAAAGGAGAGTTAAGTAATGGAAGATACAATGAAAGTTTTAGAACTACTGGAAGAACTTGAGGATATCGTAGATGCCGCAACCAAAGTTCCGATGATGAGCAAGGTAATGGTGGAAGCAGAAGATGTGTTCAGTATTATCAGAGAAATCCGATTGGCTCTCCCGGATGATGTACAGCAGGCAAAGTGGATCCGCGATGAGAGAGATCGCATTTTGGCGGATGCGAAGACCGAATATGAAAGAATTATCAGAGAGGCGAAGAAGCAGGCAGATTACCTTGTCGAGACCAATGAGATTACCGCAAGAGCAACGAAGCTGGCACAGGAAATCAGGGATGATGCCGATATCAATGCAAAAATCCTGAAGATGAAGACATACGATTACGTGGACAAGATCCTTTACGATATGCAGGCAAAGATGGACGAGATGAATATGCGCTATTTCGGCGAAATGTACTCGAACCTCGAGAAGACATTTGATCAGATCAATCAAACGCTCAGTGCAAACAGAGAAGAGATCAAAGACCTTGCATACAAAACGCAGAATGACCTTGGTGCGGAATAAGGAGATATCATAAATGCAGACGAAGTCATCCCGCGAGGTCAGCCTTAATTTTTTTAATGTGGCACTCATGTATGTCGGAGCTATCATGGGCGCAGGTTTTGCATCCGGCAGAGAATTGTGGCAGTTCATGGGTCTTTTTGGTGCGAAAGGAATTATCGGAACGGTTTTCGTTGCGATTTGTTTTGTTGTACTCGGATTCATGACTTCCTATATTGCCCGCAAAAAAAACACGAATGATTTTGCGATTATTATCACGCCTCCGGGATACCCTAAACTTAGAAAATGCGTGAGCGTATTCATGTCGGTGATGCTTTTTTCGGTTTTGATCACGATGTCCGCGGCAGGCGGGGCGCTTCTTCACCAAAACTATGGAATCAGCAGAGTTTTCGGCGGAGTGATTATATGCTTTTTCGTCGTAATCACGGTACTTGGTGATTTTGAACGGGTTTCACATGTGTTTAAATATATTATGCCGGTGCTGTTTGCCATTGCGGTCATTACAAGTATCGTAATTATTTTTAGCAATTTCGGAGATCTGGGCTATCATCAGAAAGTAGAGCCTGCTGCGATGGCACCGAACTGGGCACTGGCGGCACTTCTTTATATTTCTTACAATCTGCTTGCCATGATACCGATGATCTCAAGTTCTTCGATACACGCAAAGAACGAGAAACACGCCCTGTGGGGCTCGGCACTCGGCGGACTCATGGTAGGGGCACTCGCTCTTGTAATCATACTTGCGCTTCAGACCGACATGAGCTTTGCGGATGCAAGCGATATGCCGATGCTTGCGTATGCACAGCTTATTTCAAAACCGGTGGGGCTCATCTACTCCATCATACTTTTCGTTGCGATTTATTCCGCGGCGACGAGCAATTTCTACGGATTTACGACCAAAATCCCGCATGGCCCGAAAAAAAGCAAAATCGTGATTCTCTCCGCATGTGCGGCATTCGGACTCGGTCTTCTCGGGTTTAAGAATATAGTCGCATACATGTTCAGTGCAGAAGGCTACCTCGGATTCGTCATCATCGCGCTGCTGATTGCAAACTTTATCTGTACATATAAAGAAAAGAGAGGGGCAAAGGCGATGCAGCAAAGCATGAAGAGAGGAAAGGAAAGCAGTTATTTTGCAGATTTTCCCGGGCACAGCCGGTTTGACTATCCGGAATTTATTATCCGTGTAACCGGCGGAGCGGGCGGAGAAGCACTTCTCATCATGGGCAGTGAGAAAACCGCGTTATATGACACAGGAATGGCATGTTTTTCCGACAACCTCATTCATAATCTGGAGGTTGTTCTGAATCAAGAAGGCAGGACTTTGGATTATGTCCTTGCCTCACACACACATTACGACCACATCGGTGCACTCCCTTATGTCATCCGGAAGTGGCCGAATATTATCGTCTGCGGAAACGAAAAAGCAAGCCGCGT
>JALERA010000102.1:0-3975 GCA_022764365.1 Bacillota bacterium
GAAATCGTAACGACATTCCACGGAATGAACTTGCCGCTTTTCTGAAGAGCGGTCTTGGCTGCAAACTCGATTCCTCCGCAGCAAGGGACATCCATACGCAGGATGGTGAGACTTTTGATATCGTTTTGCGCGATGATCGCTTCAAGTTTTTCGGTGTAATCAACCATGTCAAGTTTCGGACAGCCGATAAGGGTGACGCGGCCGCGGATGAAGTCGTGATGGAAGCCTGCATATGCGTATGCCGTGCAGTCAGCGGCAATCAGCAGATTTGCACCGTCGAAATACGGAGCGCTTATCGGAGCGAGTTTAATCTGTACCGGCCAATTACAAAGCTGTGACGACAGGCACTCGCGGGATTCGCCGGACGGCGCCGCCTTCTCATGGCGGTGCTGAATTTTCATCGCGCGGCTGCCCGGGCAGCCATGGAATTCGCCGGACGGTGCCGCCGTTTTTTTAGCCGCCATGTTTGCTTTCACAGCTTCTTCATCATATGGCAGCGTATCTTTTTCGACGAAAGAAATCGCACCTGTCGGGCATGTCGGCAGACAGTCACCGAGGCCATCGCAATAATCGTCTCGCAGGAGAGTTGCCTTGCCGTCCACCATGCCAATTGCACCTTCGTGACAGGCCTCCGCGCATAAGCCGCAGCCGTTGCATTTATCCTTGTTAATCTCAATAATCCTTCTTTTCATTTGTGTACCTCCGAAATTTATTATAAAAGTTTGTTTTTGACTTTGTGAGTATAATATAATACAATTTTACCGCATAATATGTTGTTTTTACAACAAAAATAAAAAAATATGAGGAGTTTTATGGAAATAAAAGAAAAGTCATACATTCCGCTGATTAGAAGCAATGCACTGTTTCAAGGATTTGATGAAGAAGAAATAATAAAAACGCTGAGGATATTGAATGCACAGGTGAAGAGCTTCAAGAGAGGCGAATTTATTTATCACGAAGGAGAGAAAAATGTGAAAGCGGCAATTGTAATGGAGGGAAGCCTGCATATAATAAAAGAAGATTTTTGGGGAAACCGGAGCATTCTTGCAGAAATCGGGAAGGGAGATATGTTTGCCGAAACTTACAGCTGTATAGGAAGTGAGCCGCTGAGTGTCAGCGTCGAGGCAAGAGAAGCATCCAGCTGTCTTTTTCTGAATCTCGGACAAATTGCGGAAGGAGAAAGCGGCGCAATCAATGCAGGACTTGCCTCAAATGTCATAAAAATTTTGGCAGAAAAGAACCTCATGCTGACGAAAAAAGTACAACATCTGTCGCAAAGAAGCACAAGGCAAAAGATTCTTTCCTATCTTTCAGAGGTGCAGAAGCAAAGGGGCACAGCGCGTTTTGAAATTCCGTTCAACAGGCAGCAGCTTGCGGATTATCTTTCGGTGGACCGAAGTGCCATGTCCTCGGAATTGTCAAAATTGCGGGATGAGGGGATCATAGAATACAGAAAAAACCGATTTTACTTGAAGACATCTATAAAATAGACACATATAGATAAAGAATTACTGTTTTTTCAAAAGTTGTTTTTTGCTAATATAAAGGCAGAAAGAATCAAAGGGGGAAGATTATGCTTACCATAGAAAATTTAACGAAAAATTACGGAGATAAAAAGGCAGTTGACAATCTCAGTCTTCACATCGCACCGGGTGAGATATACGGCTTCATCGGACATAACGGTGCCGGCAAAACAACGACACTCAGGGCAGTAGCGGGAATCATGGATTTTGACGAGGGCGAAATTAAAATCGATGGACTTTCTGTTAAGAAAAACGGTCTCGAATGTAAGAAGCGCATGGCATATATCCCGGACAACCCGGATTTATATGATTTCATGCCGGGAATTAAATATTTGAATTTCATTGCGGATATTTTCGGTGTTGACGAGAAAACCCGCGAGGAGAGAATACATAAGTATGCGGATATGTTTGAGCTCACGGAAAGCCTTGCACAGCCGATTTCCGCTTATTCGCACGGAATGAAGCAGAAACTTGCCATAATTTCGGCATGGATTCACGAGCCGAAACTGATTCTCATGGACGAACCGTTTGTGGGACTTGACCCTAAGGCGGCACACATCCTGAAAGGAATGATGCATGAGATGTGCGACAAGGGCGGAGCGATCTTCTTCTCAACGCATGTTCTGGAGGTTGCTGAGAAGCTCTGTGACAAAGTTGCAATTATCAAAGGCGGAAAGCTGATTCGTTACGGCACCATGGAAGAGGTGAAAGGTGACGACAGCCTTGAAGAAGTGTTCCTGGAACTGGAGGATGCAAAATGTTAAAAGTTCTTGTAAAAAAACAGATGCTTGAGCTGAACCAAAGCTTCTTCTATAACAGGAAAAAGGGAGAAGTTCGCTCAACTGCAGGTAAAGTTGCAAGCATAGGGGCATATGTTCTTTTGATGGTGGGCGTTGTCGGAGGAATGTTTGCGTTTTTCAGTCTCAGCGTATGCAGCCAAATGGTGAGCGCAGGAGCAGATTGGCTCTATTTCGCAGTTTTCGGCATGATGGCAATTGCGTTGGGCGTTTTCGGAAGTGTGTTTAATACATATAGCGGGCTTTACAAGGCAAAGGACAATGATCTGCTTTTCTCAATGCCGATTCCGGTAAAAGATATTCTGGCTTCAAGGCTAATCGGGGTTTACCTTATGGGACTCATGTTCTCGGCGGTAATCACTGCACCGGCCACGATCGTTTACTGGATTGTAGGCTCGTTCAGCGTTGCAAGTGTTTTCGGGGGGATTGTCTTAACACTTGTTACCTCGGTCATTGTTCTCGTTTTATCTTGCATTCTCGGCTGGGTAATTGCAAAGATCAGCAATAAGCTTAAGCACAAGAGTATTATAACGGTGATTGTCTCGCTCGTATTTCTGGGGGCGTATTATGTAATCTGCTTCCGCTCAAGCGAACTTCTTCAATCCCTCGCCACGAACGCTCTCCTATACGGTGAAAAGATAAAAGGAAGTGCTTATCCTCTCTATCTCTTTGGAAAAATCGGAGAGGGCGATGCGGCAGCGATAGCTGCGTGGCTTGCTGTGAGCCTTGTTATCCTTGCAGCGGCATTCTATGTTCTGGGCAAAACATTTTTGAAGCTTGCGACGGCAACGGGAGCGGTTGCAAAACACGAATACAAACAGAAGCGCATTGCACGAAAGAGCGTGCAGGCCGCATTGTTTGGAAAAGAACTTGCCAGGTTTACCGCAAGTCCGAATTATATGCTCAACTGCGGACTGGGAACCATTATAATGCCGATTGCGGCGGTAGTTGTTTTGATTAAGGGCGGAGACTTCATGCCAATGCTTGAGGCATTCTTTGTTGACACTCCGGCGGCAATCCCTGTGATTTTCTGTGCTGCGGCGTGCATGGCCGTTTCAATGAACGATATTACCGCACCGTCCGTCTCCCTTGAAGGAAAAAACATCTGGATTGCACAGTCGCTTCCTGTAAGCACTTGGCAGGTGCTGAAAGCAAAATTAAATCTGCAGCTTGCGGCAACACTGGTACCGGCTGCTGTATTGTCATGCAGCATGGCGGCAATCATCGATGGCAATTTGGCAGGAAAAGTTTTCGTTGCGGCATTCCCGCTTCTTTACACCTTCATGTCAGCATGTTTCGGACTGTATATCAATCTGAAAAAGCCGAACCTGACATGGACAAACGAAATTATTCCGATTAAGCAGAGCATGAGTGTAACGGTTGCTTTATTCGGAGGCTGGGCATACACCGTTGCATTTGGGGCGTTGTATTTCTTTGTGGGATATAAACTCGGAGGAAATGTGTTCTTCGCCGTGGTATCAATAGCGACCATTGCAATTGCACTGGTGCTTTACAGATGGCTCAGGACAAAGGGCGCGAAAGCATTTGCAGAACTTTAAATATTAAAATTTTGTTAAAATTATGGATTTTTGCCGGAAAAACGTGTATGATTGTGCATATTGCAAGGGGATAAGCAAAGGGGGACAATATGACAG
>JALERA010000106.1:0-4289 GCA_022764365.1 Bacillota bacterium
AATACTCGCAGAGATGGCAGGAAGGCTGTCGAAGGAAAGAGATATGAGCCCATATCTCAGCTCGTCGCCGATTGTGAATTATATCTATGCAAATTATGATATTGAAGACGCGAAGAAAGAACTGAAGGAAGTTTCCGAAAAGCTGACGCAGGTGCAGCTTGCACTTGACCGGGTAAATTCGACGGTTAGCTTCGAAATACCGGATTGAGAGCGGCCCTGCCCCTAATATTATAAAAAGGCAAACGGATATACGGTTATAATGCCCTTCCGTCTACGGCTTTTGGACAAAACTTGCAGTTGATTGATAAGCAAAGGTTCAAAGTGAAAGTCATTGGTTATTCTTATGTTATTATTTATGGTTTATGTTCAGTGACAAGAATGCAAATGATTTAATAGCTGTTCGAAGGCTGCGGAAAAAACTTTTTGCGGGGGAAGTTCGGTTTCAACTCGCATAAATTTCGCAGAAACAAATGAAAAAAATATATACATACGGAGGAAAAAATGGATAACAATAAACGCCCTGAAACTATGGAAAGAATTACAACACCGGCACTGGCTGGGGCATTTATCGAAGAGCAGGTTGCGGCAATTCGCGCGCAGGTAGGAGACAAGAAGGTGCTTTTGGCGCTGTCCGGCGGTGTGGACTCATCGGTTGTAGCCGCACTTTTGATCAGAGCAATCGGGCAGCAACTCGTATGCGTACATGTAAATCACGGTCTTCTTCGTAAAGGCGAGCCGGAACAGGTTATCGAGGTATTCCGCAATCAGATGAATGCGAATCTGATTTATGTGGATGCTGTTGACCGCTTTCTTGATAAGCTTGCAGGAGTGGAAGAACCGGAAAAGAAGAGGAAGATTATCGGCGCGGAATTTATTCGCGTGTTTGAAGAGGAAGCACGCAAACTGGAAGGAATTGAGTTCCTCGCACAAGGAACCATCTACCCTGACATTCTTGAGAGTGACGGCGTAAAGGCGCACCACAATGTGGGAGGACTTCCGGAAGATATGCAGTTTGAACTGGTAGAACCGGTAAAACTGCTGTATAAGGATGAAGTTCGCGTTGTAGGCAAGGAACTCGGACTCCCTGATGGCATGGTTTACAGACAGCCATTCCCGGGACCGGGTCTCGGCGTGAGGTGCACAGGTGCAATTACAAGAGACAGACTCGAAGCGGTAAGAGAAGCGGATGCAATTGTAAGAGAAGAAATCAGCAAGCTGAATCCGACACCGTGGCAGTATTTTGTTGCGATTCCGGATCTTAAGTCAACAGGTGTTAAGGATGGAAAGAGATACATGGGATGGGCGGCAATTATCCGCGCTATCGATACGGTAGATGCTGTAACCGCAAAATCCGTTGAAATTCCGTTCAGTGTACTCAGCACAATTCGTGACAGAATTATTGCGGAAGTTCCGGGTGTAAACAGAGTGCTTTGGGACATTTCAGACAAGCCGACGTCCACAATAGAGTGGGAGTAAATAGGAGGAACGCATGACGGAATTACTGGCTCCGGCAGGAAATATGGAGGCACTGAAGGCCGCGATCGCAAACGGATGCGACGCGGTCTATCTTGGTATGCAGAAATTCGGTGCACGGGCATACTCTTGCAATTTTGATGAAACGACTCTGCGGGAGGCAGCCAGCTATGCACATCTGCGGGAGGTAAAGGTATTTGTCACAATGAATACCATCGTGTTTGAAGAGGAACTTTCAGATATGAGAGCACAGCTTGCGTTTCTCAATGAAATCGGCGTGGACGGCGTCATCGTGCAGGACATGGCGGTGTTTGACTATATCATAAATCATTTTCCGGATATGGAAGCGCACTGCTCGACGCAGATGGGAATCGACGATTTAGACGGAACGCTGTTTTGGAAGGAGCTTGGTGCAGAGCGAGTGGTACTGGCGCGTGAAGTGGATATTGAGAAAGCGAAGAAAATCCGCAGGGAAGCAAAAGTTCCGATTGAAATTTTTGTGCATGGGGCGCTGTGCGTGTCGTATTCCGGCAACTGCCTGATGTCGGGGCTGATTGGCTATCGGAGCGGAAATCGCGGTCGGTGCGTCGGTTCCTGCCGCAAGCCGTATGAACTTCTGAATAAGACGACCGGAAAATCGCTTGGGACAAGCTATCTTCTCTCAACAAAGGATTTGAACACCATCGATTATATCAAGGATTTGAAAGAACTGGATTCTTTGAAAATCGAGGGGCGCATGAAGGAACCGGCATATGTGGCAAATGTCGTGGCGAAATACCGCAAGGCGCTGGACGGGACAGTGACCGCTGAAGAAAAAGACGAGCTGAAAAAGACTTTTAATCGTACATTTACGAAAGGTTATCTGTTTGGCGAAGACCCGAAGGATTTGAGCAATATTCAAAAGCCGAATAATTTCGGATACGAAATCGGCGTAATCAGTGGCAGTTATAAAGGAATGTATGAAATCAAGCTGCATGATGAGCTGCGCCAGAATGACATCATACGAGTTGACCATAACAATGAAGATGTAAACCTATCGGTTGTGAAACTTTACGACCGAGAAGGAAACCTAATCAACCGCGCAGACCGCGTCTGCTATATCCGCATCAAGGAAAAGCTTGCAAAAGGCGACCTTGTATACAAGACAAAGGACTATCTTTTCTATAAAGAATTGGAGCAGCACATGGACGGGGAATTCCGACGTTTTCCGCTCAGCCTAAGAGTCTATGCCTACCCCGGCGCACATCTGACGGTAGATGCGGAAGGCCTTGGGGTGCAGTGCTTCTATGAGAGCAAGGAAATTTTGGAGGCGGCAGAAAACCATCCGACAACGATAGAACAGGTGAAGAAGCAGTTTGCGAAGCTGAATGACACCGTATTTACGCTGCAAAACCTCGAATTTGAGGAATGCGGGGCGTTTCTTCCGGTGAAGATGATCAATCAGGCACGCCGTGAAATCGTAGATAGGCTATATGAGAAAAAAATAAACAATAAGCCGCGCAGGGTGCTGACGGAAACGGTAGAGGCAGAGGCGCAGACGGACGCAAGCGAAAGGGACACGGTGCAGGCTCAGGCACCATACCTGACGGCTTCTGTCACCACGCGCGAGCAGTACGAAGCTTGCCGCAAGGTGGGACTGACGGAAATCTATTTTGAAAATATAATCAGAAGAAACCAGATTGAATATGAACCGAGGGAAGGCGAGCTATTAATCGGAGGCTATGGCGGACTGCATTATTATAAAGACTGTAACCCGTTCATCACTGACTACTCTTTCAATGTGGTGAATTCCGTGACCTGCCGGAAGCTGCACGAGCTGGGAGCAAAGCGCATTACTCTTTCTTATGAGCTGAACCGCAGACAGATTGCGGATTTGATTGCGGCGTACCGGAAAGACTATGGGCAGGCACCGGCACTTGAAATGATTGTCTATGGCCGCGCACCGCTGCTGTTCACAAAATACTGTCCTTTGAAAAAGATGGAACAGTGTGGGATCTGCAAGCAAAATCGTTATGAACTCAGGGATGAATATGGAACCTTTCCGATTCTTTCACACGAGGACTGCACGACGACGATTCTAAACGGCAAAATCCTAAACCTTTTGGACGAAATGCCGTCCATCGAAGGTGTAGAGGCTTTCCGTCTGAATTTTACTACCGAAACGCCGGAAGAAGTTTCACGCATTGTCAAGGAAGCAAAGAAAAAACTCGAAGGAAGCGGGGGGAACTCTTGCTTCAACAGAGAGACGGACACGAGGGGACATTTTAACCGAGAAATTATTTAGTGAGAGGAACTATCTATGATTCAGGTCGAAAAACTATCTTATGGTTTTCCGGAGAAAGAACTATATCGCAATATATCGTTTTCCATTGAGCAGGGGCAGCATTGCGCGCTGATTGGGAGCAACGGCTGCGGCAAATCGACGCTTGTCGAAATGCTGACAAATCCCGAGAAATACTGGTTTGACGGAAAAATCACAAAGGATGAAGAATGCAGAACCGGCTATGCCGGACAGTTCTGCGTGCGCGAAAAAATGCAGGACTGCACGGTGTTTGAATATCTGAGCAGACGTTTTACGGAGCTGCAGGAGGAGATTGCAAAGGTTTGCGAGGAAATGGCGCATCCGGAAAATGACGAGGCGGACATGGAGAAACTGTTTTCGCAGTATCAGGCTCTGCTCGACCAAAACGAGGCGATGGACGGCGACAATTATGAAATTGCGATTCGCAGGCAGCTTAATGCGGCAGGTATGGGCGCACTTGAAGACACGAGGCTTTCGGACATCAGTGGCGGTGAGTACAAGCTGCTTCAGATTA
>JALERA010000114.1:0-2899 GCA_022764365.1 Bacillota bacterium
TCCGATGTCATCTTTGAGTTCCTTATAGATATTGAGAAGTGACGGCGGGATTTTCACTCCGCGGTTGACCGAAAAGCAAAGCCCATGTGCCTGACCTTCCTGGTGATACGGATCCTGCCCGAAAATCACCACTTTCGTGTCCGCATAGGAAGAATAGCGGAGCGCATTGAAAACATCCGGCTGCGGCGGATAGATGCGGTGCGTTTCATATTCTTCCGCCAAAAAAGCCAGCAGCTTCCCGTAGTATTCCTTTTCAAATTCCGCGGCAAGCATACCGTCCCAGTCGTTTCCGATTCCGTGCATAAGCAGGTTCCACCTTTCTGAGTTTGCCTTTTTACATTATTTTAACATAAATGCTCACTTAATGCCACAGGAAATACCGGAAAAAGCAAAAAAGGCACTTTCTCTTCTGCGCTTGCCCCTTTTGGGGTTTTCGTGTATAATAGATGTAATTTTTACAAGCAAGGATTCACCACTATGAAAAAACACGCGATTATTCCGGTGTTCATTTCGCATCGCGGCTGCCCGAATGACTGCGTTTTCTGCAATCAAAAGCGTATTACCGCAAGGAACGGTGATGTTACGGTCAGCGGCGCAAGACGCACGATTGAAGAGCACCTCAGCACATTGGAAAAAATGAATCTCGAAACGACTGAGCTTGCTTTTTTCGGCGGTTCCTTTACAGGCATTCCGCTTGAAGAGCAGTGCGCCTTTCTTTCGCTTGCGAAGGAATACAAGGACGCGGGCAGGATCGATAAAATTCATCTATCCACGCGTCCCGACTATATCAATGAAGAAATTTTGGATAATCTGAAGGCTTACGGTGCGGATGTCATTGAGCTCGGCGTGCAGTCGTTTGACGAGGAGGTCTTAACCCTTTCCGGTCGCGGTCACAATGCCGCGGTCGTCTATGAAAGCACGCGAATGATTCAGTATTACGGCTTCACACTCGGCATCCAGCTGATGGTGGGTCTTCCGGGCGACACGATGGAAAAATGTATTTTTTCCGCCCGCCAGACAGTCCGCATCGCACCTGCCATTGCGCGCATCTATCCTACGGTTGTGCTTCGTGACACGGTGCTGCATGACCGGATGCTCGCAGGTCTCTACACCCCGCTTTCAGAGGAGGAGGCCGTGCTTCGTTCAAAGGCGATATACGAAATTCTCGACGATGCCGGTATCAACATCATTCGCGTGGGTCTGAAATCCAGCGATATTATGTCAAATGAGACCGCCTTTCACCCGGCGTTCCGTCAGCTTGTGGAAGGCCGCATTGCCCGCGAGCGCCTGGAGACCGCACTTGCAGCCGCGCTTGGAGCTCCGGACACATCGGGAGTCGACACCTCCTTGGGGAGTTTGCCCCCGCCCGCATCCGGCATGTCGGAAGTTCTTTTCTTTTCGAACGAAAAATGCTATAATAACATGTTCGGTCACAAAGCCTGCAATCGTGTGTATTTCGAGGCAAAATACCCTCAGCTGCGATTCCGGTACGCTGTTGACCCGACGCTCAAGAACAATGAATACAAGGTGCGGCTTTCCTTCGCGGAATCCGTGCCGAAAAATAAAAAGGAGATATAAAATGAAAGCAGTTGTAACAGTTATAGGTAAAGATATGGTCGGCATTCTCGCCCGCGTTGCTGCGGCGTGCGCGGACAAGAGCGCCAATGTGCTTGAAGTTACTCAGTCCATCCTCGACGGATATTTCTGCATGGTAATGGTCATCGACATCAGCAAAATGACCTGCGAAATCGAGGCACTTCAAAAGAGCCTGAAAGAATCCGTTCCCGACATGGTAGTACACGTTATGCATGAGGATATTTTCAATTCCATGCACAGAATTTAGAATACGGAGGCTTTTTATATGTTAAATTTTAATGACATCATGGAAACCATAACCATGATTCAGGAGGAAAATCTCGACATCCGAACAATCACGATGGGAATCTCACTTCTCGACTGTGCGGACAGCGACATCGACCGTTCCTGCGAAAAAATATACAACAAAATTTACTCACATGCCAAAGATCTTGTGGCTACAGGTGAGTTCATCGAGAAAAAATACGGCATTCCCATCGTAAATAAGCGAATCAGTGTTACGCCAATCGCAATGCTCGTTGCGGTAAGCGGCGGCGATCCTGTAAAATACGCAAAAACACTTGACCGTGCTGCTAAGGCGGTCGGCGTGAACTTTATCGGCGGCTACAGTGCGCTCGTCCAGAAAGGTTTCAGTGCGGGCGATCGTGAGCTCATCGAATCCATCCCTCGCGCTCTCGCAGAGACGGATTTTGTCTGCTCGTCGGTAAACATCGGCTCGACAAAAGCCGGAATCAACATGGATGCCGTTCGCATGATGGGCGGCGTAATCAAAGAAGCTGCGGCTTTGACGAGCGACCGCCAGTGCATCGGCGCTGCAAAGCTTGTGGTATTCTGCAATGCGCCGGAAGACAACCCGTTCATGGCAGGTGCTTTTCACGGCGTGGGAGAACCGGATGTTGTCCTCAACGTCGGCGTTTCGGGCCCGGGCGTTGTCCGTGCTGCGCTTACAAAACTCCCGGCTGATGCGCCTCTCAATGAGGTTGCCGAGCTCATCAAAAAAACCGCTTTTAAAATCACCCGTATGGGACAGCTTGTCGGAACCGAGGCATCACGCATGCTCGGCGTTCCTTTCGGCATCATAGATTTGTCGCTTGCACCGACTCCGGCAGTCGGCGACTCCGTTGCCTATATTCTTGAAGAAATCGGACTTGAGCAGTGCGGAACGCACGGCACAACCGCCGCTCTGGCAATGCTCAACGACGCAGTCAAGAAGGGCGGCGTCATGGCATCTTCGTCCGTTGGCGGACTTTCCGGAGCTTTTATTCCGGTTACGGAAGATGCCGGCATGATTGCAGCGGCCAGA
>JALERA010000001.1:0-27443 GCA_022764365.1 Bacillota bacterium
ATATCGTTCTCCGTTTGAATATGAGAAAATGTATTACAAAACACATTCCGCTGTCAAAACGGCAGCATAGATGAACACGACACTGATTTGATAGAAGGAAATTCTACAAAATCAGTGTCCGAAATCTTGACAGAGCACCAGTTTTCATCGGATGTACACACGGCAGATTTTGATAGCAGGGTGCGTTATGAACCTTTTGCTGGTTATCGGCCAGACGCAGTGCTTGCAGGCTGTCCGCAGGATACGGGAGCGTAAGGGAGGCGGCGAAGATTTTCTCTCACAGACTGCGGGCGAAAACTACGAAAATTACTATCCGATATGGGCGGAACGCAAGGCGAAGCAGGAGAGAAGGCCGAACACGGCGGCTGTTTTGCTGCTGATTGCGGCGGGGATGTTCGTGACAGTGCATATATACCTGCATAGCATATATTTTTACATAAATTATGCGTTTTTCTATCTTTTGCCACTTACGATTTTGGTGCAGTATGTGGTTTGCGGACGGACGCTCGCGCGGCAGGCACAGGAAAATTTGGACGAGTTCATTGCGAGCATGCAGGAGATTAACCGAAAACGGGTAACGAGAGCCCTTGAGGTTGAAAAGGAAAGCCTGGCACGGGCGGCAAAGAGCGAGCAGCTCAAGGTAGATCTTATTTCCAACGTTTCGCATGATCTCAAGACGCCGCTGACCTCGATGGTCGGCTATCTGGAGCTTTTGAAAAAAGAGGAACTCGGCGAGACGGCACGTGATTATGTGGAGGTAATCGGAAACCGCGCGGAGAAGCTGAAGGAGATGATAAACAGCCTTTTTTCGCTGGCAAAGGCGAGCAGCGGCAACATCGAGCTTCATCGGGAGGAGCTGAGACTGCATACATTGCTTGAGCAGATTTTGGCGGACATGAAGGATCGAATCGACGCATCGGGGCTAGCGTTTGTGCTGAATATGGAGGCCGAGCCGGACAAATTGTATACGGACAACGCCTATTTGTACCGAATTTGTCAGAATCTGATTGAAAATGCGCTGAAGTATTCGGCAAAAGGAACGCGAATCTTCCTCAAAACCTTCATAACGGAGCAAAAAACGCCTATCGAAGTACGAAAAAAGCTTTGCTTTGAGATTGTGAACACCTCTGCCTATCCGCTGGACTTTTTAAAAGAGGACATCATCGAGAGGTTTGCGAGAGGGGACAAAGCAAGAAGTACCGAGGGCAACGGGCTGGGGCTTGCGATTGTCAGCACCTATGCGGGAGCGCTCGGGGCGGATTTTGACATCGAACCGGACTGCGACCAGTTCCGCGCATGCCTGGAATTTCCCTTGACGGAGGAAAATACCGAAGAAAATCGCAAGTAGGCAATTAAGATTTCTTTAAGAAACATATAAGGATTCCATGCGACCCATCTTAAGAAGCGAGGCTTAAGATGGGTTTTGTAATGGGAGGAATTTGAGAGTATGGGACGGGAAGAATTTTGGAAAGCACATCTGCTGCTTAGCTTACTCTGTGTGATTTTGGCACTTGGGCCGCTGCTCTTATGCACTGCGGTGGCATGGACCGGGCTGTCGGGAGCCGGAACATCGGGAGCAGGAATGCTCTTCGGCTTTGGCTCAGACTGGCTGAGTCAGCATTTGCCGATCGCAGAGTCGCTCAGGCAGACGATGCTGGAATCGGGCAGACTGCTTCCGTTATATATCGATTTGGGAGGCGGGTCGTCGGCATATGACTTCGCCTATTATGGGCTGCTGCGGCCGGATGTTTTGCTGGGATGCCTGCTTCCGGGCGTCGGGATGGAATACATCCTCGGCGGTTATGCGGTGTTTGGACTTCTGCTCGGCGGTAATCTGGTATATGTCTGGCTGCGGGGAAACTGCGGGCAAAATGTAGCAGGACGAAGGGCGGCATTTGCCGGCAGCGTGCTTTATCTGGCGGCGGGCTGCTTTTTTCATGCACATTTTCAGCTGATGTTTGTCAATTATCTGCCATTTTTGGTGCTTTCACTGATTGGGGTTGACCGCTTCATTGAAAACCGCAGAGGCATCCTGCTGTGTGTGGGGCTGACGCTCGTTTACTTCCACAGTTTTTACTATGCACCGAGCTGTTTGTGCGTGGCTTGCATCTATTACCTGTATCGGACCCGGGAGGCAGACACCACAAGGGACTGGAAAATGCACGGTCGTTTTCTCCTTTGGATTTTGCTTTCCATCGGACTTGCAGCGGTTTTGCTTTTGCCGACGGGACTGGATATTTTATCGACGAGCAAGGACGCGGGAAGTTTTGCGGGCAGCAGAATGCCGTTCATAAATCCGAAACTCGACGGTCTGCTTTATTCACCGTACGGAATGGGGCTGACGCTGATTGGCTTATATGCGGTCTTATGCGCCTTGGAAAAACGCGGGCTGAGGCTTCCGGCTGCGGCGGTTTTGGCAGCGAGCCTCTTTCCGATAATCCCGTTTGTGCTGAACGGATTTCTGTATGCGAGAGGAAAAATTCTGATTCCCTTCCTGTTGCTCGTATGTTTGAGTTTTGCGCGTGTGTGTGAGGAATACTTTGCAGGGACAGACGTACCGAAAGTATGGGCAGGCCTGCTCTGTTTGATACCCTGCCTCCTGCCGTCCGGCAAGTACGGTATGTGGCAATGCGCCGACTGGGCGATTCTGATGCTTTGGATTTTTGGGGTCAGACAGGGGTGCAGGCTTCGCAGATCGCAGCACGAAAAAAATCGCCGTACGCGAAGGATGACTGCAGCACTCCTGCTTGTTCCGTGTGTTTTCTCGTTTTGCCTGAACGCCTGGGGCGGCTATGTCAGCCAAAGCAAAATCAAGACCGGAGCGGTAAGAGCGGCCTTTGCCGAGGCAGGCGCACAGATGGATGAAAGCGGAAACTATCGTTTTGAGATTCTGACAGATGCGTTTAACTTTTGCAATTTCCTGAAGGGCGTGCCTGCGAAACGGAGCTCGATGTATTCGTCCATGACGCAGGAAAGTTATGCGAAATTTTTCTACGACGTCGCAAAAAACGCAATTCCCATCCAGAACCGCGTCGCACTGATTCCCGGACAAAACGCACTTTTCAATTACAAAATGGGTGTGCGGTATGTTTTGGCGGGCAGGTATTCCATACCAAACGGTTATCGAAAGATTTCGGAAAGCGGAGATTATGTGATTGCCGAGAATCCGCACGTTCTGCCGATTTGTTACGGCACGGACAAGCTCGTTTCATTTGAAGATTTTTTGCAAAAGGCCGAAAGAGCAGACAAAACCACAGAGGCGGAGATTCAGGAGAAGCTGCGGCTTTCGAGCAGGAAAGTCCGTGTGCCGCTGGAATTCAGTGGCAAAATCGCGATTCTGTCTTTTGATGTCACGCCGCTGAGCTCGCATGCCGTGGTGATTGATATAAACGGAGTCCGCAACAAACTTTCGGGCAGCGGTGCGCCGTATCCGAATCACAATAACCGTTTCAGCTATGTGCTTTCCGGCGGGATGGACGGGCTTCTGATTCAGAAAAATGCCAACGAATACCGGATAGACAATCTCACGCTGTCCCTCTTAGATGAGAAAGAGCTGTACAGCAGCAGCGGTGAGATCTGGGAGCCGAGCACGCATGCGGGAGATCCCGGCAGGGGACAGGTGTTTTCGGGAAATATCAATATGAAAAAAGACGGGTATTTTGCGACAAGTTATCCATATCGAAAAGGCTATGAGGTTCAAGTTGACGGGCGAGCGATTGAGGAAAGTAAAATTTTAAAGATTGATAACACTTTCCTCGGCATCCCTCTTGAGGAGGGCATGCACGAGATAGAAATCCGCTTCGTTCCGCCGGGCTATCGGACGGGACATGCAGTCAGTGCTCTTTCGCTGTTAATTCTGCTTGTCATCTCGTCATGGCGAAAAGCAAAACGCCTCTGCGAAAGCAGGCTTCTGCGCTATCTTATAACAGGCGGAATGACGACTGCGGTCAATTATGTTATATATTTCGGACTCTTCCTGGCGGCAGGACGAAGCTTGACCACCGCCGTAACGGCAGGCGCGGGCGGCGCAGCGGATTCCCTATTTGCACTGTCGGCTAATTCTCTGGCATGGCTCGGAGCGGTAATCTTCGCTTATTTTGCAAACCGCCGCTTTGTTTTTCGGTCGGAAAATTCGGTTTTGCGCGAATTTATGCAGTTTGCACTGCTGCGGCTCGCGAGCCTGGCAGTTGAAAATATTTTGTTGTATTTATTGCTCATGCTCATTGCAATGCCGAATGCCGCCGCCAAAATTTCGGTCAGCGTTATCACGGTGATTCTGAATTATGCGGCCTGCAAATATAAAATTTTCAGTGTGAAAGGGGAAACCAGATGAAGGATAAAATCAGCATTATCGTGCCTTGCTTCAACGAGGAAGCATGCATCGACGAGTTTTATAAGGAAACGCAGCGGGTCGTCGAAGAAATGAGGATAAAAGAGGGGGCAGATTATGAGCTTCTTTTCGTTGACGACGGAAGCCGTGACGGAACACTTGACTGCCTTCGCAGAATTTCCCAAGCGGATTCGCACTGCAGATTCATTTCTTTTTCGCGCAACTTCGGAAAGGAAGCCGCGATGTATGCGGGTCTTAACGAAGCGACAGGAAATTTCGCGGTATTTATGGACGCGGATTTGCAGCATCCGCCCGCACTTCTTCCAAAGATGTATGCGGCGGTGAGGCGCGGAGAGTATGACTGCTGCGGGGGCAAGAGGAAAGGACGCGACGGAGACGGAAAGCTGCGAGCCTTTCTGTCACGCGGCTTTTATAAAATCTGCGAGGAACTCACAGGTCTCAGCACGAATGACGGAGAAGGGGATTTTCGGATGATGAACCGGCAGGTGATGGATGCAATTCTTTCCCTGCACGAGTGCGGAAGGTATACCAAGGGGATTTTTTCGTTTGTCGGCTTTCGGACGAAATGGATTGAGTTCACAAATGTGGAGCGAAAAGCAGGCGAAAGCAAATGGAACCTGCGGGCGCTGCTCCGCTATGCGGCAGATGGAATTCTGGCATTTTCGACGATGCCGCTGCGCCTTGCAGGTGCGCTTACCGCACTTCTGGCGGCCGCTGCAGCCGCCGTTCTGATCTGCACTGCACTTACCGGAAGTACGCGTGGCATAGAGACTGCCCTGATTTTAGGCTGCGGCGCCCTGCAAATGCTGGTACTTTACATATTCGGGCTGTATTTTGCGCGCGCATACAAGGAAATCAAGGCGCGCCCTGTGTACATCGTGCGCGAACGCGGCTGAAAGAGCCGAAAATTGGCTGGAATATTGGAATAAACGAAATCATAAAACAGAAAGAAGCGGTTCCTTTGCGGAACCGCTTCTGCGTTTTATGAGCTTATGTTGTTTCTATCTTATACAAGACCCTGGCCCATCATAGCTTCTGCAACTTTTTCGAAACCTGCGATGTTAGCGCCTTTTACGAGGTCGTACTTACCGTAGTATTTCTCGGAAGCTTCCTTACAAGCCTTGTGAATGTTGATCATGATCTGGTGGAGCTGATCATAAACATCCTGGTGCTGATATACAGTGTGGCTTGCGTTTTGGCCCATTTCGATGCAGGAGCAAGCTACGCCGCCTGCGTTTGCAGCCTTAGCAGGACCAACAACGATTCCCTGTTCCTGTAAGTATTCAAGAGCTTCGTTAGTTGTAGGCATGTTAGCACCTTCGCAGTAGAACTTAGCACCGCTTTCAACGATGTGCTTAGCATCTTCCATCTGAACTTCGTTCTGAGTTGCACATGGAATGTAGAGGTCAGCCTTAACTTCCCAAGGCTTCTTGCCTGCGAAGAATTTAGCGTTAGGATATTTGTCTGCATAAGGAGCGCAGATGTTCTTGCCGGATGCTCTGAGTTCAAGCAGAGTGTCAAGCTTATCCTGAGTATTGATTCCATCCGGATCATAGATATATCCATCCGGACCGGAGAATGCAACGAGGTTAGCACCAAGCTGCTGGAGCTTCCAAGCAGTACCCCAAGCTACGTTACCGAAACCGGAGATAACAACTGTCTTACCCTTGATATCTTCGCCGTTTGCCTTCAGCATTTCTTCTGCGTACCAAACGATACCGAAACCTGTAGCTTCTGTTCTTCCGAGGCATCCACCGTAAGGAATTCCCTTACCTGTTAAAACGCCGCCGTCGAATCTGTTTGTGATTCTCTTGTACTGTCCGAATAAGTAACCGATTTCTCTTCCGCCAACACCGAGGTCGCCTGCAGGAACGTCAGTGTCAGGACCGATATGTCTGTATAATTCTGTCATGAATGCTTGGCAGAATCTCATGATTTCAGCATCGCTCTTGCCGTTCGGGTCGAAGTCGGAACCGCCCTTGCCGCCGCCGATAGGAAGTCCTGTTAAGGAGTTCTTGAAGATCTGTTCAAAACCTAAGAACTTGATGATTCCGGGATATACGTTCGGTGCAAATCTTAAACCGCCCTTGTAAGGTCCGATTGCGGAATTGAATTCATATCTGTAGCCTTTGTTAACCTGAGTCTTGCCCTGGTCGTCTACCCATACAACTCTGAAAGTGATTCCTCTTTCAGGTTCTACCAATCTTTCGAGTAAGCCTGCCTTTTCGTATTCAGGATGTGCGTCCATAACAGGCGCCAGTGAAGTGAGAACTTCTTCTACTGTCTGATGAAATTCAACCTCTCCCGGGTTGTGCTTCTTACACTCATCAATTACTCTTTCAACATAAGTTGCCATTACTAATCTCCTCTTTTCTTTTTTAAATAAAAGTCATTTTAAACGGAAATCGTTATTAAATAAACGTATTTCTCTTAACTAAAATGTAACACTTTGACCAAGCAATGTCAACACCGTGTATACAAGATTTTGCTGTATTTTTTGTCGAACAAAACGGTTGACTTGCAAGGGCGGATTGAATAAAATAGTGGCAAAGAAAGAGACAAAAGTTTGCAAGGAGGTAGCACGATGCTTTTGGGACACGAAAAAATTTCTTTTTTGCATCTTCCGACGCCGATTGAACGGCTTGACAATCTGTCGGCAGAGCTGGGAATCAATCTGTATATTAAACGCGATGACTTAACGCCGCTTGCGGCAGGCGGAAATAAGCTGAGGAAGCTTGAATATTTTTTGGCCGATGCGAAGGCGAAGGGGGCAACCATGCTGCTCACAGTGGGCGGAGCACAGACAAATCACGGCAGACTGACATGTGCGGTTGCACGAAAATACGGCATGAAGGGCGCAATCGTGTGCGTTGACGAGTATCCGGGCGAGCTTTCGGCAAACCTTCTTCTTGACGGAATGATGGGCTGCAATGTATGGCTTCGAAAGAAAGACCCTGCCGGCACAAAGCCGGAAGGAACGCTTCTCAAGGAAACCGTTGCCGAAGTTACGAAGCACTATGAGAAGCAAGGCGAGAAAGTATATTACATCCCGATGGGCGGCTCCAACGAGCTCGGAATTTTGGGCTATTATGAGTGTGCGCTGGAAACGGCGGGGCAGCTTGCAGCGTCCGGAATCGCATCCGGCAGCAAGGAAGTTCCTCGTTTGATTACGACGGTCGGAAGCATGGGAACCTACATGGGACTTTTCACAGGAATCCGAATGGAGAATCTTCCGCTCAGGCTCACGGGCATCGGCATTATGCCGTACGAAAACGGGATCAGAGCCTATGCGAAGAACTATTTTGACAAAGTGTGTGATTTTTACGGTTTTGACACGACAAGCGGCAGAGCCTCCGGCGTGACCGAGGACGACTTTGACATTACGGATAAATATGACCGAGGAGCATACAACAACCCATGCAAAGAGGTGCGTGCAGCAATGTACCTTGCTGCAGAGAAGGAAGCACTCATTCTTGACCCATGTTACACCGGGAAATGCTTCGCAGGAATGGTTGAAATGGTTAAGAAAGGTGAAATTGCGCAGGATGAGACGGTGTTTTTTCTGCATACGGGCGGCATGCCGGGAATCAACACACCTTTTCACAGGATGGAAATCGAAAAAGAACGTGACAAGTTCATAAATGTGCTTGACGAAAACGGGTGTATTGTGGTAAGATGAATTGTTAAAATTTTACCTGTGCTGCGCTTTCGCGACGATCCGGCGCACAGCTCGGCAGCAGGCGTATTTAGAAAAGGAGAATAACATGATTACGAAAGAAATGAAACAGCAGATTATCAAAGATTATCAGCTCAAAGAGGGAGATACAGGTTCCCCTGAAGTTCAGATCGCAATTCTTACTTACAGAATCAACGATTTAAACGAACACTTAAAGATTCATAAGAAAGACCACCACTCCAGAAGAGGACTTCTTAAAATGGTAGGACAGAGAAGAAACATGCTTGCTTATCTGAAGAAGAATGACCTTGAAAGATACAGAGCTTTAATCGCTCGTTTAGGTTTAAGAAAGTAAGTTTCGGTTTTACTGTGAATTTAAGCGGGGCGATAAGAAACCCCGCTTTTATTTTTAATAACATGACACATTGAAAACGCATGCCCGAAGTCAGTATGATGTGACTCTCTGAAAGAACTCATGCAGGATGAGCTTTTTCCGAGAGTCATACGAAATCCGGGCTGCGCGAAAAAACAGGAGGGTGAAAATGCCTAGATTTACAGATTACAGAACATTTAAGTACCCGCTCGGCGGAAGACTTCTGCAGATTGAAATCGGCAAGGTCTGCGAGCAGGCAAACGGACAGGCTTGGGTGCGCTACGGTGACACGGTTGTAAACGTAACCGTATGCTGCTCCAAAGAGCCAAAGGAAGGAATTGATTTCTTCCCGCTCAGCTGCGATTTTGAAGAGAGAATGTACTCGGTAGGAAAGATTCCGGGAGGATTCATTAAGAGAGAAGGAAGACCTTCGGAACACGCGATTCTGACATCCAGACTCATGGACAGACCGCTCAGGCCTCTGTTCCCGAAGGGGTTCTACAATGATGTTGTCGTTGTTGCAACCTGCATGTCGGTTGACCAGGACTGCAGCCCTGAAATCGCTGCAATGATCGGTTCTTCCATCGCAATCGCAATTTCCGACATTCCTTGGGACGGTCCGACGGCTTCCGTAAAAGTCGGCAGAGTGGACGGAAGATTTGTTATCAATCCGACTCTTGAACAGAGAGAAGTTTCCGATATCGATATGACGGTTGCCGGAACGAAGGAAGCTATCATGATGGTAGAAGCAGGCGCAAAAGAAGTTCCTGAAATGGATATGCTTGATGCAATTCTTTTTGCACATGAAGAGATCAAGAAAATCGTTGAATTCATCGATCAGATTGTTGTAGAAGTCGGCAAGCCTAAGATGGAAGTTGAACTTTATAAGCCGCTTGAAGAAATCGACGCAGCGGTAAGAGAGTATGCGACTCCTAAGATGAGAGAAGCAATCCACACGGTTGACAAGCTCGAAAGACTTGACAACATGGATGCCGTTGAAGTTGAAACCAAAGAACACTTTGCAGAAACTTATCCGGACAACATGAAGGATATCGATGCGGTTCTCTACAACATTACAAAAGAAACGGTTCGCGGCATGATTCTTGACGAAGGAATCCGTCCGGATGACAGAAAGTGCGACGAAATCAGACCGATTTTCTGCGAAACGGGACTTCTTCCGAGAGTTCACGGAACCGGCCTTTTCAAGAGAGGACAGACGCAGGTGCTTTCTTCCTGCACACTGGCTCCGGCATCTGAAGCACAGACAATAGACGGAATTACCGAACAGACAGAAAAGAGATATATTCACCACTACAACTTCCCGGGATATTCCACAGGCGAAGCAAAATCGCCTCGCTCACCGGGCAGAAGAGAAATCGGCCACGGTGCGCTTGCTGAAAGAGCTTTGATTCCGGTTATTCCGCCGGTTGAAGAATTCCCTTATGCAATTCGTGTCGTATCCGATGTATTGTCATCAAACGGCTCCACATCCATGGGTTCCACATGCGGATCCTGTCTTGCACTTATGGATGCAGGTGTTCCGATTAAGAGACCGGTTGCAGGTATCGCAATGGGATTGATTGAAAGAGTTAAGGAAGACGGTTCCTCCGAATTCGCAATTTTGAGCGACATCCAGGGTATGGAAGACTTCCTGGGCGATATGGACTTCAAGGTAACGGGTACGGAAGTCGGCGTAACGGCAATCCAGATGGATATCAAGGTTCATGGCTTATCCCGTGACATTCTCGAAAAGGCACTCAGACAGGCGAAGGAAGGCAGAATGTTCATCATGGGCAAGATGCTCGAAGAAATCCCTGCTCCGCGTCCGGAAATGTCCAAGTACGCACCGCGTGCGCTTTCCATGATGATTAACCCTGACAAGATCAGAATCGTCATCGGCAAGGGTGGTGAAACAATCAACGGACTCGTTGAAAAGTACGATGTTAAGATTGACATCAACGACGAAGGTCTGGTTTCCATCTATGGAACGGACGCCGCAAATACCGAAGCCTGCAAGCACGAAATCGAAATCCTCACCAAGGATGTCGAAGTCGGAGAAATCTACGAAGGTAAGGTTACAAGAATCCTCAGCACTGCAAAGGGTTCCGTAGGTGCCTTCATTGAAATTCTTCCGGGCAAGGAAGGACTCCTTCACATCTCCAGAATGGCAAAGGAAAGAGTGGAAAAGGTAGAAGACGTTATGAATGTCGGCGACACCGTAAGAGTTAAGGTGTTCGAAATCGACAACCAGAACAGAATCAACCTTACAAGAAAAGATATACTTGAATAATGACTTTGAACAGAGGGCTTCGGCCCTCTGTTTTTGTGGAATTGTTTTTGTGTTTATTGTATAATTGGGACAGACGATACTTAAGATAATACGTAAGATAACGAGGAGAGGCACCTCCTCTACGCAGCGTCGATTGCGCCGGCAGCCGGGCTGAAGTATACTGAATCCGTTGAAAGGAGGAAACGATGGATTACGAAAAAATCGGAAAAGTGATATATGAACTGCGCACAGAGCGCAGGCTTACGCAGAAAGAGCTCGCGGACGAACTGAACATAAGTGACAAAACCGTGTCAAAGTGGGAACGTGGCGCGGGCTGTCCGGACATCAGCCTCCTGAGAGAGCTTGCAAAGTACTTTTGCGTCGATATGGAAAAAGTGCTTGGCGGAAGCCTTGCGGAGAATGATTTTGTGGGAGGTAATATGAAAAAGAGCAAGTTTTATGTATGCCCGATATGCGGCAATGTGACGGTCTGTACGGGAAACGCCGAAATCAGCTGCTGTGGCAGGAAGCTCGAAGCAATTGAGCCGCGTAAAATAAACGGAGAAGATGTCACGGAAGAAGAAAAAAAGGCGGCTTCCATCTGTGTGGAAACCGTCGAGGATGACTGGTATATTACAAGCGCACACCCGATGAGGAAGGACGACTATATCTCTTTCGTCGCTTTTCTCACCGGAGATCAGCTTCATATGTATAAAGCGTACCCGGAATGGGATCTGCAGATTCGCATTCCGAAACGCGGGCACGGAATGCTTGTGTGGTACAGCACGCAGCAGGGGCTGTTTTATCAGCTGATATAGCCGGAACTCGGAGAATCCGGAATGTGCCCGGCTCAGCCAAGGTAGAAATCTGTCAGGAACATTGCAAACAGAGGGATTGTTGCAACGGACAGAAGCGTTGTAATCGCAACGAGTTTCGCTGCGGTAAGAGAATCTTTGCCCTCCATCGCACAAACCGGGGCAGTCGCAACCGCCGACGGAAAGACAGCAGCGAAAATGAGTGCAGTCTTGACATAAGCCGACAGCGGCAGCCAGTTTACACATAAGAAAACAAGAACGGGAAGAAGAAGCATTTTTACAAGTGAAAATGCGAGAATCTTGCCGTTTTTTATAATTGACAAAAGATCGCTTTCCGAAAGCTGAATGCCGACAAGCAGCATGGAAAGCGGAATCGTAGCGTCGCCAAGGGTTTTGACGGACTCAAAGAGTGTCGTCGGAAGATGCAGCCCGCAAAAGAGCATGATAAGTGCAATGAGACTTGCGACGGCATTTGGATTTGCAAACGATTTGAAAAAAGTCTTCAGGCGATTTTGCTCAGAGGAAACGGAGGCCGTTTCGGAGTGTTTCTCACCGATTTTAATCATGGACGGACCGGCCGAATACAGATAAACGGTCAGCACGACATTGTGCATTACAATCAGGTAGAAGATATCCTGCCCGAAAAGAGCAAGAGTCACCGGAAAACCCATAAATCCCGTGTTTACGGAACCGAAGGAATACGCCCAGACACCGACTTCTGCGCCTCGCCGAATGCGAAGAACATATTTCGAAAACAGAAAGCCTACGATTCCGGCCAAAACGAAAAACAAAGCAGCACCGACAAGCGTTTGAATCGTCGCAGTGAAAGTGTCGTCCGTCAGTTCCTTTGATGTTATGGAAGAGAGAATCATGCACGGAGTGATTATTTGTATCAGAAGAATGTTGAGCGTTTTGTCGGCTCCGTCGGGGAGAACCTTGATTTTCCCCACAAAGTATCCCGCAGCGATGAGTAAAAATATTGCCAAAACTTTATTGATAACCAAAACCATGTGTATTATGCCTTCCAATCTGAAAAAATAGCAGCACCGCAGGTGCATATTGTCGATTATAGCACTCTTTACGCAAAAAGTCTTGATTTTTTGAAAAAATACTGTATAATTATTATTGCGATTCAGTTTAGAAATACTAAACTTAAAGTTTATTATAACGAAACGGAGATAATTATGGATATCGGACCGAAAATTAAACAATTGCGAATGCTGAACGGTTTGACGCAGGAGGAACTGGCAGACAGAAGCGAGCTTTCGAAAGGCTTTATTTCGCAGCTCGAAAATGATGTCACCTCGCCTTCGATTGCGACGCTTGAGGATATTCTGCAGTGCCTGGGGACGACGCTGAGCGAGTTTTTTTCAGAGGAAGATTCCCATGTGCAGAAGGTTTTCGGACCGGAGGATTATTTTGAAAAAACGGATGACGAGCTCGGAAGCATGACCGAGTGGATTATCCCGAATGCACAGAAAAACATGATGGAGCCGATCAGACTTACGCTAGCGGCGGGAGGAAGCACCTATCCCGACAACCCGCATGAAGGCGAGGAATTCGGATATGTCTTGAAAGGCGAAATCGTTATTACCCTTGGCAAAGAACGCTTGAAAGCCAAGGCGGGAGAGTCGTTTTATTACACTCCCGACAAAAAGCACTACATTACTTCGAAGAAAGGAGCTGAAATTCTGTGGGTAAGCGTACCGCCGAGTTTCTAAAAGAAAAATGGCATTGATTGAACTGATTGACATTTCAAAATCTTATGACGGAGAGCTGGTGCTTGACGAATTCAACTTAAAGATAAAGGAAAATGAGTTTATTACTTTGCTCGGACCTTCCGGATGCGGAAAGACAACCACACTGCGAATTCTGGGCGGGTTTACGACCCCGGATACGGGCAAGGTACTCTTTCAGGGTGAGGATATTACGAATCTTGCGGCAAATAAACGCCAGATTAATACCGTTTTTCAGAAATACGCGCTTTTTCCTCATATGAATATAGCCGAAAACATTGCTTTCGGACTGAAGATAAGCGGCAAAAGTCAGGACTACATAAATGACAAGATTAAGTATGCACTCAAGCTTGTAAATCTCAGCGGTTACGAGAAACGCTCGGTGGATTCGCTTTCCGGCGGACAGCAGCAGAGAATCGCCATCGCACGAGCGATTGTGAACGAGCCGAGAGTTTTGCTGCTTGACGAGCCGCTCGGAGCACTTGACCTGAAGCTCAGACAGGAGATGCAGTACGAACTGATTCGATTGAAGAATGAGCTGGGCATTACATTCCTTTATGTCACCCACGATCAGGAAGAGGCACTCACGATGTCGGACAAAGTCGTTGTCATGAATCAGGGATACATCCAGCAGATGGGAACACCGGAGGAAATTTACAACGAACCGGAAAACGCCTTTGTTGCGGACTTTATCGGCGACAGCAACATTATCGACGGTGTGATGATGGAAGACCGCGTAGTAAAAATCTGCGAACACATTTTCCCTTGTATCGACGAAGGATTTGGCAGAAAAAAGCCGGTTGACGTTGTAATCCGGCCGGAGGATATTATTATCGGAAAGCCGGGCAGCGGGATCATGGACGGCGTTGTGACATCGAATGTCTTCATCGGTGTTCATTACGAAATGTGCATCGAGGCCGGCGGATTTGAATGGCTTGCGCAAAACACAACGAGCTACCCGGTGGGAGAAAAGGTTTCCATCCGCGTGACTCCCGAAAATATACAGATTATGAATAAACCACAGTCAGAGGACGAAGAAGCGATTACATTGGAGGATTTCGAATGACAAAGAGATTTTTTTCCGCGCCGTTCATAGCCTTTATGATATGCGGAACGTTGATTCCCGCATGTGTAATCGCCTATTACGGCATGACGGACAGAAGCGGAGCGTTTACATTGGCGAACCTTGTTGCGATCGCAACGGGAGAACATGCCAAGGCTCTTGGACTTTCCCTGCTGCTGGCCTTTGCGAGCACGGTTATCTGCCTGCTACTTGCTTTTCCGCTGGGACTTGCGTTAAAAGACAGCAAACTCGGCAAGAAAGGATTTATGGTATTTGTGTTCATCCTGCCTATGTGGATGAATTTCCTGCTTCGGACGATGGCATGGCAGGTGCTGCTTGAAAAGAACGGCATTATAAACGGAATGCTGGCGGGAATCGGACTTCCGGCACTCAACATAATCAATACGCCCGCAGCGGTAATCCTCGGCATGGTCTATGACTATCTGCCGTTTATGATACTGCCGATTTACAATGCACTCATCAAAATAGACAACAATCTGATTGAGGCGGCATACGACCTCGGCGCAAGCAAATCGCTTGTTCTCCGCAAGGTCATCGTACCGCTTTCGGTGCCGGGAATCGTCAGCGGTGTGACGATGGTTTTCGTGCCGTCGCTTACGACCTTTGCAATCTCGAATATGCTTGGAGGCGGCAAGGTAAACCTCATCGGAAATATTATCGAGCAGGAGTTTACTGCAAGTTCCAACTGGAATCTGGGCTCGGGACTTTCCCTTGTTATGATGATTTTTATCGTAATCAGCATGGCATTTATCGAAAAATTTGACAGAAACGGGGAGGGCAATATGATATGAAAAAATTCCTCAAAATCTTTTACCTTGTCCTCATCGTTGTGTTCCTGTACCTTCCAATCGGCACACTGATGGTTTTGTCGTTCAACTCCGGAAAGAGCATGAACGCATGGCAGGGATTTTCCACCAAGTGGTACGGCGAAATGCTTCGTAATCAGGAAATCATGGAGGCACTCGGCAATACGCTTACGATAGCGCTTTGGGCATCGGTAATCGCCACTCTGGTCGGAGTGCTGGCTTGCATCGGACTGAATACCATGAGCGAGCGGAAGCGTTCGTTTTACATGGGGATGAACAACATCCCGCTTCTGAATGCGGATATCGTTACCGGAATCTCGATTATGATGAGTTTCCTGATGTTCGGAATCAGCCTGAGCTACGGTACGGTGCTTTTTGCACACATCACTTTCTGTATCCCATATGTGATACTGTCGGTAATGCCGAAGTTCAAACAACTCGAGAATCATACCTACGAGGCGGCTCTCGATCTTGGGGCAACGCCGGTATATGCATTTTTTAAGGTGGTGCTTCCGGATATTATGCCGGGAATCGTTTCAGGTTTCCTGCTTTCCTTTACAATGTCGGTTGACGATTTTGTAATTACGCATTTTACGAGGGGAGCGGGAATAAATACGCTGTCCACTCTCATTTACAGCCAGGTGAAAATCGGCGTAAGACCGACGCTGTACGCGCTTTCGACCGTTATTTTCGTCACGGTTCTGCTGGTTCTTGTTGTCGTGAACTTCATGTCGGGAAACAGACGCAAGAAGGATGATTACTATTCTCAGAAGGGTGGAATTACCACAAAAAAAGCGATTGTGCTTGCGCTTGTTTTCCTTGTGTGCGTTCTCGGACTCAACCGATATGCAGGTTCCCTTGTGGGGGCACAGGATCAAGGACAGGTTTATGTATACTGTTTCGGTGATTATATTGACCCGGAACTTGTTGATAAGTTTGAAGAGGAAACCGGATATGAGGTGATCATTGACTATTTCGACACAAACGAGGAAATGTATCCGGTAATCAAAAACTCAACGGCGGAATATGATGTCGTCTGTGCGTCGGACTACATGATCGATAAGATGCGTAAGGAAGGACTCCTTGCGGAAATTAATTTCGAGAATGTACCGAATATTGAAAATCTGACCGATAATGTCAAATCGTTTATCAACGATTTCGACCCGGGCATGAAGTACAGCGTGCCGCACACATGGGGAACCTACGGCATTATCTATAATGTGGATGCGGTTCACGGTGAGATAAACAGCTGGAAGCAGCTTTGGTCCGACGAGTATGCGGGCGAGGTTATCATGCCGAACTCCATCAGGGAGGCATTCATGGTTTCCGGAAAAATCCTCGGATATTCCATGAATACGACGGATGAAAACGAGCTTAAAGAGATCACGGACCTTCTCATAGAGCAGAAACCGAAAGTTTACAGCTACGCAAACGACAATGCGAGAGACCTTATGATCGGCGATTCCGCAACGCTTGCGGTCATTACATCCGGAGATGTCATCTATGCGATGGATGAAAACGACAGACTCGATTATGTGGTGCCTGATGAGGGCTCCGAAGTTTGGACGGACTGCTGGGCAATCCCGCGGGCGGTAAATCACAAAAAGGCTGCGGAAGACTGGATTAACTTTATGCTGCGAGGCGATATTGCGAGAATCAATTTCGAGTATCTTACATACGGGATACCAAACAAGGAAATTCTCGACCTCACGGACAATCCGATTCTCAATCCGTCGGATGAGATTCTGGCACGATGCGAGACGCTTGCAAACCTCGGGCACGAAGCCGATGATCTGTATAGCAAATATTGGAAGGCATTTAAGGCCAAATAAATATAAAATATCCCGAAAAAAGTAGAAATGACGGGTCAAAAATGATAAAATAGAAGGGTATTTTCTGAGCTGCATAACTCGGAATAAGCCCTTTTATTGTTTTTTGTGGGAAAATGCAGGGGGCAAAGGAGATTGTTTATGGAAAAAAAGAAGAAAAGAAGAGGCGACAGAAGGGACGGAACGTGGCTTCGAAACATAGATGCGATGCATGCCTTCATGCCGTATCTTTACCCGAACCGTGCCGACAACGAGGCCTTTATACAGGAAAGCATCGAACTTGAAAATATCGAAAAATATCTGGCAGAAAAAAATGCAAAACTGGCTGACGGAGAAGAAGAGTACAAACTTTTTCATGTTTTGCTTGCAGCACTCGTCAAGACGATAACGCTCAGGCCGAAGATGAACAGATTTGTCAAAGGCGGCAGAATGTATCAGAGAAACACGCTTTCTCTCGCTTTCGTAGTCAAGAAAAAATTTAGTGACAACGGAGCGGAGGCGCTTGCCTTCATGGAGTTTGACGGAGAAACGACCATCGATGATGTGCACAGAAAAATTTCGGCAGAGATAAATGAGTGCAGAAGCGAAAAAATCGATAATTCGACAGCGGGAATGGATGCATTTACGAAGATGCCGCGTTGGCTGCTGCGCATAGTGATGTGGGTTCTTCACAGACTGGACTACTATGGCAAGGTTCCGTATTCCCTGATAAAAACGGATCCGAACCATGCCACATGTTTTATAACGAATTTGGGTTCAATCGGCTTGAAAGCGGGATATCATCACTTGTGCAACTGGGGGACGAATTCTCTTTTCATCGTTTTGGGTCAAAAGAAAAAGAGTCCGATTTACGACGATGACGGAAACATGTCGATGAAAGACACCATGCCGATAGGCATTACTCTCGACGAGAGAATCGCCGACGGATACTATTATTCTAAAACGGTTAAGCTGCTGAAATACCTGCTCGCAAATCCGGAGCTACTTGAAACGGCAGCAAAGGAGGAAGTTGATTATGAAAGAAGTTAAACTGAAAAAACCTTGTGAAATTCATGAAGTCAAGACACCTTGGATTGATCATCTTGAAGGTGTTCCGGCGCATTTGAATTATTTCCAAGGGTCAATGTACGACAAGCTTGCGGAGATTTCAACAAACTACCCGGATTACATTGCCTATGACTTTATGGGTGGTAAAGTGAAATACAGAGATTTTATCAACAAAGTTGATGAATGTGCAAGGGCACTTGCGGCAATCGGAGTGAAAGAAGGCGAAAGCGTTACCATATGCATGCCAAACGCACCGCAGGCTGTTATCATGTTTTACGCAGTGAATAAGATAGGAGCGATTGCGAACATGGTGCACCCGCTTTCGGGCGAGAAGGAAATCGAATTCTGCCTTAAGCAGGCATCCAGTGTTGTCTGCCTGACACTCGACCAGTTCTACGGCAAGTTTGAGAACATCCGCGGCAATGTGCTGCTCAGAAGCTTGATTCTCACAAGTATAAAGGATGTGCTGAGCCCTGTGAAGAGAAAAGGATACTATCTTGCGGAGGGCCGCAAAATAAAGAAAGTTCCGGAAAATGCCGAAATCGTATGGTGGGAAAAATTCTTACGCGACGGGAACAATTATCACGGACCTTTCCATGCGGTGAGAACCGCACAGGATCCGGCGGCGATACTCTACAGCGGCGGAACCACGGGAACCATGAAGGGGATTCTGCTTTCGAACCTCAACTTCAATGCGCTCGGACAGCAGATTATCGCAACGAATCCAATGTTTAAACCGGGCGATAAAATGCTTGCGGTTATGCCGATTTTCCATGGTTTCGGACTTGGCGTATGCATTCACTCCATGCTTTCCAGCGGCGGCAGATGCTTACTGATACCGCGTTTCAATCCGGAAAGCTATGCGAAGCTTCTCAAGAAGCATAAGCCGAATTTCATTGCCGGAGTGCCGACCCTTTACGAAACACTGCTTCGGCTTAAAACCCTTAATCGTGTTGATCTCTCCTGCTTGAAAGGTGTTTTCAGCGGTGGGGATTCCCTCTCGATTGAACTGAAAAAGCGTTTTGATGCTTTCCTTGAGCAGCACAACGCCAGCATCCATGTGAGAGAAGGCTACGGCACAACAGAGTGCGTAACGGCAAGCTGCCTTACGCCGATTCATACGGCAAAGGAAGGAAGCATAGGACTGCCGTTCCCGGACACTTATTATAAGATTGTGAAACCGGGCACGGAAGAGGAAGTTCCTTACGGTGAAGAGGGCGAGATTTGTCTTTCCGGTCCGACCGTAATGATGGAATACATTAACAACCCGAAGGAAACGGCGGACACGCTCAGAAAGCATGCGGACGGGCTTACATGGGTTCATACCGGTGATTTGGGCATTATGGACGACGAAGGCTTCATATATTTCAAACAAAGAATTAAGAGAATGATAATAACCAGCGGATACAACGTTTATCCGTCACAGATTGAGAATGCTCTGGATGCACATGAGCTCGTACATATGAGCTGCGTAATCGGTGTTCCGGATCCGCTCAAAATGCAGAAGGTCGTGGCATACGTGGTTCTTAAGCCGGATGTAAAAGTTTCGGAAAATGAGGCACGAGAAATTCTGCTTAAATATTGTGAAAAGCATATGGCGAAGTATGCTATGCCAAGAGAAATTCGTTTCCGCGATGCACTGCCTAAGACTTTGGTGGGAAAGGTAGCATATCGCGTTTTGGAAGAAGAAGAAAAAACAAAGGGGGAAAATACAGAAAAATGATAAAAAGGGGTAAGAAGAAGATTATTTCGGTGGTTCTCACCGCAGCACTTGTATTTACAACAGTGTTTGGGGCAGGTTTTGCCTATGCCGGCAGCAGCGTTTCCGGTTTTACGGGGACAACCTATACGCATAACAGCCGGTTTGATGACAGAATATTGATGCATGGGGTGGATGTGTCGACTTATCAAAACGGCATCGACTGGAATAAGGCAAAAGCAGCCGGCGTTGATTTTGCAATTATCCGAATCGGATTCCGCGGATACGGAGAAGCGGGCAGGATGCAGCCCGATGACTGGTTTGTAAGAAACATTGAGGCCGCAAAGGCAGCCGGCGTGATGGTGGGAGTCTATTTTTTCTCACAGGCTTTGAACACGTTTGAGGCCAGGGCAGAGGCTAAGTATACACTCGACCTTCTCGGAGATTACGAGCTTGATCTTCCGATTTTTATGGACTATGAATTCTCGCCGGTATCATCAGGCAGGTTTACCAGCGGCACGATTACAAAGATACAGGCAACCGCGAATGTAAGGGCATTTTGCGATTTTATACAGCTGAGCGGTTATCAGGCGGGGCTTTACGCAAATCTTAATTTCTTAAACAAGACCGTTGACGGGGAGGTGCTTGGTCAGGAATATCCGATTTGGGTGGCACAGTATTACAATACATGTAACTACGATTACGAATACGATTATTGGCAGTACAGTTCCGGCGGAAATGTAAACGGCATCGGTGGAAGAGCCGACGTCAACTTCTTGTATCTTCCGAAGGAATCGAAGCGTATTTCGGATAAATCTCTGGCGGATTGTGAAGCGTTTTTAACCGGCGCTTCAAATTATCAATATTCCGCAGGCACGGCATTCACGCCGGGCGTATCGGTATCCCACAACGGAGTTCAGCTTACCGAGGGCGTTGATTATAATGTACGATATGTCGGAAACAGTTCTGCAGGAACGGCATACGCAATGATTATCGGAAAGGGCATGTATACGGATTATAAACTTGTTCCGTTCCATATCGAGCCGAGCCGTGACCTTTCGGGAATCACGATTAAGCAGCCGAAAGACCGCAAATACACCGGAAGCGTCACAAAACCTTCGTACATAACCGTAACGGACGCATCGGGGCGTAAGCTGACGGAAAATCTGGATTACACCTACACGGTTGCAAATGCGGTCGAGGTCGGTCAGGCAGATCTTATCGTTTCGTTTATGGGAAACCTTCAGGGGACAAAGACCGTGAAGTACAATATTGTCAAAGCAACGCAGTCAATTACGGTTTCCGACGCAAGAACGAGCACAAACTTATCGGCAGGGGCATATAAGCTCGGTGCAAGTGCAAAATATGCGGATGCGAAGCTGACCTATTCTTCCAGCAATCCGTCTGTGGCATCGGTTTCATCGAGCGGCACGGTAACGCCGAAGGCAGCGGGAACCACGACGCTGACGATTAATGCGGCTGCAACTTCCGAATACGGGACCGCGACCAAAACGATTTCGCTTACGATTGTAAATGATGTTCCGGAACCGGCGCCAACGCCGGACCCTGAACCTGAGCAGCCGACGAAGCCGGACGATCCGAATGAGGACAATGCTGAGGCAGTGAAGAATGCACAGATTAAGGCGGGAATTGAGGCTACAAAGGTGGTTTCGCTCAAGGCGGCAGACGTGGGCAGAAAGCGTGTAAAACTGACTTGGAAGAAGTCAAATTCAGGTTATCGTGTTGATGCTTATCAAATCTGGCGTTCGACGAAAAAATCTTCGGGCTATACGAAAATCTTTACAAGCACGAGTGCGTCACATAAGTATTACATCAATACCAAGGGATTGGAACCGGGCAAAACTTACTGGTACAAAGTCCGCGGTATCCGCAGAGTGGACGGCAAGCTTGTATACACACCGTTTACAAAGATTTCAGTGACGACGAAGAAATAGAAATAAGAAGGGAGCATATCATAATGACATGCTCCTTTTTGATTGCTTTTCGTATGAATCGCCTCTCGCCTATATGAACTTGGCGAGGCGGGCACGAGTGCGTTCTTCGCCGAGAATCTGCTGAATTTCCCATACGTCCGGGGACTGCTGACGGCCCATGAGTGCTACACGGATTACCGTGCTGACATGACCAACGTGGCCCTTGTACTGATCCGGATTCTTCTTGAAATCCTTTGGCTTTACAGCATAGCCGAGCTCTGCGGTGATTTCGCGGATTTTGCCAAACCATGCTTCTTGGTCATCCGCATGGTTGTAAGTTTCCAGATATTTCGAGAGGATTACAGAAACATCTCCTGCGGCTTCCTGCGGGAATTCGTCCTCAATTTCAAACATATCATCAAAGAAATAGCTGATATTCTTGATAATCTGCTGTGCATAAATGTGATCCTTACGCGGATTTCTCTCTTCGTGGCGGCCGATGTCGAGGATTTTCTCGAGGTAAGCTCTGTCCTCAAAAATCGGGGCCAGCTCCGGCTTGAATTCGTCAGACCAAGATTTGAGGAAGTCGAAAAGTTCTGCAGCAGGGATTTTGAGCAGAACATCTTTACTGATGTCGTTGAGCTTGTTGAGGTCAAAAAGTGCACCGGAGTTGCTCATCTTCTCTGTCGTGAAGTCAAACTCGTCGATGTCCGCGTCCGGATTTGCGATGCGCCACTCTTCGAAGTTCGAGTTGAGGATCGTCAGCAGATATTCGCGTACGGCTGCCGGATGGTAGCCTTCATTTCTATAGTAGTCGAGCGAAAGCTCAGGGTCTTTTCTCTTGGAAAGTTTTCTCTTGTTGCCTTCTTCGTCGAGCTTCATAAGCTGTGCGGTGTGGCAGTACACAGGCGGCTCCCAGCCGAGTTTGTCGAAAAGCTCCACATGAATCGGAAGCGACGGAATCCATTCCGCGCCTCTGACAACATGGGTTGTCCGCATCAGATGGTCGTCCACCACATGTGCAAAATGGTAAGTCGGTATTCCGGTTGCCTTGAGCAGAACGGTATCCTGATCGTTTACCGGCATGTCAAGGGTTCCGCGGATTGCGTCCTCAACCTGAAAACGGCGAATCTGGTCTTCCGGCAGGCTCATGTCGCCGTCGGATTTCAGACGGATTACATAGGATTTTCCTGCTGCAAGGTTCGCTTCGATTTCTTCCATCGTGAGATTTCTGCTGAGCGCCCACTTGCCGTAGATTCCGGGATTTGCTTTTTCCGCTTCCTGTTTTGCATGGATGTCTGCAATCTCTTCTTCGGTCAGGAAGCATGGGTATGCGTGACCTTCTGCAACGAGCTTCTTCGCAAAACACCGGTAAATCTCGCCGCGGTGGCTCTGCGTGTAGTCACCGTAGTCGCCGATGTCGCCTTCCATCGTTGCGCCCTCATCAAAATTGATGCCAAAGAATCGGAGCGAGTTGATAATCACTTCCACTGCGCCCTCTACATAACGCTTGTCATCGGTATCCTCGATTCTGAGGAAAAACCTGCCGCCGGACTGGTGCGCCAGTCTCTCGTCAACAAAAGCACCGTAAAGGTTTCCAAGGTGAATAAAGCCTGTCGGGCTCGGCCCGAGTCTGGTTACTTTTGCGCCCGCAGGCAGCTCGCGCTTGGGATAGAGTTTTTCGTAATCGTCCGGGGTTTTGGTGATGTGCGGAAACAAAATCTCCGCAAGTTTTTCATAATTCATATTTATCCTCCGTATTATGGCGGGGCGGGCGGCACGCAGCTTGCGCCGCCCGCCTTGCGTTCACGCCGCCTTTTTATTCGATATTCCAACACTTTATTATATATGCAAAAGTATGAAATGGCAAGATTTTGGAAGAATAAAGAAGGATAAATTTGCTGCGGCGGCAGAAAGCGGAAGGCAGCCCTGCGGGCTGCCCCGAAAGGAGATAAAATGGAAACAAAAGAAAAAAACAAATTTGAGATATATCTCGACATTTTCAGAAGGGAGCTTCCCCTCGGCGAAAGCTTTGATTTGCTCGAACGGAAGCTTATAATCGGAGGACGGCGGGCCTCTGTGTTTTTTGTGGACGGGCTGCACGACTCCGATAAGGCTCTGCTGCTGTTCAAATTCCTCCTCGCCGTCCCTGACGAATCCATGGAGGGAATCAAAAGCAGTCAGGAGTTTTTGGAACGGAATCTGCCGTTCATGGAAGCTGAGATAACGAAGCCGGCTGATGCGATTATCAAAATGTACACCGGGCTGATCCCGCTCGTGGTAGAAGGACTTGACAAGATCATTATTATGGATGCCAGACATTACCCGGCGCGTGCTGTGGAAGAACCCGAAAAAGAAAAGACCCTGCGCGGTGCCAAGGACGGATTTAATGAAACACTGATGACCAATATCGGACTAATCCGCAGACGAATCAGAGATAAATCCCTGATTTTCAAAGCATATAATGTGGGAAGCGTGAGCAAGAGCGATGTGGCACTTGTCTATATGAAAGACCGTGCGGATATGGAATTCGTCCATCGCATGGAAAACGCGCTTTCAAAGATGAGCAGGAAGGCAAGCCCTTTTGATGAGGAGAGTAGAAAAAATATCGACGAGAGTGACACTTCAAATGCCACGAAGAGCGCACTCACCGTATCCGATCAGAGCATGCTCGAAAAATTGCTGCAGGAATTTGACGCAGGGTCGGGCATAAATCCGTTCCCAAAGGTCAGATATTCCCAGCGTCCGGATGTGATTGCGGCACATATTAATGAAGGAAAGGTTGCCATCATCGTTGACAACTCTCCGACGGTAATGCTCATACCGACCGGGATTTTTGAATTTTTTCAGGATGTGGACGACTATTATTTTCCTCTGATCACGGGAAACTATTTCAGATTCATTAAACTGTTGAATTTTTTTGTAATTCTTTTTCTGATGCCGGTGTATTACCTTATGGCAGAGTACGAAGAGTTTACACCGCGTGTTTTGAGTTTTTTTGTGCCGGCGGAAGATTTCGCGATTCCGATATTCTGGCAGTTTATTCTGCTTGAAATTGCAGTGGATGGTCTGAAACTTGCGTCGCTGAACACACCGAGTTCGCTCGGAGCATCGCTTTCCGTCATAGGGGCATTGATCCTCGGAGAATTCAGCATTGAATCGGGCTGGTTCATTCCGCAGACGATATTGTGCATGGCAGTTGTTGCGCTTGCTGCCTTTACGCAGCCGAGCATAGAATTCTCATATGCAATGAAATTCTGCCGGGTCTTTATGCTAGTCGGAACATTTTTCTTCGGAGCGGCCGGACTTGTGGTGACGGCTTTCGTCGTCGTCGTGGTTATGGCATCGACCAAAACTCTCACGGGAAACTCTTATCTCTATCCGCTCATTCCGTTTGACGGAAAAACTTTAAAAAGGTTGATTTTTCGTACCCAAAAATGATACAATATTTAAATAATATTGCGGACAGGAATGTCCGGCAGCCTATCAGATAGGGGGACAATATGGCAAGACTTTTGAAAAAAATACCGAATTTCAAGCTTCCGAAATACCGCATGGGCGAGATTGAGGAGCTGGAAGAACTTCAGCGCGAATACGCAAAAAGACATAAAGAACTTATCAGAAACAGCCTCGAAAGTGACATTCCGAGAAGCGCCTGCTATCCGGGGACACATTTTAATACCGTAAAAGAAATCTTTGAAAACTCAACGACAAAATACGCAGAGCGGCCTTTTGTGCTCGAAACTTTTAACAAGAAAAAAGGTTTTGAAACAATCACCTACGGCGATTTCAGAGACGATGCCGTGAACTTCGGCACCGCACTTGCGCGTGTTTTGAAAATCAAAGAAACCGATAAAGTCATTATAATCGGTGAGACCACTTATGAATGGTATGTGGCATACATGGCATTGCTTCTGGGTGCCGGCATTGCAGTACCCGTTGACAAGGAACTTCCGGAAAACGAACTTGAAAACCTCATAAAACGTTCCGGAGCCGTTGCTGTTGTTCACACACCGAAGAAAAAGGATTTTGTTAAAAAGGCGGCTTCGCATTGCGGAAATGTAAACTATACAATTGAGATGTACAGCGAGGAAGCCCCAACCAAAGAAAAAGAAGGCAAGGAAAAGCAGGGAAAGGCACATTTTACGACCGTGGGATTCGATTTTCTCACGGAAGAAGGCAAAGTGTTTACCGACCTTGGGGATAACAGCCTCATGGAAAAACAAATCGATCCGGAGGCATTTGCTTTGCTGATTTTTACCAGCGGCACGACTTCCGCGGCAAAAGGCGTAATGATATGCAACCGCAATTTGGCGGCAAACATAAACGGAATCACGCCTTATGTCTATCTGACTCCGGAGGACCGGCTTTTCTCGGTTCTGCCGCTGCATCACACATATGAATCGACCATCGGGTTTATCTATCCGATGGCAAGCGGTGCGTCCATTGCTGTCTGCCAGGGATTGAAACATCTGGCATCCGACATGCAGGCCACACAGCCGACGGCGATTCTTGCGGTGCCGCTTCTGATAGAGGCGCTCTACAAGAAAATCATGAAAAACATCGAAAAGAGCAAGAAAGAGTCCGTTGTAAAATCAATGATGAGGCTTACAAACGGCCTTCGTAATGTGGGCATCGATGTGAAACGCAAAGTATTTAAGGATATATACGCAGGACTTGGCGGCAATCTCCGCATTATCGTTTCCGCTGCTGCGCCGCTTGATCCTAAGATAGGCAAGTGGTTTGAAGATATCGGCGTAACATTCCTTCAAGGCTACGGTCTGACGGAAACCGCTCCGATTGCGGCGCTTACACCGGACTTTGACACCAGAGTGGGCTCTGCCGGCAAAGCGGTATTCGGGGATGAAATTCGCATATCGAATCCGAACGAACGCGGCGAGGGTGAGGTTTTGATCAAAGGTCAAACCGTAATGCTGGGATATTATGAAGACCCGGAAACGACTGCGGAGGTCGTGAAGGACGGCTGGTTCAACTCGGGAGATATCGGCTTTCTCGATGAGGACGGGTTCCTTTACATCACCGGCCGCAGCAAAAATGTAATCGTTACGCAGAATGGCAAAAACATCTATCCTGAGGAAATCGAGGCTTTGCTTTCGGATGTTCCCGAAATTGCAGAGTGCATGGTATACGGCAAAGAAGTTTCCGGCGAAAAAGAGCTTATCATAACCGCCCGCGTGATTCCGGACATGGCTGTAATCGAGGAAATCCACGGTCCTTCCCGTAAGGATCCGAGCAAACCTTTTACCGAGGAAGAGATTTACAAGATTATTTGGAGCCAGATCAAGCTCGTGAACCGCAAGCTGACAAACTATAAGTGCATCAAAAAGCTTGAAATCAAAGACGATGCTTTCGAGAAGACAAGCACAATGAAAATTAAGCGTTACGCAGAGCTTCAAAAAGACTGCGGAGAAGGCAATCCGGAGGGCAAAGCATAAAACTTTTCTATTTTTGCTCTTTACAAAGCACAAAATATTTTGTATAATAACAAGGTACGAAATGCAAGGCATATGTACGTAACACATTTCCCTGCATTTCGATATGCGCCATTAGCTCAATTGGATAGAGTCGCGCACTACGAATGCGAAGGTTAGGGGTTCGAGTCCCTTATGGCGCACCAAATCAAAAAGACACCCATACGGGGTTTCCCAAACTTTAGTGGGGACACTCCGTGGGGGCTGATACCAGTTAGCATGAAACAGTGGTCATTTTACGGCCACTGTTTTTTGTATAGGTAAAACCACGCGTTGGACGCGTGGTTCCGGAAACGTTACACGTTTGAATAAAAAAACTCCTTCTGTTAAAC
>JALERA010000031.1:0-3560 GCA_022764365.1 Bacillota bacterium
ATGCCGTCAGAAAAATACGCGTCTCCGGAAATCATGCTCAAGATCATGCTCTATGCCTATCACGAAAGAAAAGATGTCTCGTCAAGAACGATCGAGAAAAATTGCAAGCGGGATATCAACTACATGTATCTTCTCGAAGGCAGAAAGGCACCGGATCATGCCGCAATCGCACGTTTTCGTACGAAGCACTTTGCCAAATGCGCACGTCACTTTATGGCACAGATGACCAAGTTTCTAATCGAACTTGAGCAGGTAACGGCGACCGAAGTGTTCATCGACGGTACGAAAATCGAATCAGCCGCAAACCGATATACCTTTGTATGGCGAAAAGCTGTGAGCAAGCATCAGGCAAGATTTCTGCAGAAAACAGCACTTCTGGTTGGCGATATCATCCAAAGGCAAGAACTGAAGCCATTATGGCAAAAACAGGTCAAGAAGAAACATGTGAAGAAAATCTTAAAGAAGCTAAGGGCAAAGGCCAACGAAGAAAGTCTGGAATTTGTTTCCGGGCGTGGTCACATCAAGACACAGCTGCAAAGAGATATTGAGGCGCTGGAGGCTGCCTTGGAAAAGCTGAAAGAGTACGAAAAGAAACTGCATATCTGTGCAGACCGTGGAAGCTATGCAAAGACGGATCCGGATGCAACCTTTATGCACATGAAAGATGACCATATGCTCAATGGGCAGTTAAAACCGGCCTACAACATTCAGCATGCGGTAAATTCCGGATTTATCGTAGCGGCAGGGATTTTTCCAAATCCAACCGATGTCATGACACTGAAGCCATTCCTGAATCAGATGGAAGATGATCTTTCCTTTGCATTTGAACGGATCGTTTGCGATGCAGGGTATGAAAGCGAAGAAAATCTGTCCTTCCTGCGTGCGAAAGGAATCGAGGCCTACATCAAGCCTGCGAACTATGAACAGATCGGGACAAAGAAATTTGCAAAAGAAATCGGCCGCAAAGAGAATATGCAGTATGACAAAGAACAAGACTGCTACCTCTGCCATAACGGAAAAGAGATCAAGAGAATCGGCAGCCGCAAGGTAAAGACAGCTTCCGGATACATACGCGAAGAAACACAATATGCCTGTAGCGAATGCGGAGGCTGTCCCTACAAAGAGAAGTGCATGTCAGGAAAGAACTGGAAGAAGCCGCTGGAAGAACGCTACAAAAAGCTAACCGTCTCAAGATTGTTTGAAGAACTCAGAGAAGAGGAATACCGCAAGATCCATTCCGAAGAAGGCAAGAAACTTCGCATGAATCGGAGCATTCAGGCGGAAGGCGGCTTTGCAGACATTAAGGGCGACAGTGGATTTACAAGGTTTCTTTGCAAAGGAAATGAAAATGTATTTGCAGAATATATTTTGTATGCGATGGCCCACAACCTTGGTTGGCTTCACAGCCGGATACAAAATGACAAACTGGATCTGCACCTTTATGAACTGAAAGAGGGCGAAAAAGAAGCTGCATAATTTAAAAACAAAAAAATGATGGAAACATAGAAGAACGGCAGGTGCGGTTCTTATTTGTAGTACACAAAAATGAAGAAAAGGCGGAGCAAAATTCCGTCTTATTTCATAGGCTGACCCTTAAAGAAAGAGGGCTGCGCCCTAACGGTTATTTTCCGTTAATGCGACAGCCCCACTTCCGCGGTACTTGTAAACGAATTTATCCGGGGAGCAGAGGAAGCAGGACACGAAGTTTATCGCTTCGATGCAGCTTACCGCAGCGTTCATCCGTGCATGGCATGCGACAAATGCCTTGCTGACGGCGGCAGATGCGTTTATCAGGATGACATGACGGAACTGAGTGAAAAAATAATTGGGTCGGATGCTGTGATTTTTGCCTCCCCGATTTACTATAACGACATCTGCGGGCAGCTTAAGGTTACGATTGACCGCTTCTATGCAAAAGACGCAGAGATGAAAGGCGCGAAGAAAACAGCATTGCTTTTATCCTTCGGAGACGATACAATGGAAGCAGTGGAAGGCGTTGTCGGAAACTTTAAGGCAATGATCGGCTATTTCGGCTGGAAGCTTGCAGGCCCGGGCGTGGTCGCGGCCGTGGGATGCTCAACAGCGGACGATGTAAAGAAGACAAGCATTCCGCAGAAAGCCTACGAACTCGGAAAAAACATATAGATAAAAGACCTTTTTCAGGAGGAATTTTGCAATGAAAACTTTATTATTAAGAAAAAATGATGTGGAAAGCATCTTGACGATGGAGGGCGTAATCGAAGCAGTAAAGGGCGGTTACCGTGCGTTTGAGGAAGGCCGCGTGCAGCAGCCGGACATCGTTTCGATGGAAATGCCTGAATACAATGGAGAAACCGACATAAAATCCTGCTACAATGAGGGAAATAAAAGCATTTCCGTGAAAACCGCTTCGGGATTCTTTGACAACGGAAAGAAAAATACGCTTCCGACGATGATTGGCGTTATTCAGGTTTTTGACGGACAGACAGGGGCACTGCTCTGCGTTATGGACGGCAGCCTGATTACCGGAATTCGTACCGGTGCGGCAGGAGCAATTTCTTCAGAACTTTTGGCAAGAAAAGACGCGAAGACCGTCTGCGTCATCGGAGGAGGCGGACAGGCAAGAATGCAGGTATACGGCCTTTGCAAGGTTCGCAATATTAAAACCGTAAAGGCTTTCAGCCCTTACCCGCCGGAACTTGCACAATATAAGAAAGATGTAGAAGCTAAAACAGGAGCAGAAGTAATTATCTGTGCAACGGTAGAGGATGCCGCAAAAGACGCAGACATCATCATCACAACAACCCCGTCAAAGGAATTCCTGCTTCCGGCAGAGGTTGTGAAAGCAGGTACGCACATTGTTGCGGTTGGTGCCGATATGGCAGGAAAGAACGAAGTGGATCCGAAGATTTTCGCAAATGCAAAGGTTGTGAACGATAATATCGCCCAGTGCACCAGCAGGGGCGAAACCAGAAATGCGGTAATTGCCGGTATCATCAAGGAAGAGGACATTTATGCCGAAATCGGTGAAATCCTCACAGGCAAGAAGCCGGGACGAACCGATGATGCGGAAATTACAATTTTCGATACGACCGGAATGGCGATTCAGGACAATGTAACGGCTATGAATGTGTACCTGACGGCCAAGGAAAAAGGAATCGGACAGTATTTTGAATTTTTGGAAGGAGAAGCATAAAATGAAATTTCAGACTTATCAAAGACATTCAAAACATGAGAGTCCGAGGATTTAAAATCTTTTGCAATGGCTCTGGCAGACTTACTTAAGTCTTTGAAGGCTTCAAGTATCAGAAAGTCGCTGGCATTAGAGAACCTGCGTCTTGGATTTACAAAGTTAAATCCCTCATTCATCTCAAGACCACAAGCGGGATTAGTGCATCTCCATCTGCGTTGTTTCAGTAAAATTATCAGTTCATAACCGTCCTGAAGCAAGGGATGATTAACTGTGCGTTGCCTGGTGCCCCTTGAGTACATACGCATATCACAAATGGGGCAGAAACGTTTAGAAACATTGGTGTGAACATAGATATACTTGATTTTAGCAGTGTCATCACGTACTATTT
>JALERA010000034.1:0-7653 GCA_022764365.1 Bacillota bacterium
CGCAGCGTTTCTTTACGGTATCAAAGTCAAGACGCGCCGTCACTGCATCCGGAAAATATTTTGTTACAGCCTCTGTTACCTGTTCCGTTCCGATGCCGAAATGCTTGAGATATCTGCCTCCGCATTCCGGGCATTTCTCCGTAAGCCGGTACTTCCTGCCGCAGTAATGACATTCCAAAGATCCGCTGCTCTTGTGATAGACCAGCGAGATTCCGCATTCCGGGCATTTCATGACAGCACCGCATTCTCTGCAGGATACGAAGTTCGAATAACCCCTCCTGTTCTGCATGAGAATGACCTGTTCGCCTTCCCGAAGTGCATCCGATACGGCATCAAACAGCCTGCGGCTGAAAATCGTCATGTTCCCGCTTCGCAGTTCCTCCCGCATGTCGACAATCTCAATATGCGGCAGCGGAGTTTTGTTGTATCGTTCTTTCAATGTGATAAGGTGATAAATCCCCTCACGGCATCTTTCGTATGAAGTGACGGAGGGCGTTGCGCTTCCGAGCACCAGAACTCCGCCATGCGCTGCCGTACGCTTCAGTGCAATTTCCACGGTGTCATACTTCGGGGTCATGTCGGACTTATAACTTGCTTCGTGCTCTTCGTCCATTATGATTGCCCCGATGTTTGTAAGCGGCGCAAAGACACCCATTCTGGCGCCGATTACAATTTTGGCCTTTCCGCTGCGGATTCTCTGCCATTCGTCATATCTTTCCCGCTGCGTAAGCCTGCTATGCATTACGGCAATCGCTTCCTTGCCGAACCTTCCGACAAACCTTTCGATAAGCTGTCCCGTAAGCGATATTTCCGGTACCAGAACAATCGCGGTTCTGCCTCTGTCAAGGCATTCGGAAATCACCTCCATATATACCTGGGTTTTCCCGCTTGCGGTCACCCCATGAATCAGGAAATTCTCCTGCCTGCCTTCATCAATTGCATTTTTTATCGTATCTGCGGCAGTCCGCTGTTCGCCGGTCAAAGCATCCGGCGGAGTGTAATTACCTTCAATATCCTTGTAAGGCTCTTTTTGCTTTCCCTCTGCTGCGGGTTTTCCCGGCGGCAGAAAACAATTTATGGCATCGGAATAGGTAATGGCATACCGCTGCTTCATCCAGGCCGCCGTCTTAATGATCTCTTCGCTGAGGCAAAGGTTTGGGTCGATGCCCTGTATGTCTTTGAGTTTCTCTTCGGGGCAGTCGGCCTCATCCGTGATGCCGAAAACAAAGCCGCGTTTAGTCTTATCCCCTCTGCCGAAAGGAATCAGAACGCAGTCCCCGGTTTTTGCACCGGAATCACAAGCCCTGTATGTAAAAATCATATCCGTATGTTTGCTTTTGTTTTCGACTACTACATTTATGTATTTCATTTCTGATTCTTCCCGACTTCGGATTATTTAAGCAATTAAAGCAGATAAATGTTGTTCTCTGCACATTTGTCTATCATTGCCTGCGGCCATACGGACGCCTGCACTTCACCGATATGTGCCTTGCGAAGGAAGAACATGCAGAGTCTGCTCTGTCCGATACCGCCGCCGATTGTGTACGGCAGTTCATCGTTTAAAATTGCTTTCTGGAACGGAAGTTCTGCTCTTTCCGGGCAGCCTGCCAATTCGAGCTGGCGTCTCATTGCATCCGCATCAACACGGATACCCATTGACGAAATCTCGAATGCGCGGTCAAGCACCTCGTTCCAAAGGATGATATCGCCGTTTAATTCCCAGTCGTCATAGTCCGGGGATCTTCCGTCATGCTTCTGTCCGGAAGCCAGCTGTCCGCCGATTTTCATGATGAAAACAGCACCGTGCTCCTTGGTTATCGCATCTTCTCTTTCCTTCGGGGTTTTGTCCGGATACATATCTTCCAGTTCCTGCGTCGTAATAAAGAAGAGTTCGTTCGGGATTTCCGTCTGAATGTTTCTGTAAAGTCTGTTTACATAGTCGCCTAAGTTCTTAATCGCATTGTAAATCGTTGTTACCGTTTCTTTCAGGTATTCTTCGGTTCTCTGTTCCTTTGTGATAACCTTTTCCCAGTCCCACTGGTCAACATAAACGGAATGAAGGTTGTCGAGGTCTTCGTCTCTTCTGATGGCGTTCATGTCGGTATAGATTCCGTGTCCGGGCTCGATTCCGTATTTGCCGAGCGCCATTCTCTTCCACTTTGCAAGGGACTGTACGACTTCCACTTCCAGTTCGTCAATGTCCTTAAGGGTAAAGCTTACTCTTCTTTCCGTGCCGTTCAGGTTGTCGTTGAGACCGGTCTTCGGGTCAACAAAAAGCGGTGCCGATACACGGCGGAGCTGCAGTCCGTATGCTAATTCCTGCTGGAAAAAATCTTTGATTTTTTTGATTGCCCTCTGGCTTTCCATAAGATCTATGGCTGATTCGTAGTTTTCAGGTAAAATTAATGGTAACATTATTCTGTCCTCCTCTTGTGTGAATTTATTTAAAGTCTTTTGTTTCTAATACCATTTCGAGTATTCGCACCCGCAGTAGTTCTGCCTGTAAAGCCCGTATTCCTTGGAGAGTTCTATGCTCCTTTGAAATCCGTTTTTCTTCTTAAAATCCACGTCGAGAAACTCAATGCCGTAAAGTGCGGCAATTTCCGTTCCCAGCGCCGAAATAAGCGGATAATTCTTGTGCGGGCTTACCGTCAGTGTGGTGCCGAAAATCGGATTTCCGGTCCTTGCTGCCACCTGTGCCGTTCGTTCCATTCTCAAGCGGAAGCATTCGGTACAGCGCAGTCCTCCTTCAGGCTCATTGCTGTAGCCGGCACAGACTTTATAAAAGTCCTCCGGCAAATACTCTCCTTCTATGAATGAAATCTTGTCTTCATCCGTGACGCGCCGGTTGAACGCATTGATAAACTGAATTTGAGCTCCTTTTCGTTTTTCGTACTCTTCGGAGTCCGTGATATTCGGATTGTAAAAGAATACGGTTATCTTATAGTCCGGCAGAAGTCTTTCGATACATGCCGTGCTGCACGGTCCGCAGCAAGAATGGAGCAGTACATGCTTCTTGTCAACCTTGGTTTCCGGCTCCTGCGGATAGTATCCGTGATTGGCAAACTCACTGCAGATCCTGCATTCCGCATGGCTCATCTTTTTTTCTGTATTCATCTCCCGCGCCTCCTTTCTTGACAAGTTTGGGTTTTTATTTTAAATTTATTATATGACATTAGATTATACCACAAAATTGAACGAATATAAAGAGGAAAATCCCTATGAATACGGCATTAAATGAAGATTTACAAAAACTTTTCGGAGATAAAAGATATCATTCTATAAGCACCTGGCTGAAACGGACTTTCGGCGAAAAAACCATCAAGCTTGCCATCGACGGCGGCTTTACCTGCCCCAACCGCGACGGCTCAAAAGGCGTGGGTGGATGTATATTTTGTTCCGACAGCGGTTCCGGAGAATTTGCTTCCGATATCGACGATCAAATCCGCCTGCTTTCGGACAAATGGCCGCATGCACGCTATCTCGGCTACTTTCAGAATCACACAAACACTTACGCTCCGGTATCCGAACTCGCCGCAAAATACAACGAAGTCTTGAAAAACCCAAAGATTGAAGGACTCGTGATCGGCACAAGGCCCGACTGTCTTTCCGAAGAAGTTCTAGACCTTCTGTCCGAAATCAACAAAACCCATTTTCTCTGGGTCGAACTCGGACTTCAGACAATACACGAAGACAGTGCAAATCTGATAAACAGATGTTACGATTTGAGCGTTTTTGATCAAGCAATGGTGCAGCTGTCGGCACGCGGGATAAAAACCGTCGTGCACCTTATTTTGGGACTTCCGGGCGAATCTCGCGACGATATGCTGGATTCTGTAAGATATGTTTCTTCTATCCCGGGGCTGTTCGGCATGAAGCTCCACCTTCTGAATATAGTAAAAGGCTCGCAGATGGAATATCTCTACCCCGACTACCAGCCTTTCGCTTCCATTGAAAAATACGTTAATTTGGTTGTGGAATGCCTCGAAATCATACCGCCCGAGGTCACAATCCATCGCCTTACCGGCGATGCGCCCCGCTCCATTTTAATCAATCCGCCGTGGAGCTTCAATAAACGCACGATTTTAAACGGTATCGATGAGCGGATGCATCTGCTTGATACCTGGCAGGGCAAATATGCCGAATCAAGATAGCTCTTCCACATAATGCACGCCGTCAATTGCCTTGATGTCGTGCATTATCATTTTGTGATTTTCCCGTTTGCCTAAGTCGATTCTGATTCTGAGCACCATGTCACCCTCAACAAGCGGCTGCTCTTTTCTGCGTTCGATGGAATTTACTTCATATTCCTCGGACTTCATAAAATCTAAAAGGACTTCAACGGCTTTTTGCTCCAGTTCGATGTACATTTCCGTGGTTCTCGTATGATTTTCCACATGTCTTGTCATGTAATACATGAAATACGTCGTTATAATTATCAGCACGAAACATACCAGCGCCGCCCATATGAACCCTGCGCCGATTGCAATTCCCATCGCTGCGGTGACCCAAAGTCCCGCAGCGGTCGTAAGGCCTCTGACCTGCCGCCTGTCCGTAACGATAATCGTACCCGCACCGAGGAATCCGATTCCGCACAAAAGCTGTGCCGGGATTCTGCCGATGTCCGCAGGGTATGCGGATATTTCCGATAGATACAGTCCCGTTATCGTTGCAAGTGCAGATCCCATGCACACAAGTGCGAAGGTTCTTATTCCTGCGGCATATCTCTTGTTGGCTCTCTCCACGCCCACCAGACTTCCCAGCAGCATTGCAAGCAAAAGCCGCAAAGCAACGGAAAATGCATTCATATCACTGAAAAAATATAGAATGTCTTTCATAAACATCACCCTTGCGTTTTGACTTTAATTTTGGTGAACGGCGTATAAAGCGTCTTGCCGCATACCGTTCTCACTCCTCTTACCTTATACCAGTAAGTCGTATTTGGTGACAAACCCTTTGTATTTATGTAATAACAGCTCTTCGGATTTGAAGACGTGAATATCTTGGCATATCCTGAAGATTTTTTAACCGAACGCCAAATCTGATACGTGTCCACAGCATAGCCCGATGCCGATTTTTTCCAAGTGAGTTTGACTTTCTCTCTTCCGGCCTCTGCCTTCAGATTGATAACTTCGGTCTTGGCAAGTCCGTCTTTGTACTTTTGAATCTTCGCCTGATTTGCAGCCTCTTCATCCGGCTTATCCGGTGTATCCGGTTTTTCCGGTTCCGTCGCTTCGACGATTTCATCATCCCCGTCCGCAGGCAGCGCCGCAGCCTTTGAAGGCAGATTATCGTATACCGGAATCAGGAATGTCATCGAGGTATCAAGCACCGAAGCATACCCGTTTCTGAGTGCCGCAGCTTCACTCTCTGCACCCTGCACGTTGGTCATATACTGCCCCTGTGCCACCTGGCTGATGCCGTTCATTACATTCCATTTCTTGAAATACAATGTATTTTTGCTGCTCTGAACATAGTTTTCGCTGTAGAACTCGGCACCGCCTTCGATTGCTTTTCGTATGCTGTTCCACGGTCTCGAATAACTGCCGTCCTGCGAAGCATACCACAAGCCTCTCTCAACGGCATCCATGCTGCCGCTGCGATATGCGCCCACATTGAAGTAATTGTAATATCCCTCATATCCGGACACGCTGCCCGAGATGGATTTGCCCCTGCCGCTTGAACCCTGTTCGACAAGAATCATGGAAGCAAGTACATACGGATTGACATTCGCTCTCGCCCCGGCTTCCATTAAGACACTTGTGTAAGTTGCCGACGGCTCGTCTGCCAGATAGGAATCCATGAAGGTGCCGGAAAGCAAGGTGCGAAGACCTGCTGCCGTCTGTGTTTCAGCATCATAAGCATGAGTCAAGAATTGAAATATTCCCACCTCATTCATGAAATTTCTCGGATCCATGTAGTATTTTATGATTCCCTGCGATGCACAGACCCATCCGCCGCTGTCAAAAACAATATACTTGCCGGTTTCTGCGTTATACGCTCCCGAGGCGTTTGATTTCCAGGAAGCCGGGGAACCTGAGGCAACCAAAGACTTGCCCAAGGCACTTTCTTTTTCAATTACGTCGTTCCATGAAAGTCCGGTATGTGCTGCTTTAAAGGTCCATTCGGGATGATTTGCGTGTATTTTTCTCAAATATGTCTTGTATGTCTCCGGAAAGCCTTCAGTATCCAGCTTATTCTCGAATTTCTCATCATACACATACTCATTGCCGCTTTCAACCGTGATATAGTCCGCAGATGCGTAACCCGTCTTTGTCGTCTTATATTTTATGTGATACCATTTGCTGCCGTTGCGGTCATATGTTTCATCCAAGATTGTCACCTTGTCATACAGAGCCAAAAAACCTGTAGGCTTATATTCAATGCCCGCTCCGCTTCTTACATTGAGTGAGGTCGTTGCGACAACACCGGTTCTTAGCTGTGCCGCAAAAGCATGATCTGCACACAAGAAGCCGCAGATGCTTATCGTCAAAACAACTGCCATAATCAGCACTTTTCTCACATTTCTCATTCCAAAATTCATAATCTTCCCGCCTTGTTCTTATCTGTCCGGTCCCAAACGGCCGTCGTTATAATGCTTGCGGCAAAGGGAAACATACATATCATTGCCGCCGACCACAATCTGCTCGCCCTGTTTTACAAACTGTCCGTCCACAATTCTTGCTACCATCGTCGCCTTGCGTCCGCACCAGCAGATTGTCTTGATTTCTTCGATTTTATCCGCATAAATCAGCATATAATAAGAACCCTCGAAAAGCTCGTTCCTGAAGTCGTTTTTCAGCCCGTAAGCAAGCACCGGAACATCGAAGCTGTCCACAATTTCAACCAGTTCCTGAACATGGTGCTTTTTGAGGAACTGGCACTCGTCAATCAGTACGCAGTCAATTTTCTGCTTTTCATTTTCGCGCATAAACAATTCCAAAATATTCGTGTCATCTCCCACAATCGTCGCTTCTCTCTGTATTCCGATTCTGGAGGTCACAACCCCTGTCCCGTATCGGTTGTCGATTGACGGAATCAGCGTCAGAACATGTTTTCCTCTTTCCTCGTAATTGTATGCAACTTTAATCAGTTCAATGGACTTTCCGGCGTTCATTGTGCTGTATCTATAGTATAACTGTGCCATCGGCGCTCCTTTCTAAGGTCCGGCGCGGCAGATCCGCGCGGAATGTATACATCTATTTTAATAGAAAATCGCAAGAAAAGCAAATATATAATGCAAAAACACCCGAATCGATGCGTTTTATCCCACCGATTCGGGTATAAAAATAAGTAATTCTAAAGTAAAAGTTCTTCGTCCGTAACAACACCTTCCGCAACGATGTTGGTAGGTCCGGTAAGAAAAATATCCTTCACACTGCCGTTTTTGAAATCTTTTTTGATTGTGATAAACAATTCTCCCCCGGGCACACTTACATGCACATCGTTTCCGCTTACAAGATTTTTTTCCGTAAGAACCGCTGCAACGCTTCCGGTGCCTGTGCCGCAGGCCATGGTAAAGTCCTCAACGCCTCGCTCGTATGTGAGTTCTGTGAGAGTGTCCCTTCCGGTTATCTCGTAAAAATTCACATTGGCACCCTTTGGAAACTTTTTATTGTATCGGAGTTCCTTGCCGAGATGTCTCAGTTCCTC
>JALERA010000045.1:0-93827 GCA_022764365.1 Bacillota bacterium
GCAAGGTATAAATGTAAAAAAATAACTTGAAAAATAAATATTAAATTACATTTTATTACTTGAATTTATTTACAATGAGTGATATAATTAGTTTACCGTAATCATGAGAGTAAAGACATAATGCCGGCCGAATTGGCACAACAATCAAAGATAAGAAAGGAGTTTTTATGGATCAAAGCAAGAACAATAATTCAATTTATGATTCCCCGGACTTTCTTCCGTTTACGGATGATAATATCTTTATGAACGTTATGCGAAGTCCTAAGATTTGCCGCGGAATTTTGGAACTTGTGCTGCCAGATAAAGAGTTTGGCGAAATTAAAATTATGAATTCCCGGCATCCATTTCTTGACGATGTCGAGGAAGATGCAGACCGGCGAGAGTCCACCGCTTGACAAGAGGGCAAGATACTATCATGCCAACATGGATTTGGACTTCCTCGAGCAAGGGAGGCCTTACGACGACCTCAAGCCAAGTTATGTCATCTTCATTTGCACCTTCGACCGCTTTAAGCGGGACGAGCCTGTCTATTTTTTCCGCTCGTGGGATGTGGAAAAAGGCTTGCCGCTTGACGACTTATCGTATACAATAGTGTTGAACACAAAATGTTCTTCGGAAAAAGTTCCGGAGGCACTGAAGTCTTTCTACGAGTATCTGAACGACCCGAAGAAAAACCAGACTTCAGAGCTGACGCGCATGATTGACGAGCGCGTCAGGAAGTTCAATTCTGACGGATGGAGGAAGAAGTACATGACATTCGAGTATATGTTGAACGAGCGCGAGCGCAAAGGCTTGGAATTAGGCATCGAACAGGGCCGCAGCGAGGGTCGCAGCGAGGGTGAGGCCAAGAAGCAGCATGAAATTGCGAGAAATCTGAAGCTGGATGGCATTCCTATGGATGTAATTGCTAAAAATACAGGCTTGACACTGGAAGAGGTTGAAAAGTTATAACATCGGATGCAGAAGTGGCTTGCCGCTTAACGATTTATCGTATACAATAGTCTTTCATTTGAACGTAGCAGTTTATCGGCTGCTGCGTTTTTTTTAATCATGGTTATGGAAAAAAATAGAATTAAGTAGGGAGAAGAGTAACAGTGGAAAACAAAATTGAAGAATTTAAGAAGTATTTGATGAATTTGGAAAGGTCAGCAAGCACAATCGAAAGCTATGTTTTGGCTGTGAGATTTTTTTTCGAGCGATATGAGGAACTCAGCAAAGAAAATATGATTGATTTCAAGCAGTGGCTGATGGGGGAATACAAGCCCAAAACCGCGGCACTCAGATGCGTCGCAATGAATGTGTTCTGCGATTATGCGGGGCGCCCGGACTGCAAGGTCAAAGGAATTAAGATGCAGAAGAATGCGTCAGTGGAAAATGTGATTACCATGCGGGAGTACAAATCTCTGCTGGAACACCTTGCGGCGGACGGCAAGTGGAAGGTTTACTTCATAGTGAAATTCCTGGCGGGAACGGGGTGCAGGGCATCGGAGCTCGCAAAACTGGAAAAAAGCTGCCTTTCAAATGGGGAGTTTACGCTTTGGACGAAGGGCAAAATCCGTACGATTATGATTCCGAAGCATTTGATAGAAGAGAGCAGGGAGTATTTTAAGACGGTCGATTCAAACTATTTGTTTCCGAATCGTTTCGGCGAGCAGATCACAACGCGGGGAATCGGCTGCCTTATCAAGAAATACGGATTGAAGTACAAAATCCGCGAAGAGGTGCTGCATCCGCATGCTTTCAGGCATTTGTTTGCCATACTTTTTCTGAAAGAAAACAAGAACATCGCGCTCCTGTCGGATATTCTCGGTCACGAAAGCCTGAATACCACGGCGATTTACCTGCGGCTGAGTGCCGCCGAACAAAAGAAACAGCTTGACAGAACGGTAAAATGGTAGGGAGGCCCCCTCAAACGGGCGGATGTCAAAAAATGGATAATTATACATAAAGTAATATCTTTTTGGCCAAACGGGCTCAAAAATAGAAGCTGGGAGCCCCGAAGGGGGCTCCCGAACCGAAAAAAAGCATAATCACGCACGCGCCAACCTTAAGCAGACCCACGGCTTTACGAGAATGTCTGTTAAAAAGGGGGAGGTCGTCTATCTTTTTGGCTCAAATGGCAAAAAGATAGGAAAAATCGGCAGTTTTATGCACGGGCACCCCAGCCGACGCGCGATCCAGCCAACACGCGCGGTCTATCGGCGTTCAAAGCATTTCTTGAAGTACGCGATTGCTGCGATGCCGCCTACAACCACGCCGGCAATCCACCAGTCCTCGCCGGGGGCTGCCAAGCCGATTTTTTCAGCGAAAAGGCAGGTTACTGCGATGAGTGCGCAGAACAGGCCTTTGAAGAAACTTCCTTTTCTAGTTATGTTCATTATTATATACCTCCATGATTGCTACGGACGCGGAAGCGCCGATTCTGTCTGCGCCTGCCTCGATCATAGCCATTGCTGTGTCATAATCCCGGATGCCTCCGCTTGCCTTGACTTCAAGAGTATCGCCGACGGTTTTTTTCATAAGGGCAACGTCTTCTGTGGTCGCACCTCCTGCGTTGAATCCCGTGGATGTTTTGACGAAGTGAGCACCGGCTTCTTTGGAAAGCTTGCATGCCTCGACGATTTCGTCGTCCGAAAGCAGGCAGGTTTCGAGGATTACCTTGACGATGGCACCGTACTTGGAAGCGGCTTCCACAACCGCTGCGATGTCGTCGCGTATGTAATCATAATCGCCGGTCTTGAAAATGCCGACATTGAGAACCATGTCAACTTCGCGCGCGCCGTCTTTGCAAGCCTCTTCGGTCTCAAACGCCTTGGATGCGCTTGTGCAGGCACCGAGCGGAAAACCCACGACAGCGGCAACCTTCACATCGGTGCCTCTGAGGTTGTCCGTGCAGCGAGACACATAACAGCTGTTTACGCAGACCGAGTAGAAGTCCCACTCGCGTGCTTCGTCACAAAGCTTGTCAATCTGTGCTGCAGTCGCTTCCGGTTTGAGAAGCGTATGATCGAAATATTTATTCAAAGGTTTTGTAAGATTCATTTCATTTACCTCCAATACAGGAGAAGTATAACATATATTCGTGAAAATGAAAAGATATATTGCCATAATCAGGCTTTGCGAATATAATAAATATATCAAAAAAGGAGAGGGAAAGAATATGGAAAGCGTAAGAAAAAAAGCAGACTTGCTTGGCAGAATCAAATGGCTGGGTTTGCTGCTGGGCCTGCTGATGTACTATGCAACCGCATATGCGTTCGGCGACATTGTATCAACGATTCTGGCATGTATTGCGGCAACGGTTTTTTATGTAATGTGCGAGAATGAGAGGAAATCCATCGTATCGAGGCATGTATCGGACCACCTCAGCGAAGCCTTGACGAAAATAGGACAGACGGAAAGCGTTTTTGAAGTCAAAACGGCAAACATGGGCATGATTATCCGCGTATATCTCATACGCGCGGGCGAAAGAGCACCGGCATGCACGAAAGCCGTGCTGGATGCGATTGCGGAGAGCTGGTATCGCTCAAGGGTGTGGGTGACGCAGATTGTGGACCTGGACCGGCAGGAAGAAATTCCGGAAGCACAGAGAGCACTCAACGAAGAACTTTTGAACGATCTCAAAAAGAACAAAGGCTAAAATCTTGAAATCTCAAAGATTTTGTTATAAAATAATAAGATACATATATGACAAGCCCACGGGAAGGCAAGGCTTGCAAAGTAGGAGGTAGAGTTATGGGCATTAAGGTCGCAAAATTCGGCGGCTCATCCGTGGCAGACGGGATACAACTGACAAAAACAAAGGAAATAATCCGGGAGGACCCGGACAGAAAATATATTGTAGTTTCCGCACCGGGAAAGCGATACGAGGGAGACAACAAGATCACCGACATCCTTTACCTGTGCAAAACGCATATCGAGCACAATCTGCCGTACGACCAGCTTTTTCAGGTCGTTGTGGACAGATACATGGCGGTTGAAATCAACCTAGGCGTGAAGGTTGACCTGCTGAAGTATTTCGAGGAAATACGCGAAAACCTCAGAAAAAACCCTTCCGCAGACTACATCGCATCGCGGGGCGAATATCTCAACGCCGTGCTTGTGGCGGCTTTTCTCGAATATGATTTTGTGGATACGGCAAACCTGATAAAGTTCGACGAAAAGGGAAGACTTTTGACGGAGGAGACCGACAAGGCACTTGCGGAAGAACTTGCAAAACACGAAAGAGCGGTACTTCCGGGATTTTACGGCAGCACACCGGACGGTGAAATCAAGACATTCTCCAGAGGCGGATCTGACATAACGGGAGCGCTTGTGGCACGTGCAGTGCATGCGGATGTGTATGAAAACTGGACCGATGTTTCGGGTTTCCTCATGGCGGACCCGAGAATCGTCGAAAATCCGAAGCAGATTCGTGCGATTTCCTACAAGGAACTTAGAGAACTTTCGTATATGGGCGCGAGCGTTCTGCATGAGGATGCGATTTATCCGGCGAGAATGGCAAATGTTCCGATTAACATCCGAAACACAAACCAGCCGGAAGACCCGGGCACATTCATTACTGCCGAGGTTTCCGAGGACTACCGCAGCGAACAAAATCACATTATCACAGGAATTGCGGGCAACCGTGATTTTACGGTTGTGGCGCTTTACAAGAACATGATGAGCAGCGAGCGGGGATTCGTCAGAAAAATTCTCGACATCCTCGATGACTACGACATCAACTTCGAGCACCTGCCGAGCGGAATCGACACGGTTTCGGTCGTAATGGCGAACAAATCCATAAACGGCAGACTTGATGAAGTGCTGGACGAATTCCGCACAAGACTTCGCCCGGACAGCATCGATGTGTTTGAGGACATGGCACTGATCGCAACGGTAGGTCACGGAATGTCATACAGACAAGGTGTATCAGCAAAGCTTTTTGAGGCACTTGCCGCGGCGGGAGTCAACATTCGTATGATCGAACAGGGCTCCAGCGAAATGAACATTATAGTAGGGGTTGAAAACAAAGACTTCGAGAAGGCAATCAGAGCCATTTACGAGGCTTTTGTGGAGGAGGAAACATGAAAAAACTGGTTACAATAAGCCGTCAGTACGGCAGCGGCGGAAGAATCATCGGCAAACTGCTTGCCGACAAACTGGGAGTGCCGTTTTATGATAAAGAAATCTTAGATATGGCATCGGAGGAAAGCGGCTATTCGAGAGAGCTGATGGAAGGCACGGAGCTTAAGGCAAAGAGCAGCTTTGCTTACAATCTTTCGTCCGCACTCAGCTTCAACGAGGGCGTGAGCGGAAGCCCGCTGTCGGTCAATGAAAGACTTTTCCTGGCACAATTTGAGACCATCAAGAGAATCGGCTCCAAAGGAGAGGGCGTAATCGTCGGAAGATGCGCAGACTATGTGCTTCGCGACATGCCGGGCGTTACGAATGTTTTTATCCATGCGGAGCTTGAAGACAGGGAAAAGCGTGCAGCGGAGGTTTACGGTGATGATCCTGCAAAGGTTCGGGACATCATCGCTACATACGACAAGGCAAGACAAAACTATTATAATTACCACACCGACCAGAAGTGGGGCGAGTTCAAAAATTATAATTTATCTTTGAACAGCAGTTATATCAGTGAAGATGAGGCCGCGGCGCTGATTGCGGCGTATGTTGAACATAGGAGGTATAGGGGATGAAAAGAGGAGTAATCGAGGCGGAGAAGCCCAAGAAAGCAGGCGGAAAGCAGGTAGCAAAGACTTTGGGAAGAACCATGGCGGCTTTTCTCGCAGCAGGAATTGCACTTATCGCGCTGACGGACAAAACCATGTCCAAAGCGTATCCGCAGGAAAATGAGGAGGACGAATAGAATGAAAGCAGACAAAGGAACTTATTACATCACCACACCGATTTATTATCCGAGTTCCAACTTGCACATCGGACACACATATTGCACGGTAATGGCTGACGCCATGGCAAGATTCAAGAGACTCTGCGGATATGATGTAAGATTCCTTACGGGAACCGATGAACACGGACAGAAAATCCAGACGATTGCGGATGAAAAAGGCGTAACACCGCAGGCTTACGTTGACGAAGTCGTAGACGGAATCAAGAAGCTTTGGGAGAAGATGGAGATTTCCAACGACGACTTTATCAGAACGACCGAACCGCGTCATATCAAGCGCGTTCAGGAAATCTTTATGAAAATGTACGAAAACGGCGATATTTACAAGGGCGAATACGAGGGGCTTTACTGCACACCTTGCGAAAGCTTTTGGACGGAAAGCCAGCTTGTAAACGGCTGCTGCCCAGACTGCGGCAGACCCGTTCAGCCTGCAAAGGAAGAGGCTTATTTCTTCAAGCTTTCCAAATACGCTCCGGCACTGCTTGAGCTTTTTGATAAAAACCCGGATTTCCTGCAGCCTGACAGCCGCAGAAACGAAATGATTTCGTTTATCAATCAGGGACTTGATGACCTTTGCATTTCCCGTTCAACGTTCGACTGGGGCATCCCGGTTCCGCTTGACGAGAAGCATGTAATCTATGTATGGCTTGATGCTTTGACAAACTATATCACAGCGCTCGGTTATCCGGATGATCCAGAGCTTTACGACAAATACTGGCCTGCTGATGTTCATCTTGTAGGCAAGGAAATCGTAAGATTCCACAGCATCATCTGGCCGGCAATGCTTATGAGTGCAGGTCTTCCGCTTCCGAAGCAGGTTCGCGGTCACGGCTGGCTCCTCATGGGCGGCGAAAAGGTTTCCAAGTCCAAAGCTGCCAAGGGTTCGGATGTTATCGACCCGGTTATTCTTATCGAAAGATACGGCATCGATGCCTTAAAATATTTCCTGCTTCGTGAATACACCTTCGGACAGGACGGTGTTTTCACCAACGAAGTAATGCTTAAGAGAATGAATTATGACCTGGCAAACGACCTCGGAAACCTCGTTTCCAGAACCGTTTCCATGATCGAAAAATACAACGGCGGCACAGTTCCGGATGCGGTTTCATCGGCAATGGACGAAATCGACGCAGATCTCCGTGCCGTTGCAGTCGGTGCTGCTTCCAAGGTGGAAGAGCAGATGGACAAGTTTGCGTTCAACATGGCACTGGAAGAAATCTGGATTGTTGTTCGCCGCGCAAACAAATATATCGACGAAAAAGCACCTTGGGTGCTTGCAAAGACCGCAGACACCGACCCGGTAGCAAAGGCTGCTTTGGACACGGTTCTGCACAACCTCGCAGAGGCAATCCGCATCATCTCGATTTTGATCTACCCGTTCATGCACACAACTTCCAAGGAAATCCGCAAGCAGATGGGACTTTGGTACGCGGACGTGGTATGGGAAGATGCGTTTGAATTTGAAATGATGTATCAGGAGCAGGTGAAGAAGGGCGATGCCATCTTCCCGAGACTGGACATCGAAAAGGAACTGGAAGAGCTGTACGCAATCAGCGCTTCTCTGAAGAAAGACAAAGAACCGGAAAATATTCCGCTCGACCTGAAGCCGGCAATCGAATTCGAAGACTTCGACAAAATCGACTTCCGCGTAGGCGTAATCGAGAAGGCGGAGAAGCATCCGAAGGCTGACAAGCTTCTTGTTTTCCAGATTAAGATGGGTACGGAGCGTCGCCAGGTTATCAGCGGTGTTGCAAAGGACTTCACACCGGAAGAAATGGTCGGCAAGAAGGTTATCGTGGTTGCGAACCTCAAGCCGCGCCAGCTCAGAGGCATGGAATCCAAGGGCATGCTGCTCTTTGCCGACAACGGCGACCGCTGCGAAATCGTAACCACAAGTGCACCGGACGGCGAAGTAGTCGGCTAAGGCGCTGACGCATTGATGCGTGGCGGCGGCCATGGCGTTTGGTGTGACATTTGGATTGCCATCTGGTGGTTTGGATTGCCATCTGGTGGTCGCAAGGTTCATGCCAAGATAGGCGCTTGCGCGTTTGACGGGCCGCTTGAATGACCGCAAGAAGCGTGCTAAGCGTTGCGTACTGGTAATTTGATGTGTGCTCGCACATTGATGCGTGTTGGCACACGCGGCCGGGCGTGCGAGGCGCAGGAATATATATGTTAAATCGTGTTCGCATGCGTGCGAGAAATAAGTGAAGAATTGTCCGATACTAGGCTGGGCGCCGAAACCGGACAATTTTTTTCATATAATTGCCTTGCGCCCGCCTTGTGTCTGTGCCTGCCCTGGCTGGTGCCTGCGGAAAAGTTGGATTTTTTCGGCCGGCAGCGAAAAAAATCCAACAAAAGAGCGCTTCAGCGTCAAAAAACCAGGGTGGAAATGCCGGAAGTTGGAGTTTTATATCGGTGGCCGAAAATTGTCCAACAAAAATGATTGTTTTCGGTGAGCTTTGTTGGACAATTTAGATAGGATGGCGATTTCGTCCAAAATTGGCCGAAATCCACCTATATTATGCCGACTTTAAACGCAATCAAATGAAGAAAAGTTGGACGATTCAGAAATATGAGAAAAAAGTCCAACTTTTCACATCGCAAAATATTGCAGGAGGGAAAAAATATGCTGTTTGATACACATACACATTTGAATAATGATTCGTTCACAGACGAGGAGCGCGCGGTTTTGGCAGCGGAAATCGAAGCCTCGGAAGTCGGGTTGGTGATGGATGTGGGCTTCGACGAGCCCTCCAGTCTTTTGGCAGTCGAGCACGCAAATCGATACCCGTGGTGCTATGCGGTCATCGGAATGCACCCGCACGATTCAAAGCTGATGGAGGAAGCGATGCTGGAAAAGTTTCGCAAAATCGCTCAAAGCGAGCCGAAAGTCAAGGCAATCGGCGAAATCGGGCTCGACTTCCACTATGACCTGTCACCGCGCGATGTGCAGCGGCACTGGTTTCGCAGGCAGATTCAGCTTGCAAACGAACTGAAGCTGCCGATTGTGGTGCATTCCAGGGAGGCGGACCAAGAAGTGTTCGACATACTGAAAGAGGAGGGCGCGTTTTCTGACGAGCGAAAATCGTGGTTTCCACCACGCCGCCTGCCGACCGCCCCTTCCGAGTTCGACATCATGGGGGCGGGCGGCAAGGTGCTGTCGCACCGGGCAGTCGCCTTCGGCGACTGCGGCGGCGATGCGAGGGTCGACATCCACTGCTTCAGCGGAAGTCGCGAGCTGGCCATCGAATATGTGAAGGCAGGCGCGACGATTGGTGTCGACGGACCGCTCACCTACAAGAATAATAAGAAGACGGTGCATGTCGTCGAAGCAATTCCACTGGAGTTTTTGATGGCGGAGACGGATGCACCGTACCTTACGCCCGTTCCGTGTCGCGGAAAGCAGAACAAGAGCGAATATGTGGAATTCGTAGTACGTAAAATCGCCGAAATCAAAGGCATAAGCTACGAGAAAGCAGCAGAGGCAACCTATGAAAACGGAAAAAACTTCTTCGGAATTTAAAGCACCGGACGTGCTCATAGATGGAGCCGGCGCACCGGACGTGCTCATAGATGGAGCCGGCACGCCGGACGCCCGCCCGGAAGGGGCAGCGGAGACGGGAGTGATCCCGGAGGGTGCGCAGGCGGCGGGCCGAGGGCCGGGCGTGCTTGTGTCACCTGCGAATGTGCTGACGAGCATGCGGATTGCGCTTTCGGGCATTTTGCTTTTGCTTGAGCCGCTTAGCATGGCATTTTACTGCGTGTACGCTTTGGCCGGGCTGACCGACATGCTGGACGGAACGGTTGCCCGCAAGACCGGGACGGCGAGCAGGGCAGGCGAAGTGCTGGACTCAGCTGCGGATTTGTTCTTTGCAGCAGTCTCGTTGGTGTGCCTTTTGCCGGTATATAAGGACGAAATGCCGTTTTGGCTTTGGGCAGTCATCGCTTTTGTGGTATATCTCAAGGTCAAGAATGCAATCGCAGGGTATTTTATGAACGGAAAAATCGTCACGATGCACACGCCGCTGAATTGGTTTGTAGGTCTGGCGCTTTTCGCCCTGCCGTTTGTGTGCATTTGGGTACCGATTGCGGTTTACGGCGGATTTTGTGTGGCAGCGGCAGTGGCGGCAACAGTGGATGCTTTTATTCGTATGCTCCGCAGTTCGACAAAACCCGACGCGTCGGCATGATAAAATGCTCTCAAAGCCCGATTTGCACGGCGAGACAGATTCGGCCGGCGAATCAAAATTTGGCTTTGAGGGAACCCATTATGAGCAAAAGCATTTACAATATCAGCGGCGGCGCTTTGGCATTGAATGCCGGGACCGCCTGCACAACGGCAGTTCCTGCCGGAGCAGAGTGCGGCCCTGCGGAGACCGCCGGAGCAGGATGTCATTTGGCAGAAGCCGCAGCCGGGCCTGCGTGTGCGCCTTGCGGCTTTCGGGTCAGCGTTGGATACGCCACAGCGGCCGCCGAGGAAATCAGCGGTGACACCGCGATTTCCTCGGGGCTGTCGGACGGCAGCCTCGCCCTTATCCTGTCGGACGGTATGGGAAAAGGGATAAGGGCGGCGGCCTTGAGCCGGGCCGCAACGAGCCGCCTCCGCAAAAATCTCAAAGGCGGCATGGCCCCGGCGCATGCGATTAAAGAGGTGAACACCTTCATGGTATCGCATGCAAAAGCAGAAAACTTCGCCACGCTCGACCTGCTGATTATAGACAGAAACACGCGAAAGGCGAAGTTTTATAAGATGGGCGCAGCCTCCTCATTCGTGCTCCGCGACGGAAAGGTCAGGATGTTTGAACAGGCTGCGCTTCCGATCGGAATTATCCCGGAGATACGGCTCACACACGTAGCCCTGCAGCTTCGGCCGGGCGACATTGTACTTATGGTATCAGACGGCATTACCGAGGCCGGCCGGGACTTGCCAGCCTCGGGCTTTGGAACCAACACTCAAGTTGAAGCTGCCGCAGAATCCGGAACCGAAGCCGGGGCCGCCGTTGAGGCTGGCGCCGCCATGGACTCCGCCATCGACGACGATATTGACGGCGGCATCGACGGCACTTGGCTGCGTGAATTGTTGGAGAAACGCGCTCCGACGGAACTCGCAGGCATTTCTGCACGCAAGCTGGCCCGATGGATACTTGCCGAGACCGTAAAACAATACGGCGAAAGGGAGCGCGATGACTTGACGGTGGCGGCAATAAAGATTTTGCCTGCATAAAATGATCGCAGGGCGGCCTCGCGTGCATAAAATGGCCGTTTTTTCCTATCATTTTGCGGTTTGCAACGAAAAGATAGAAAACGGCCCCGGATTTTGAGACCCAAAACGGCGATTCTCAGAGACAAGCCGCACGAGCTCGATGGCTCCGAAAAATAGAGTCTCAATAAAACGTTGAAATTTCAACGATTTGATTTTTGTACGAAATTTCAAGCATAATCTCGCACTATGAGATTATGCTTTTTTATGCACCGGACACCCCTTTCGGGGGCACCCGGCGTCTATCTTTCTGGGGCTTGGGGCAAAAAGATATTACTTTATGCATAATTATCCATTTTTTTTACAATTGGAGCCCCGCGACGAAGGCCTCGCGGCCGAAAGGCATCCGCCAATCGGAGCCCCGCGACGAAGGCCTCGCAACCGAAATGCATCCGTCAATCGAGCCCTCGCGGCCAAAATCCCCTCGACAACCAACGACCACATACCTTTCAAATTTTTGAAGCTGTCGAAATTTGTCGAAACTTTTTCGACCTCGCATGTAAACATTTACCTTGAATTTAATTCCAAAGCGTGATATCATGTATTTATAAATAGATGATGGCCGAGGCTCTTTCGTAATTCTACCTTCAAATGAGCCTCGGCTTTCTTTTTGTGTCATAGCAAAGTTGATGCAAGGCTCGGTCTGCCGGGAATGCGGACGAGCCGGAGAACATGGGTCCGAGATGTAGGCAGCGGTCGGCATCGCGTTTTTTCTGAGCGCTAAAATCACAGAAAACACATGGAAATCAGGGCGACATTGTGATAGAATACAAATATGGATATGAAACAAAGAGTATTGGAAACAATAAAAACGCATGAACTGTTGGAAGACGGCACGCACATTGTTTTGGGCCTATCAGGCGGCCCTGATTCGGTGTGCCTTTTTGATGTACTTTTGGAGCTTTCTGCGGTGAAAAACTTCCGAATTCACCCGGTGCATGTGAACCATAAATTCAGACCCGGGGACGCCGAACGCGACCAGGAATATGTGGAGGAACTTTGCAGGCAGAGAGGGCTTGCGTGCCGGACATTTACGGTGGATTGCAATGCGCTGGCACGCGAAGAAGGACTGACTTCTGAGGAAGCCGGCAGGAAGGCAAGATACGATGCCTTCTTTGAGACGGCGCAGGAAGTTGCGCAGGAAATCGCACGGGAACTCGAACCCCATCGCACGAAGGAACGATCCGTGCCGGCCACAGACAAAATCGCAATAGCTGTTGCGCAGAACGCAAACGACCAGGTGGAAACGATTTTGTTCCGAATGCTCAGAGGCACCGGAACGGACGGTCTTGCCGGAATCGCATATAAGCGATATGAGCGAGGGTTTGCAATCGTCAGACCGCTTCTTGATGTGCCGCGCGACGAGATCGAAAAGTACTGTGAGGCAAGAAATTTATCGCCGCGAATTGACCATACTAACAACGAGGCAATTTATGCACGAAACAAGATAAGACTTGAACTTTTGCCGATGCTCAGGGAAAAGTTCAATCCCAATATAATAGAAACGATTAACCGGCTCGGAAAAAACGCAGCCGCCGACAAGGACTATCTCGCGCAGCAGGCGAGAGCTGCTTATGAAGCGGCTCTGGAAGACGCAGACGGCAGGAACTGCGCCGTTGAAGTAGGAACCGCAAAACTTGACGAGATGCACAGAGCGGTACGAATGCGCGTTTACAATTACCTGCTTGCGGACGTTGGCATGGAAGAAAATCTTACGGAAGGACAGCTTGAGGCTATTGAAAAAGTGCGGATTTCGCAAAGCCCATCGGCAATGTGCGATTTAGCAGACGGATTCCGGGTATATAAGATTTACGACCGAATTCGATTTTGCAGGGAAGCTGAAATCGAGGCAGGCAGACAGCTGAGGATGCGATTTATGAGCGCGGAGGAATATGCGAAAGAATCGAAGATTGCTCGTGCACCGGACGCAGACGGCTGCGAGAACGCGCGGGTTGTCGGGATTTTCGCACTGCCGCCGGGCGCAGAGGATTCAGTGTGCATAAGGAAGCGCAGGGACGGCGATGTGATTGCGATTGCGTCCAAGAGCCAGTCCCAAGGCGAGCCCCAAGGCTCAACCCAAGGCCGGTCTCAAGGCGAGTCCCAAGGCGAGCCCCAAGGCGCGGGCACGGCTCCGCCGCAGGTGCGCCACAAGAAGCTGCAGGATTTTCTGGTGGATGCGAAGGTGCCGAAGAGCGTGCGCGACGATATCGATTTGCTGGCATACGGAAACCGGATTTTGTGGGTGCTCCCGTCGCCGCACTTTGCGAGCGGACAGTACCGCGAAAAGGGCAGGTTTTCTGCAGAATTCAGGCCGGACGACGCGCCGAATAATGTGCCGGAAACAATATTAATCCTTGAAATTTTATGAAATTTGTGTTAAAATACAACGAAATATTTGTTGAAGAAAACAAAGCGAAAGGGGAAAGAAGTGAAAAAATTCTCGAAAAATATAAGTGTATATATCCTGATTTTTGCGCTCGTGATTTCACTTGCATATTTTTGTAAGGGCTTTATGGGATCGGATCAGGTTTCCATGAAGGAAGTCTCCTTCTCACAGTTCACGGAACTTGTGAAAGGGGAGAAAATCAGTGAAATTTCGATTGAAGGCACCACGCTCAGAGGGCTTGTAAGCAAGTCATCGATGGTCTATGCGTATGCGCCGTCCGTAATCGAAATCAACTGGCTCGAAGAAACATACATTTTTGACCAGATGGAGAAAGGCACCATAAAGAGCGTTTCAAGCCCGAAGCCGGATACAAGCTCCTGGCTTTGGTCGTTGATACCGAACATCATTATGATTGGAGCACTCGTGTTCCTTTTCTACATCATGATGAACCAGGGCGGAAACGGCAAGGCATTCCAGTTTGCAAAGTCCAGGGCCAAGATGGTCAAAGGCGGCGACAAGAAGGTTACCTTCAAAGATGTTGCCGGACTTGAAGAAGAAAAACAGGAACTTTCGGAGGTAGTTGACTTCCTGAAAGACCCAAGAAAATACAGAGAACTTGGAGCCAGAATCCCGAAAGGCATTCTGCTTGTAGGGCCTCCGGGAACAGGCAAAACCTATATTTCCAAAGCCACAGCCGGCGAAGCGGGCGTACCGTTCTTTACAATCAGCGGTTCGGACTTCGTTGAAATGTTTGTTGGCGTGGGTGCATCCAGAGTAAGAGACCTTTTTGAACAGGCGAAGAAAAACGCTCCGTGCATCATTTTCATAGACGAAATTGATGCCGTAGGTCGTAAGAGAGGTGCAGGAATCGGCGGCGGACATGACGAAAGAGAACAGACGCTCAACCAGCTTCTCGTTGAAATGGATGGATTTGCGGAGAACTCCGGAATCATCATCCTTGCGGCTACCAACCGGCCTGACATTCTCGACCCGGCACTCCTGAGACCGGGCAGATTCGACAGACAGGTTGTCATCGGAATCCCGGATGTAAAAGGCCGTGAAGAAATCATCAAAGTTCACGCAAAGAACAAACCGCTTGCTGACGACGTTACGCCGAAGATTTTGGCAAGAAGAACCATGGGCTCAACCCCTGCGGATCTTGAAAATATCCTGAACGAAGCTGCACTTATTACGGCACGCAGAAACGGCCGCTATATCCGAATGGAAGAAATCGAGGAGGCAATTCGCAAGGTGCAGATGGGACCTGCGAAGAAGTCCAAGGTCGTTTCCGACGAAGAAAAGAAACTTACGGCATACCACGAAGCAGGTCACGCAATCGTTGCAAGAACGCTTCCGAAGCACATGCCGATTCACGAAGTTACGATTATTCCGAGAGGAAGAGCCGGCGGATACACCATGTACCTTCCGGAAGACGACAAGATGTTCGACACGAAAACATCGATGTACAACCATATTGTTTCGTGTATGGGCGGACGCGTTGCGGAAAAACTCAAGCTCGACGATATCTCAATCGGTGCATCCGGCGACATCAAGCAGGCTACGGCAATTGCACGCGAAATGATTACAAAATACGGTTTCAGCGATAAGCTTGGCGCGGTAAATTACGGTGGGGACGATGAAGTTTTCCTCGGCAACGATTTTACCGCTCACAAGAATTACTCAGAGCATACAGCACAGGAAATCGATGAAGAAATCAAGCGTCTCATCGATGAAGCATATGAAGAGGCTATGCGTATTCTCACGGAACACGACAGCGTTCTGGAAAGCGTTGCAAAGGCACTTCTGCTTGTTGAAACAATCGACGGACAGCAGTTCGAAGACCTCTATACCGGCAGGATTACGGCTGAGGATTTGAGAGAAAGCGTTGAAAAAGCCGACGAAGAAAAGAAGGCGCAGGACGAAAAAGAAGCAAAAGAGCGCGAAGAGTTGAGGCAGGAAGAAGAACGCAGACTTATGGAAGAACTCAAGAAATACGACTCTGACTATTTAGGAGAGGACGAGGCACCGGAGGCGGATCAGCCGCATCCTCAGGAAGAGGAAGAAAAGCCTCAGGAAGAAGAGGACAAGGATGAAAGTAACAGTTAAAGACTGCTTGCAGTTGGATTCTTTTAGAAAATGTATCGTAGTGGCCGGTGAAAAGCATATGGATAACCGCATCAAAGCCGTGTCCGTACTGGATGCGGCAACTCCGGCGGAGGCACTTGCCTGCAACGGAAACAGCGGCACCATGATTCTCACGACTTTTGCGGGAATGAAGAAAGATACCAAAGCACAGTGCGAAACAATCAAAGAACTTGCAAAAGCAGGTGTTCCGGCGATTGTGTTTTTCCAGCGAGAGAAAAGCGCGCGTCCGGTTGACAAAGAGGTAACCGCGGCTGCCGACACGGCGGGAATTCCGCTGCTTCTCATGGTAGACGGCGAGGGCATGGACTATTCCAAGATCATCGCCGAGGTCATGGAGCAGGTGCTGTACGGCAACAATTTCAAGAACAGTCTCATAAACAACACGATTTTCCATCTGCTGAACTTCGAGAAGCATTCGAGCTTCCAGCAGGCTTTGCACGAGGCTGCCGTGAACAACGACTTCCAGGCTGTTCTGCTCAGCGAGGAATTCAACCCGGTTTTCACGGTTGAAACGCGCCATCAGGCAACCATAAACGAAGTAATCCGGCGCGGCAGAGAAGTTGCGCTGAATCTGGGGCACATCTACAGCCTCATCGAGATAAACGGCGTGCTCACTTACTGGGGGCTTCTTTATCTCAATAACGAAAAATATTATTTGTTCATCGTGGACAACGACGACAATTATTCGGCGGGCGAAATCACCAAGCTTGCCGAAATCATAGAGCTTGCAATGGGCATGTGGAAGTTCACGCCGGAGCGGGATGCGAAGGCGGAGCTTGTCAAGGCACTCATGAGAGGAAACAAGAGCCTTGCGTATTCCCTTCGCGAGGAGGCGGGAATCCGCGCATCGGATATTTTGTCCGTGGTCTATGCAAGAGGCATTGAAACCGGCATGGCGGACGAGATTATCGACGAATATATGGAAAAAGGTCTTCTGAACATCATCAAGATAACCGAGGACAATGAAAGCTACGCGGTTCTGCTGCGCGGCGAAAAACTCGGAGAAGATGAGGATATTTCAGAGATGGCGGTGTGCGTTTCCTTCTTTGACAGACTCAAGGAAAACAAGACGGTTCGTATTTTCCATGTAACCGGTGTTGACCGCATCGAAGGAGCCGGGGACGGCTTCCGGCTGATCGGCGAGACCTGGGCGTTTGTCGAAAATATTTTCCCGTATAAGAGAGTCTTCTCGAAATACGAACTTGCGCTTGTAAGCAACTGCATCAACATCCAGGTTCAGGGCGGACACCTCAAGAAAAACTACATGGATCTTTTGGACCCGTTCCGCAAGGAAGGGGACAACAAGTCCAGACAGCTTCTCGAAACGCTTGAGACCTTTGCTTTGGATGCGGGCATGAACAGCGGCAAGACGGCGGAGTTTATGGGCATACATACGAACACCGTTCAGTACAGGCTCAAAAAAATCAACGACCTTCTGGGTGCGGAAATCACGGGAAATCGTGTCATCCCGGGTCTTACGATTGCGCTTGCCCTGCAGAGAATGGAAAACGCAAAGAAATAGGAAACAGGAAAATAAAGTAATATATTGGAAAAAATATATGAATGCAAAAGTTTTAAAAATAGGAAATGTTGAACTTGACAGTCCCTTCCTGCTTGCGCCCATGGCCGGAATTACCGATGGGCCGTTTCGCCGCATCTGCCGCGAAATGGGGGCAGGGCTTGTGTACTCCGAAATGGTGAGTGCAAAGGGGCTTTGGTTTAAAGACAAAAATACAGGCAGGCTCCTCGAAATCTTAGATGGCGAGGAGCCTGTGGCGTACCAGCTTTTTGGGCATGAACCGGAAATCATGGCATTTGCGGCAGAGACTCTGGCCGGCCGAGGCAATGTAATCTTTGACATTAATATGGGCTGCCCGGTGCCGAAGGTCGTAAAAAACGGGGAAGGCTCGGCCTTGATGAAGGATCCGCAGCTTGTTTTTGATCTCGTGGAAGCTGCGGTAAAAGGTGCCGGCAAGCCGGTGACGGTCAAAATCCGTGCAGGCTGGGACGAGGCTTCCGTCAATGCTGTGGAAATCGCACGCGCCGCCGCGGCGGGCGGAGCCGCCGCGGTCGCGGTCCACGCCCGGACGCGCGAACAGTTTTACAGCGGCCGGGCGGACCGCGCCGTCATCGCCGCCGTTAAGCATGCAGTATCAATCCCGGTCATCGGAAACGGCGACGTGACGGACGGCGCGTCCGGAATGAGCATGATGGATGAAACCGGATGCGATTTTGTCATGGTCGGACGCGGCGCACTCGGAAATCCGTGGATTTTCAGAGAACTGAATGCCGCATGGAAGGGTACTGAGCCGCCTGCTGCCCCGAGCATGGAAGACAAGAAACAGATGATGATAAGGCATTTTCGCGACGTCCTTGCGCTGAAAGGCGAGTATGCGGCGGTTCGCGAGATGCGAAAGCATGTCGGCTGGTATCTGAAGGGCCTGCCGGGCTCGGCAGCTTTTCGCGGCATGGTAAATCAGATTACAAAGGCGCAGGAACTCGAAAGCGCCATAAGAAATCTTGGATGCAGATAGCTTAAATAGCCAAGTTTCAAGGGAAAACAGATGAAAGAGTTATTTGAGATTTTTATTGCTTCCGCCAAGGTGGGAGCCTTGACGTTCGGCGGCGGATATGCGATGCTGCCGATTTTACAGAGAGAGATAGTCGAAAACAAAGGGTGGAATTCCGAAGCGGAAATCCTGGATTATTATGCGCTGGCGCAGTGCCTTCCGGGGATTCTGATGGTGAACACCCTTGCTTTTGTCGGAAAAAACAGAAAAGGCAATATCGGAGCGGTCTTTGCTGCACTTGGCGCGGCCGCTCCTTCCTTTCTTATAATCACCATTATTGCGACGGTGCTCACGGCATTTGCAGATGTTCCCGCGGTCAAAAATGCTTTTGCGGGAATCAGGGTCTGCGTGTGCGTGCTGATTTTTAATGCCATAACCAAACTTTGGAAAAGCGCGATTGCGGACATTAAATGTCTTCTGTTGTTCCTGGCGGTTCTGACTGCGTCGCTCTTGCTGGATGTGACTCCGATTCTGTTCGTTGTCGTTTCGGCGCTCCTTGGAATTGCAATTACAATGCTTTCGGCGCGCAAAACATCCGGTGCACATGCGGATGACGCGTAGGAAGGGGGTGCATCGAAATGATACAACTCCGGCTGTTCTATGAATTTCTCAAGATCGGACTCTTTGCGGTCGGCGGCGGCATGGCGGCACTTCCGTTCATACAGGACATGGCAGAGCGCACGGGCTGGTGCACGAGTGCACAGATTGCGGATATGCTTGCGGTTTCCGAATCCACGCCCGGGCCGATCGGAATCAACATGGCAACCTATGTGGGCTTTGAAGTCGGCGGAATTACGGGTGCCCTGGCCGCAACGCTGGGTGTTGTGATTCCCGGGGTCATTCTCGTCATCCTTGTGATGGCGATAATCGGCAAGTTCCGCGGAAACAAGCTCGTCGAAGGTGCCTTTTACGGACTGCGGCCTGCATCGACGGCGTTGATTGCCGCTGCTGGGGTTTTGGTGTGTGAGATTACGTTTTTAAACCTTGATTTGTATGCGGAGACAGAGAATATCGCAAACCTTTTGAACTTCAAAGCTTTTGTGCTTGCGGCTGTTTTGCTCGTCCTTACGCGCGCCGTAAAACCTACGAAAAATCTGCACCCTGTCATTTTTATTGCTTTTTCCGCGGTGGTGGGAATTGCGTTTTCTTTTGCGGGTGTGTAGTTGACACGGCATTGAATTGCCACTATAATAAACATATCTATACGAAATTTTAGCAATAAGAATTAACAATTTTGGAGGAAATCATTATGCAACAGAAATCAACTGCAAAACTGGTTGTATGCATTGTGGGCACGGTGGTGTTTGCCTTGCTTGGAATCAGAAACTTTGTATCTTTGGTACAGGACCTCGGATACATTATTGAAGGGTATGGCGGAGTCTCGTTCCTTCTCAGAGATTTAGTCGGCGTGCTCGGATATTTGGTACTGGCAGCCGGAACTTTGGTGCTCGGTCTCGACAAGGTGGACAAAAAGCTTGGAATCCTTGCTTTTGCCGGTGCGTGTGCCGCAGCACTTTCTCAGTTTATATCGCTCATCATGGGATTTTCATACGGAAACTATCTTGTATGGAATGCCTATGTATATGAGGAAAATTTTAACTTCCTCTGCTTCCTGCCGAGCTTCTTCGAATTCCTTGCATATGCAGCTTTTGCGCTTGCTCTGGCATTCGGCCTTTTGAAAGCGTTTTCCGCAAAGAAATACCTGTTTAAGAACCTTTGGTTTGTACCGGCAGCAGTCCTTCTGTTTGCAAGAATTATCTTTGTAATCTGCTATGCAATCTACGATTATGATTGGTACGGTGCATACGGGATGTCGTTTTTCGGCGTAGTCTGGACTGTATTTGAACTTGTGGGAATGTGTGCAGGCGGAATTCTTGTGCTCAACCCGGAACTTCTTCCGGCATCCGCGCCGCAGGCATATGCACAGCAGGCATATGCACAGCCTGACGGAAGTTATGCGGCACCGGGCGGATATGCACAGCCGGGTGCGCAGACTTACGGCACTCAGGCCGAGGCACAGGCACGTCAGTATTATGCACAGCCGCAGAAACCGGACGGCTATTGCGACATGCTTAAGCATGTATTGCTCTTGCTTTTCACTTTCGGTATCTGGCAGTTTATTTGGATTTACAGAACCACGGAGTTCTTAAACCGTACACCGAATGAACCTCCGAGAAGCGGAGTTTCTCAGCTTCTGCTTTGCATGTTCGTTCCGTTTTACATCATTTACTGGGTTTACGCAAGCTGTAAGAGAATCGACAAGCTGGCATATTACAACGGCATTCAGGGTGAAATTACGGTTATGTGCGTACTGTTTGAAATCTTTATAGCAATTCTTGCTCCGATTTTCATGCAGGATAAACTCAACAATATTGTTACATTCAGGAATATTCCGCCGGCCGGCGTGGATCCTGCATATCAGCAGGCACAGCAGGCGGCATGGCAGCAGGCTCAGGCACAAGCGCAGACCTATCAGGCTCAGCCGCAGCCGCAGGCTGCACCGCAGCAGCCACCTGTTTATCAGCAGACTGCAGAACCTGTAGTAACGCCTGTGCAGCAGACCGCAGAACCTGTAGTAACGCCGATTGAACCGGCAGAAGACGAAAATTAACAATAGATGCAAAATGCGGAGAGCCTCCCGGCTCTCCGTTTGATAGTTTACACAAGAGGGATTTTACAATGAGAAGAAAAAACATGCTCAAAAAAGTATTTGCACTTACCGCAGCACTGACACTTCTGACGACACTTGCCGCATGCGGAAACAGCGATGACAACAAAAATGTCGAACCGGGCAGCACACAGGTGCAGGTGGACCAAATCACCTGTCATGCGAAATATAAGGAAGCGATGCAGAACATGCTCGATAACCGCGTTTTTCCAAACGGTGAACAGCTTTATGTGAACGATGGGGATGAGGCCTCCGTATGGGGCGATAACCAATTTGCGATTACGGATATCGACGGGGACGGCATGGACGAACTTCTGATTAATTTCAACAACGCACCGGTAGTCGGCGAGGTTTTTTATATCTTTAAGTATGACCAGGAAAAAGATGCGATTACGGAAGAATTTTCGGAATTTCCGGCTGTGGACTTTTTCGATAACGGCTATGTGACGGTGGGAGCATCCCATAATCAGGGGCTGGCGGGAGATTTCTGGCCTTACGAAATCTACAAGTATGACGCAGACAAAGACGCATACGAAATGAAGTATTACATAGACGCATGGAGCAAGGAATTTTTCCCGGAAGACTTCGACGGCAACCCGTATCCTGACGCTGTTGACACGAGCAAAACCGGACTTGTTTACTACATTTACGAGGATCTGACCAAGTCCGTGGATCCGGTCGATAAATCCGCTTACGATAAAATCGTCGCAGAGACATACGGTCCGGCAGCGGAAGTCACAGTGGATTATAAAGACATCACACAGGACAATATCGACGCAATAACTTCGGCCTGATACTGGTGGAGTAAGATTACAAATCATCCACGCACGGTCGCGTGGATGCACATAGACAAAAATAGGAAGCCCACGCAGGCTTCCTATTTTGACAAATTCAATTATTTAAAATTACAACTTTTCGACCTCTTCAGTAGAAAGCCCGGTTATTTCTGCGATGTCAGCGGTCGGGATTTTTTTCGCCTTCATGCTTTTCGCAATTTCACGCTGCTTCTGTGCAGCGCCCTCATCGTATCCATAGTGCCAACGAATCTTCAATTCTTCTTCTATCGTCATAATCTGTGTCACCTCCGCATCGTGGTTGACTTCCTCGACCTTTTCGTGGATGCGTTTGACGAAGTCGTCATTTTCATCGACCTCCTCACACTTCACATAGGTAAAGAAAGTTTCCAGTTCTTTCGGAATCTTGCCCTTCGGACAATTGATTGCTAAGATTATTGTATAGGTTTCATCGTTTAATTGCAACTGTAAATTTTTATCAGTCATTTGAAATTGATAGACTGCTTCGCCCATTTCAAACGGGTCTTTCATGAAGATAAAAATGACATAGCTTGGCTTGAGGTCTTTGTAATCTCTGCCTTTCTTCAGGAAGTGCGTGTCCATGCTCGTGTGATAGTAACGGGAACGCTTTGGAAGCTCCGGCTCCTTTTCCACCTGCATTTCAATGTCATATACTTCTTTTTCGCCCTCGAACAAAACATTCAGCCGCACGGACTTCGAGAGAACCCCTGTAACAATGGTTTTCTCAGGTGTGATTTTAATGTCATTTGGGAAAGTGATGGATTTGACCTTCTTTCCCGGAAAGAGACGCTGGACGAATTCCGCACAAATCTCCTCGTCCTGCATGACGAGTGCAAACATCAGCTTGTTGCTGAACTTGTATCTAGCCATATTTTTTCCTCTCATCTTCCGAGTCTGCGCGCATGCTCTGATTCATACAGATTCTGTAAGATAATAATAGCATAATATGGAAACAAATATAAGTCATATACTGGGAATTGCCCCGAGGAAAATTCCGACAAAATTCGACAAGCGAAGGCGGAAAGCAGATAAAGAGCAAAAAACAGAACGATGGATCCCTCCGACATTCTCATAAGTTTTAGATTTTTCGAAGAGATAAGAAGTGCTTGTGAAAAAGCAGAAGAAAGCGTAAAAAAAGAGGAAGTATGCCGTGCATAGGAGATCTGCAGTGCCGGCTTTGTGCAAGGAGGAAAAGACAAACGAGATTATGTAAGCTTATCGACCTGCATTTCGATGGTCAGAAGCACACCGGAATCGGTTTTCGCCTTGATGTCCATAATGCTGTCTTTATCCAGTATCCACTCGCCCAAATCAATCGGGTTTGTGATTTCAATGTGACGAATCGGGTCGTCCTTTCGCTCAAGGATAATATTAAGCAGACCGATGAGCGCCGCGCGCGATTCTTCGGTGTCGCTTCCGTAGATGCGGTGAAAGACATAGTCATTATAAAGCGGCATGCGCGTGCGGTCATTCAGACGCGTTTTGCGGCTCGCCGCCGCGAAGCTAGCAAAAACACCCAAACCGCCATATATGACCTCTGTTTCGTGTAGGGACTACATGTTTCACGGGAATTTTCATTGTTTCACGGAGATTTCCGGTCAGGAGGGAGAGGGGGACGATGGGGTACCAAAAAAGAGTACAAATTATACCATTGAAATTTCAACGGTTTGACGGATTGTTTTTTTTGAGGAATGTCCGTCCGGACAAAAGATAAGCATATCCCGGTGCATATGGGCGGTCGATACACGAAACACCCCCTAAAAAAACCACTTTGGATGTTTTTGCTAATCCCGGCCGCCCTACAAAAAAAGAAAGCGCAAGCCGCAGCTTGCGCTCATCCTTATACGTATGTCTAGCCGAAGTATCTGTCCAGCAGACCCTTGAGTGCCTTGCCGTGTCTAGCTTCGTCGCGTGCCATCTCGTGAACGGTGTCGTGGATGGCGTCGAGGTTGTTCATCTTTGCAACTTTTGCGAGGTCGAATTTGCCTGCAGTTGCGCCGAATTCACAGTCAACTCTCCAAGCGAGGTTGTCCTTTGTAGTCGCTTTCATGTTCGGCTCTAAATCTTCGCCTAATAATTCCGCAAACTTCGCAGCGTGTTCCGCTTCTTCGTAAGCTGCTTTTTCCCAGTAGAGGCCGATTTCAGGATAGCCTTCTCTGTGAGCGATGCGAGCCATACAAAGGTACATGCCGACTTCGGAGCATTCGCCCTGGAAGTTAGCCATAAGCTGCTCGAAGATGTATTTCTTGTCTTCTTCCTTGATGTCAGGATTATTCTTAACTGTCTTTGCGTAAACACCGTATTCGTGCTCAGCAGCAAGAGTCATTTCGCCTTCAACTTTTTTAAACTTGTCTGCGCCAACATGGCAAACCGGACACTCTGCAGGCGGCTGGTCGCCTTCGTGAACATATCCGCAGACTGAACAAACCCATTTCATATTCTGTTACCTCCTTGTAATTCTCGTGCATACGCACGACGATAGATTCTTTCATACTTCGATATTATCACAAAACGTGGCAGGATGCAATTGTCTAAAACCAAAAAAATCCACAAAATCAGACAATCCGTCATGCCGGCACAGCCGTCGTGTCCGGCGGGCGGAAGATATCACCATTTTAACAAAAAATTATCTGGCAGGGCACACAGAATACAGATATAATAAAATGGGGTAACGCATCACGCGGCGTGATCGTACGAAACGCGACCGACATCACGCACAGGGGCCGCACCCCGTTTACAATGTTTCAATCGAAAGGAGGACTCCGTTTGCACAATCATAATTTGCTGCAGGATAAATTCAGGGAAGCCCTCACATCCGTGCTTCCGATAACCTTTATAGTGATGGTGCTTTGTTTCACCGTTTCACCGATTCCGAACAATATGCTTGTATCGTTCCTCACGGGAGCGGCGATGCTGATAATCGGCATGGCTCTTTTTACGCTCGGAGCGGATACTGCGATGACGCCGATCGGAAACAAGGTGGGAAGCTGCATCACAAAGTCGAAGAAGCTTTGGCTCATCGTATATGTGAGCTTTTTGCTCGGAGTAATCATAACCATTTCAGAGCCTGACCTTCAGGTTCTTGCAAACCAGGTGCCCACGGTGCCGAACCTTGTGCTGATTGGCACGGTTGCGCTTGGCGTGGGGGTATTTCTGGTAATAGCGATGCTGAGAATCCTTTTCGGAATCAGCCTGAATACGCTGCTCATCGTGTTTTATGCAATCGTGTTCGGACTTGCGATGCTTGTACCGAAGAATTTCTGGGCGGTTGCGTTTGACTCGGGCGGAGTTACCACCGGACCGATGACGGTTCCGTTCATTATGGCTCTTGGTGTGGGTGTTTCGTCCATACGAAGCGACAGACATGCGGGCGATGACAGCTTCGGTTTGGTTGCGCTTTGTTCAATCGGACCGATTCTTGCGGTGCTTATACTTGGACTGCTCTATCCGACGGAAGGTGCATATGTGCCTGTTACGATTCCGGAGATGGAAGATTCGCAGGATATGATTCTGCTGTTCATCCGGGCACTCCCGCAGTATATAGAAGAAGTGGCGATTGCGCTTGCGCCGATTATCGTCTTTTTCTTCCTTTTTAATGCAATTTACATTAAACTGTCCAAAAGGCAGCTTATAAGCATAAGCATAGGACTCGTATTTACCTATGTCGGCCTGGTGCTTTTCCTGACCGGAGTAAATGTGGGATTCATGCCGGTCGGTAATTATATCGGCAATCGGATAGGAGAGCTCACATATAATTGGATTCTGCTTCCGATCGCAATGCTTATCGGATATTACATCGTAAAAGCGGAGCCGGCGGTTCATGTGCTCAACAAGCAGGTTGAAGAACTGACGGCAGGAAGTATTCCGGCAAGAGCCATGGAATTGTCTCTTTCCATAGGTGTTGCCGTTTCGCTTGCATTGGCAATGATTCGCGTCCTTACGGGAATTTCCGTCATGTATTTCCTCGTTCCGGGGTATGTGCTTGCAATCGCACTCAGCTTTGCGGCGCCGAAGATCTTCACATCCATCGCCTTTGACTCGGGAGGAGTTGCCTCCGGACCGATGACGGCGACCTTCCTGCTTCCGTTTACAATGGGGGCCTGCGAGGCAATCGGCGGTGCGGACAGGATTGTAAGCGACGCGTTCGGAGTTGTGGCAATGGTTGCCATGACACCGCTCATAACGATTCAGCTTCTCGGCGTGGAATACAAGATTCGCAAGAAGAGAGAAGAAAAAGCACGCTCGCTCATTCAGGATTACATCCGGGATTACGCGGACGACGATATTATAGAACTATAGGAGGATTGCCATGGACGGATTAAATATGGTTATTACCGTTACTGACAGAGAGAGAACCGAAACGGCAATCAATCTGTTTCAAGAAAACAATGTTTTTACGACGGATATCGTGCTCGGGCAGGGGACGGCATCCAGGGAAATGCTGGATTACCTTTACCTCAACCCATCGGAAAAAGCAATCGTTTTCGGCGTGGTTACAGGGGCGGGGCTTTTGCCTCTGCTCAAGGCCTTCAAACGCAAAATGTTTATCGATGTTCCGGGAAAAGGCATCGTTGCGGTGGTACCGCTGAACACGATAGGAGGCAGAAGAAGTCTGGAATATATGCTGGACGGCCAGGCTGTAGACACAACTCAGAAAAGCCAGGAAGAGGCGGAAAGGATGGAAAGAATGTCCGTTAAAACAGATCACGAACTGATTTTTGTAATCGCAAACGAAGGATACAGCGATTTGATAATGGAAGCCGCACGCGGAGCGGGGGCTGCAGGCGGCACGGTAATCAAGGCGAAAGGAACGGGAGCGGAGTATACCGAGAAGTTCTTCGGATTTTCGATCGCTTCCGAGAAAGAAATTCATCTGCTTGTCACGCCGGCACAGGGAAGAAACAATATAATGAAAGCGATAATGGAAAAAGCGGGCCTTGAAAGCAAGGCGCAGTCAATCGTTTTTTCGCTTCCCGTAAGCCACGCACTCGGATTGAGACAGCCGGAATGAAAAGCGGGATAAAAATGTTTTTAAATGAAAACAATTATTGCGAAAAAACATTTTTTGAAAAAATATTTTGTTGTTTTAACACAATAAATCGAAAAAAGCTTGCATTTTGTGCCAAGAAGGTATATAATCGTCCTATATTTGTAACCGATTAAATTAGGAGGACAATTAGAATGAAAAAGAAAGTTGCTTTATTATTAGCACTCGTAATGATTTTCACTCTGTTTGCAGTTGGCTGCGGAAGCAATGATGACGCAGAATATGCAGGCACAGTTAAAATCGGTGTGTTTGAACCGGCATCCGGAGACAACGGTGCAGGCGGCAAGCAGGAAACACTGGGAATCCAGTACGCAAACAAAGTACAGCCTACCGTTGACATCAACGGAGAAACTTACAAGGTTGAACTTGTAACAGCTGACAACGAATCCGATACAAACAAGGGTATCTCCGCTGCTCAGACCCTCGTATCCTCCGGCGTATCCATGGTACTCGGAACTTACGGTTCTGCAGTTGCAATCGCAGCAGGCAAGGTATTCAAAGAAGCAGGCATGCCTGCACTCGGAATCACTTGTACGAACCCTCAGGTAACAGAAGGCAATCCGGTTTACTTCCGTATCTGCTTCCTTGATCCTTTCCAGGGCACAGTACTTGCAAACTTCGCATATGAAAACGGACAGAGAAAAGCTTACTGCTTATCCAAGCTCGGTGACGACTACTCCGTAGGTCTTGTAAACTACTTCGTTAAGGCTTTCAAGGCTCTCGGCGGTGAAGTTGTGGAAGAACAGTTCCCACAGGGCAACTCTGACTTCACATCCTATGTAGCAAACGCTAAGGCTAAGGGATGCGACGTATTCTACTCACCGGTATCCATCGAAGCTGCTGCTCTTATCATCGACCAGGCAGAAGCACAGAAACTCGGAATGCCAATCCTTGCAGGCGACACTTGGGACTCCAACGTAGTTCTCGAAGCTGCTAAGGGCAAGAACATCGAACTCAATGTTACTACTTTCTATCAGGAAGGCGGAAACCCTGACTTCGATAACGGCATCAAAGAATGGATCAACTCCGATTCCACAGCTAAGGCTAACAACAACGGCAATGACCAGATCGCTGCTGTATCCGCAATGGGTTATGATGCTTACTTCGTTGCTCTTGAAGCAATCAAGAAAGCAAACTCTGCAGAACCTGCAGACATCCTTGCAGTTCTTCCTGACCTCGTATACGAAGGCGGAGTATGCGGTACTGTTAAGTTCAACGAAACAGGCGATGCTGAAAAGACAGAAGCTGTTGTTAAGCACTGCAACACCGAAACCGGTGAATGGGAATTCGTTAAGACACAGACGATCGAATAATAACAATATAGTATGACTTGCTTTTTGAAATCAGATACATATTATATATGACTTCAGGCATACAGCGGGAGGGATGATTCCTCCCGCTTATCGTCGTATTATGGGGGAACTCTTTTTTGCATGATTTTTTGATGAATCATGAAGGAGAGGACGATTTTGAGCGAAAGCGTCCTGTCTTTTATGATTATTTTGGAGGTTAAAATATGGAATTAATTACGAAATGGCTGCCATATGTCCTGGCGGGAATTTCCGTAGGCGGTCAGTATGCCCTCATCGCAATCGGGTATACTATGGTTTACGGCATTCTCAGGCTGATTAACTTCGCACACGGGGATATGTTTATGATGGCCGGACTGGTTATGATTTATTTGGTAACGGTGCTTCCTGTGTGGGTAAGCATAATTATCGTTATCGCGTTTACGGTTGTGCTCGGCTGCACGATTGAGAGAGTCGCTTACAGGCCTCTGCGCTCGGCACCGAGAATGTCAATCATGATTTCTGCAATCGGCGTGTCCTATTTCCTGCAGAACATTGCACTGTATGTGACAGGCGGGCTGACGAAGACTTATCCGTCCATACCGTTCCTTCAGCAGACCGTAACGGTTCTCGGAGCGCATACGAAGATGGTAACGGTTATTACACCGTTCCTGACCATCGGACTTGTGGTTCTGCTTGTTCTGCTCATCAACCATACGAAAATCGGCATGGCAATGCGTGCGGTTTCGCGTGATTTTGAAACATCCGAACTTATGGGTATTGACATTAACAGGGTTATAGCCGTAACATTCGTTATCGGTTCATTCCTTGCTGCAGTAGGTTCGATTCTGTTCTTCTCCAACTACACGGGCGTTAACCCGATGTCAGGCGCAATGCCGGGACTGAAGGCTTTCGTTGCAGCGGTATTCGGGGGAATCGGTTCCGTTCCGGGCGCGGTTGTCGGTGCATTTGTCATCGGACTTTGCGAAAACCTTATCAAAGGTGCGGGCTGGACAACATTCTCGGATGCGTTTACATTCGTTCTTCTCATCATTATTCTCATGGTTAAGCCTACGGGAATCTTTGGCGAGAAAGATATCAACAAGGTATAAGGAGGGGCAGAGATGGAAAAGACATTATCAAAAAAACAAAAAACCGTCTACAGTGCTGCTGCCATTTTGGTGTTCCTTGTTCTTGTGTACTTAGGCGACACACTGATTCCGATGACATCGCAGTGGAATATGCTTATGACGGTAATCAAAAAAGGTGCGATTTTTGCACTGGTTGCGGTATCAATGAACTTACTGAACGGCTTTACGGGACTTTTCTCCCTCGGACAGGCAGGCTTCATGCTTATCGGAGCTTATGCTTATGCGATTTTCTCGATTCCTGCGGCTCAGCATGATGCGGTTTATCAATATTTCAACGGCGGACTTTTTAAATTCTCGGTTCCGGAAATTCTCATGAATGCGCTCGGCGGAGAAGGAAGCTTCGGCGGTTTCCTCGGCGAATATGCGGGTATCTTTATTCTGATTATCTTTGCAGGACTTTTGACCGGCGGAATCGCTTACTTGATCGGTATTCCGGTACTCAGACTCAAGTCCGACTACCTTGCGATTGCAACGCTTGGATTTGCTGAAATCCTGAGAGCCGTATTCCAGTGGAACGCCATCGGACCGGTTACAAACGGCTCGAACATTTTGAGAGAGTTCACAACTTACGAAACGGCATTGTTCCCGATTATTTTCTCGGGTATTTGCATAGCATTAATCGTATTACTGATTAATTCCACATACGGCAGAGCTTTCAAGGCGATTCGCGATGACGAAATCGCTGCAGAGGCGATGGGCGTAAACCTGTTTAAACATAAAGAACTTGCATTTGTTATTTCATCCTTCTTTGCGGGTGTCGGCGGAGCACTTCTGGCAATGTTCCAGAATTCCGCAACCGCTTCGACATTTACAACGAATATGACTTACGAAATTCTGCTTATTGTAGTTATCGGAGGTATCGGATCCATCACCGGTTCTGTTATCGGTGCCTTCATATTTATCGGACTCAACGAATGGCTGCTTAGAGGTCTCGACCAGGGGCAGTGGCTGGGAATCCAGTCTACACTCATGCGCGCAGGCTTCCGTAAGGTTGTATTTGCAATTCTGATTATGCTCGTTGTACTTTTCTTTGCGAAGGGCATCATGGGCAACAAGGAATTCTCATGGGACGGAATCATTCGCTGGTTTAAGACGCTTCCGCAGAGAACCAAGGCATGGCCTGCAAAGAAAAAAGCACAGCTTGCCGAACGCAAGGAGCAGAAGGAAGCTAAGAAAGAAGCAAAAGCTAAGGCAGCAGAGAGAAAGGCAAAGGGTGCAGAAGCACTTGCAGCCGGAGAGAAGCTGTTTACACCGCTTCCGGTTTACGACCATGTCGTAGTATTTGAAAAGGAGGTGCAGTAATATGACAAATGAAGTAGTATTAAAGCTCTCCGATATTACGATGCAGTTCGGCGGAGTTGTGGCAGTAGACAACCTCAATCTTGAGGTCCACAAGAACGAAATCGTCGGACTTATCGGACCGAACGGTGCCGGAAAGACAACGGCATTTAATGTTGTAACCGGAGTTTACGAGCCGACAAACGGTGCAGTCCACATTAACGGATTGGTTGAAATAGAAAATTACCCGAAAGGCAAGATGGCGACAACTTATAAGGGTAAACACCAGGGCGATTATCAGCAGACGATCAAGCTCACACCGGACAAGGTAACAAAACTCGGAGTTGCGCGTACATTCCAGAACATCAGACTGTTCAAGGAAATGACCGTGCTTGAAAATGTTCTGGTTGCTATGCACATGAACCAGAAGCAGAGCATCTTCGGAGCAACTTTCAAGTCGAAAACGGCAAGAGTCGAAGAAAAGAAGATGATTGAAGAGGCCGAAAAGCTCCTGAAAAAGGTGGACCTTTACGAAAACAAGGATGACCTTTCAACATCGCTTCCTTACGGCAAGCAGAGACATTTGGAAATTGCAAGAGCACTTGCAACACATCCGAAAATTCTTCTTCTTGATGAACCGGCGGCAGGCATGAACCCGCAGGAATCTGACGAACTGATGCATTTCATCGGCAGAATCCGTGACGAGTTCGACCTCAGCATTTTGATGATAGAACACCATATGCAGGTAATCATGGGTATTTGCGACCATATTTACGTACTGAACTACGGCGGTCAGATTGCGGACGGCACGCCGGAGGAAATTCAGAACAACCCTGCGGTAATTGAAGCATATTTGGGGGTGGATGAATAATGTTGGCAATCAGAGATTTACATGTATATTACGGCGGTATTCACGCACTGAACGGCGTAAGCCTGGACGTTCCGGACGGACAGATTATTTCGCTGATCGGAGCAAACGGAGCCGGCAAGTCCACAACGCTTAAGGCAATCATGGGGCTTGTAGCCAAGACGGAAGGTCATATTTACTGGGACGATACGGATATTACATCCATGAAAACAAAAGATATCGTTGGCGAAGGAATTATTCTTTGTCCGGAAGGACGTAAGATTTTCCCTGACCTTACGGTAGAAGAAAACCTTTCCGCAGGGGCTTACCTCAGAAAGGATAAGAGCGAGATTGCAAAGGACAGAGAATGGGTATACAGCCTTTTCCCACGTCTGAAAGAAAGAACCTGGCAGCTCGGTGCGACGCTTTCAGGCGGCGAGCAGCAGATGCTTGCGGTAGGACGCGCACTGATGAGCAAACCGAAACTTCTGATGCTGGACGAACCTTCGCTGGGTCTTGCTCCGTTGATAATCAAGGACATTTTCACAATTATCCGGCAAATCAAAGATGCAGGCGTAAACGTACTGCTGATTGAGCAGAATGCGAATGCCGCACTTGAGATTTCGGATTACGCATATGTAATGGAGACGGGGAATATTACGATGGCAGGACCGGGTAAGGCACTGCTTTCGGATGAGAGAGTAAAACATGCATATTTAGGGGAATAAGATATGAACAGAACAGTTAAAAAAGTGCTGGCATGCGCCATGACTGTTTCGCTGACCGCGGGGCTTTGCGCGTGCACGACTTACAACAACTTCAAAAACGCGTTTTTTGACGAAGGAAAAGAAGCGCAGGAAAGAACAATTAAAATAGGGGTTTTTGAGCCGCTTTCGGGTAAAAATAAGACAGAGGGCAACGAGGAACTCATAGGAATCGAACTTGCCCACGACCTTTATCCTACCGTTTGCGGCAAGAAGGTGGAGCTTGTTTACGGAGACAACAAGTCGGATATTTACACGGGCGAGACGGTAATACAGGAACTGATTTCCGCGAATTCGCCTTCTGTAATTCTCGGCAGCTATGGGGAAACGCTTACGCTGATCGCCGGCAAGTACGCAAAAGCAAACAATATTCCGGCAATCACGATTTCCAGTACCAATCCGCTTATTACGACCAATAACGATTATTATTTCAGTGCGACCTATTCGGAAACAAGACAAGGGGATGCCTTGGCGGACTTCGCATATACCTCACAGAAAAAAATCGTTGCGGCGGCAGTAAAAACAGAGGATGACGATACGGCTACAGCTACAATCAAGCGTTTTACGAACCGCTTCAAGAAGCTGTCGGGCAAGAGTAACAGCGTTGCGGGAACTTTTACGGTTCCGAAAGACAGCACCGACTACAGCAAGACGATCGACGATATCAAGGCATCCGGTGCGGATACGGTATTTGTTACGCTTTCTGCAGAAAACTCCATCGAGTTCATGAAGCAGGCGATGGACAAGAAGCTGATGAATGTTCTTTTCCTCGGAACAAGGAACTGGAATGATGATAAACTCATCAAATACCTCAAGGGAAATGATCGAATTCAGGCAGCCTTTCCTACGGAACAGAGCCAGAATGCGGAAACAGAGGTGTCCAACGAGTTTATTCAGGCATTCAAAGCAAAATACGGAGAGAGCGAAGAACCTTCGGCAAGAACGGCCGTTGCATTTGATGCATACTGCCTTGCAATCGATGCGATAAGCAGAGCCTACGATGCGATGCAGAACATGGATCCGGATAAGCTTACGGCAGATGCTGCAACCGATGCAGAAGGAAGAACCGCTAAGGAGGTTCTCCAGAACGCACTTGAAACCGGAATTCCGGCGGGCGAACACATCCGTGATGCCCTGAGCCAAACGAAGAATTTCCAAGGTGCGTCCGGTGTAATCAACTATGCCGGGAAGAACGAGGCAACCAAATCCATTACGATTAACTTTATTGTGGGCGGAATAGAACAGCCGACCTATACAGTAGAATAAAATAAGAGAAAACGAAAGGAAACACAAAAAATGGAAAAAAAGATTCAAGAAGCTCTTGAGCAGATCAGACCGTTCCTCCAGAGAGACGGAGGAGACGTTGAATTCGTAGAACTTACGGAAGACAATATTGTTAAAGTGAAACTTCAGGGACACTGCGCAGGATGTCCGGGAGCTCAGATGACGCTCAAGGCTGTAATCGAAAGAATTCTCAAGGAAAGCTATCATGAAATTCAGGGAGTAGAATCCGTATAAAATGAAGTACGAGGAATTTCTTGAAAGCAGCAAAGAAGAAATGATTGCGTCCCTGCAGTCCGTTTTGCGGTGCGAAAGTGAGCAGTCTCAGCCGGTGAAGACGGCGGACGGCGGTGTGTATCCGTTCGGAGAAGGCGTCCAGAAGGCTTTTGAGACTTTTCTTGCGCTTGCCGAAAGCATGGGGTTCGAAACCTTCAATGCGGACAATTACGGAGGGCATGTGGACTTTCCGGGAACAGGCGATAAAATTTTCGGCATTCTCGGACATCTCGATGTCGTGCCGGCAGCAGGAGGATGGGATTTTGACCCTTATGCGGCAAGCATAGCGGAAGGCAGGATATACGGCAGAGGAACCACGGACGACAAAGGTCCGATGATTTCGTGCCTGTATGCGATGAAGGCCCTAAAGGACTCCGGGTATGTGCCGAAGGCAACGATACGCCTGATAATCGGACTCGATGAGGAAACCGGCTGGAAAGGCATGGACTACTACTTTTCAAAAGCACCGAAGCCGGACTTCGGTTTCACACCGGATGCGGATTTTCCTGTGATAAATGGGGAAATGGGCGTACTGGTCTTTGAACTTGCGAGAAAATTCCGCGATTCGCAGGTTAAGGGGCTGAAGCTTCGATCAATGAAAGGCGGCATGGCTGCAAACAGTGTAGCCGACTACTGCAGAGTGGTAATCAGAAATCAAAAGGACGAGGAAGCTCCGTATGTGAAAATCCGCGAGGAAATCACCGCTTTCCGTGAGGAAACCGGCTACCGGATTCACGCAAAAGGCGTGGGAAAATCCTTGGAAATCACAACGGAAGGAATCGGAGCGCATGGTGCAAGGCCGGAAGCGGGCTTAAATGCAGTCTCGATTATGATGCAGTTCCTCGGGAGGCTGAACTTTGTGGATGAAGACCATAACGATTTCATAGACTTTTACAACAAGTATATCGGCTTCTCCCTCGACGGCACGAAGCTTGGAATCGGTTTCTGTGATGAACCATCCGGAAAGTTGATTTTCAATGTGGGCATGGCCGAAATGAATGAAAAGGCGGGCAAGCTTACGATCAATGTAAGATATCCGGTGACGATGACGGACGACGATGTGTACGATGCGATGAGCGATTTGCTTGAAAAGTACAATATCGGAGTTCTGAAGCTGAAACACCACGAACCGATCTTTGTAGAAGCGGACAGCCCGATGATTCGCATGCTGGTTGATATTTACCGCAGGCACAGCGGAGATACCGAGTCGGGGCCTAAGGTGATAGGCGGCGGAACCTATGCGAGAGCTGCAAAGAATGTCATCGCATACGGGGCTTTGTTCCCGGGTGATGAAGATTTGATGCACCAGAAGAATGAGTATCTCAGCATCGAGAGACTCGAGCAAATGACAAAAATTTATGCGGAAGCTATTTACAAACTCTCTTCGGGGGAATATAATAGTTAGCGTGAGTTTTCCCAAACGGGAAATATAATGACATAATCTGTTTCAGGGCGAGGTGAAATTCCTCACCGGCGGTATAGTCCGCGAACGCCGAGAGGCGCCGAGCAGGTGAAATTCCTGCACCGACGGTATAGTCCGGATGAGAGAAACAAAGGATTGCGCGATGCCTGCGTAATAGAATGACGGAGGCTTGGCGCGGAATTCGTATGTTGCTTTTTTGAGCCTTGATTCCCATCAAGGCTCTACTTGTGTAACCTGACAGATTTCCAACTACATCTTAGGGCGCCCGGACTTCAAAACGGGCAGATACAGAAAGAGAGGAAACTGTAGAAATGACTAATTTAAACAATCAGAAGGCAAAGTCGGACAGACTTGTCAAAATGGCGATGATGGCTGCGGTCGCATGTGTAATCGGGCTTGTACGGTTCCCGCTGATACCGGCGGTATCATTCTTAACTTACGACCTTGCAGACATTCCGATTATCATCACGACCTTTGCGTTCGGGCCTGCGGCAGGAATGCTTGCACTTACCGTCGTGAGTGCAATCCAGGCGTTTCTCCTTGGCGGAGACAGCGTTTACGGCTTCCTGATGCATATGATTGCATCGGGTGCATTTCTTATCACAGCCGGATGCATTTACAGAAAACACAAGACGAAGAAAGTCGCAATTATTTCGATGGCGGCTGCAACTCTTGTAATGACGGTTGTCATGGGCTTCGCAAACTATTTTGTAACACCGTTCTACTACGGCGGAGAAGCAATGAGAGAGGTCGTTGTAAGCCTGATGCCGCTGATTCTTTTGTTCAACGTAATCAAGGGCATCTTAAATTCGCTTATCACTTTTGTGGTATATAAGAGAATTTCGGGATTCCTTCACAGAGAGGGGCTTCACAAAGCACATGAAAATAAAGAGAATTATACCAATTAAAAATGAAGAAGAAACCCGGCGGTTTGCACACGAACTTGCGGAAAGCCTTGCTCCCGGCGATGTGCTTGCGTTGATCGGCGACCTCGGAACAGGCAAGACGGCGCTCACATCGTATATTGCGGAGGGACTTGGAATCAAACGGCGGGTAAACAGCCCGACATTTACGATTGTAAAGGAGTATACGGACGGCAGAATGCCGCTGTATCATTTTGATGTTTACCGGGTGAGTGATCCGGATGAATTGTTTAACATCGGCATCGATGAGTATTTTTTCGGCGAAGGAGTATGCATTGTGGAATGGGCGGACTTGATTTTGGATATTCTGCCGGAAAACACGAAATACATTTATCTCGCATACGGAGAAAATGAAGGAGAAAGGGTATATAAATGTACATTTTAGCCATTGAAACCACAGGAAAAGAAGGCTCCGTATGCCTTGTGCAAAAGGACGAAGGCGGCGGGGAGCCTGCTGTTTTGGGAGAAAAGCGGATAGAGGGAAGCATGAGTCATCTCAAAGAACTGATTCCTTCCGTTTCAAGTCTCTTGGAATCGCAAGGGGTTTCAAAGAATGAAATTTCATACATTGCAGCTTCCGTGGGTCCGGGATCTTTCACGGGAATCCGCATCGGGGTAGCAACGGCACGCGCCTTGTCACAAGCTTTCGGACTGGAATACGCAATTGCGGTGCCTACCCTTACGGCCTTCCAATATAAAGAGCAGGCCGCTGAGGCCGGAGCAAAAGGAACTGCGGTCTGTGCGATTATCAACGCAAGGCGCGGGCAGGTCTACGGCATGGTGGACGGATACCTTGCGGATGGTCCGTATATGCTGACGGATGTTTTGGAAGTGATCCGAAACCGCGTTTTTGCGGACGGACGGGAAGTTCTTTTCTTCGGAGACGGTATCGATGCCTACGAATCGCTTATTTGCGATGGACTTGCAGGAGCCGGAAAATACAGCTTTGCGGATTCTTCCTGCAGGTATCAGGACGCTCGTGCTGCAGCTTTGTGTGCTGCGGTTAATGCAGATGTATATACGGTAAAACGCGAGGATCTGCTGCCGGATTACATGCGCAAGGCAGAGGCGGAGCAGAAGCTTGAAGCAGGAGAACTTCCGATTTGCAAGGGACCGAAACAGGAGTAGTTTCATATGGATGAGAGCAGGAAACTGATAATACGAAAAGCCGCAAAATCTGATGTTCCGGCGGTTGAAGAGGTTGAAAAGGCATGCTTTTCGGTTCCTTGGAGCTACGAATCGCTCTATCACGATATATTGGAAAACAAGCTGGCTTTTTACATCGTGGCGGAGATAGACGGCAAAATATGCGGCTATGTGGGCGTGTGGAAAATTTTCGACGAGGGACATATCACGAATGTAGCCGTTGCACCGGAGTATAGGCGGATGCATATTGCAAGTGCAATGCTTTCGGTATTGTTTGATGTTACCGGAGCGCAGGGCATCGAAAGCTATACGCTTGAGGTCAGAGCCGGAAACCAAGCGGCAATCGCACTTTATGAGGGATTCGGCTTTCGTGAGGCGGGCCTGCGGAAGGGATATTACGAAGATAACGGCGAGGATGCCATTATCATGTGGAAGGAAAAGAAATGAAAGACGGAAGATTTTTGACACTTGGAATCGAAACCAGCTGCGACGAGACAGCGATTGCCGTCCTTGCGGACGGAAGAACGGTTTTGTCCAATGTCATTTCATCACAAATCGATATATTTAAGAATTTCGGCGGAGTTGTGCCGGAAATCGCATCCAGACACCATTTGGAAAACATCAACGGTGTTCTCGCGGAGGCACTGGAAGATGCAAAAGTGAGCCTTGAGGAGATCGATCTCATCGGCGTTACGAACGGCCCGGGTCTCATCGGGGCACTTCTGATGGGAGTAGCAACGGCAAAATCCCTTGCATTTGCAAAGGACATCCCGCTTGTGGGCGTTCATCATCTGATGGGGCATATCAGTGCGAATTTTATCGAATATCCGGAGCTTCAGCCGCCGTTCATGGCGCTTATCACAAGCGGCGGACATACGGAAATCGTAGATGTGAAGAGTTATACCGAATGCGAAATTCTGGGCGGAACCAGAGATGACGCGGTCGGAGAGGCTTACGACAAGGTAGCAAGAGTTTTGGGGCTCGGCTATCCGGGAGGTCCGAAAATCGACAAAATCGCAAAAGAAGGAAATCCCGAGGCGATTCATTTCAAACGCGTATATCTGGAAAAGGACAGCTTTGATTTCAGTTTCAGCGGTCTGAAGACATCGGTGCTCAATTACATCAACCAGCAGAAACAGGCAGGAAACGAAATAAACCGTGCGGATGTTGCGGCAAGCTTCCAGCAGGCGGTGATGGATGTCATCGTCGAAAAGGCCGTGAATGCCGTAAAAATGCGTGGCGAAAAGAAACTGGTGCTTGCCGGCGGCGTTGCGGCAAATTCCAAACTCAGAGAAATGCTCGGAGAGGCTTGCGGCGCAAACGCAATCACACTTTACCGTCCGACCCCTGCTTTGTGCACGGACAACGGCGCCATGATCGGGGCGGCGGCATACTATAAATATAAGGAAAAAGGGGCAGACGGGCTTGACCTTGATGCCTATGCAAATATGGAATTATGATTGTACTTTCAGCGAATAATCTTACAAAAACATACGGAACGGATGTCATAATCGATAAGGCGAGTTTTCACCTGAATGCCGGCGACAAGGTCGGCATCATCGGCAGAAACGGTGCCGGAAAAACGACGCTTCTGAACATGCTCACCGGTGAGCTTCCGTGCGACGGAGGGGAATTTTTCGTGTCACAGAACACGAGAATCGGCTACTTGAAGCAGCGCGACAATTTCAACAGCGAAGGTACGGTCCTCGAGGAAATCGAAGGAATTTTTTCGGGGCTTCGGGAGCTTGAAAACGAAATTGCGGAGCTTTCGGACAAGGTTGCAGAAAACCCGCAGGATACCGGGCTTCTTAATCGGCTGGATGAACTGCAGCACCGGTTTGACAGAGAGGGCGGCTACACCTATAAGTCGGAGATGATTGGGATTTTAAACTCCATGGCTTTCGACGAGAGTTTTTACAATAAGAAGATTTCCTCGCTTTCGGGCGGAGAGAGGACAAGGCTGGCGCTTGCAGCGCTTTTGCTTGAAAAACCGGATATTTTGCTGCTGGATGAGCCTACGAACCATTTGGATATCGGAACGCTGAAATGGCTGGAACAGTACCTGGAAGCTTATCGCGGCACGATTATGATTGTATCGCATGACCGATATTTTCTCGATCGGACGGTAAACCGGATTTTCGAAGTGGAAAATCACAAGGTTTACTCCTATCAAGGAAAATACAGTGACTATGCGGCACAGAAAAAACTTCGAAGAGAAACCGAACTTCGTGCATATAATAACCAACAGAGGGAAATCGCGCGCCAGGAAGAAATGATCAGGCGCATGAAACAGCGCGGCACCGAGCACCTCGCAAAGAGGGCGGCATCGCGTGAGAAACGGCTTGATATGATAGAAAGAATCGAGCGTCCGGAAAGCGAAATGGGGAAGATGAAGATTCACTTCAAGGAAAACTTCCCGTCCGGCGGCGATGTCATCATGGCGGAAAATCTCGAAAAAAGCTTCGGCAGAGGCAGTGAACGCAGGGATCTTTTTCACGGTGTGAATCTTGATATTAAGAGAGGCGAGAGAATCTGTATTCTCGGGCCGAACGGCGTAGGCAAGACGACGCTTCTCAGGGTGCTTCTGGGAGAACTGACGCCGGATGCGGGTTATCTGAAAATCGGTCACAATGTTGCGTTCGGCTATTATGACCAAGGGCAGCTGCTGCTCAGCGATGCCAACACGGTTCTCGAAGAACTGAAGGAATCGTACAGACTGTATACCGATACGGAAATGCGTTCGATTCTGGGCAGATTCCTCTTTAAAGGCGAGGAAGTCTTCCTTCCTGTGGGAAGCTTGTCGGGCGGCGAAAAAGCGCGGCTTTCTCTTCTGAAACTCATGCTTTCGGGCGCAAACACCCTGATTTTGGACGAACCGACCAACCACTTGGACATCGAATCAAAGGAGGTCTTTGAAGAGGCTTTGATGGAATTTCCGGGAACGGTAATCGTCGTATCGCATGACCGGTATTTCCTGCAGAGGATACCGACGAGAATTCTGGAACTTACGCAGGACGGCGTAATTGAGTACCTCGGCAGATATGACTATTATCTGGAAAAGAAGTCGCAGGGCATATCCTCAAAGAAATACTTCAGCAAAACGCAGGAAAAACCCGCAGGAGATGCTGCAGAGCAGCGCAGGCTGAAGAAAGAACGCGAAGCCGAGGAACGGCGCAGGGCAAGGCTTTCCGAGAAACTGGAGACGGAAATTTCCGAACTTGAGGATAAGATTTCGGAACTTGAGCACAACCTTTGCAAACCGGAAAACATGAGCGATTATGAACTCTTGGCAAGGCTCGGGGCAGAACGCCAAGAGGCTGAAAAACGGCTTGCGGAAGCTTATGATGAGTGGGCAAAAGTGCAAGAAGCGTAAAAACACATAAAAAAAACTTGCAAAGCACATAAAAAGTTATTATAATATTCCATAGTAATTTTTACTAAACAGAATGGAGGCTGTTTTATGATTTTTGACAAAATTAAAGACATCATTATAGACCAATTACAGGTTGAAGAATCCGATGTTGCAATGGATACTAATCTCATGAAGGATCTTTCGGCAGATTCACTGGATGCTGTTGAAATTATCATGGCAATCGAAGATGAATTCGGAATCGAAATTCCTGACGAGGACGCTGAGAACATTCAGACGGTCGGAGATTTGGTTAAGTATGTAGAGGAAAACAAATAGTCGCAAGGCAAATATCGGAAGGCAGGTGTTACAGATGAGAGAGAAGCAGATATCAAAAGCAGTAATCAAGCGTTTGCCTCGATACAGAAGATACCTGAAGGAACTGCAGAAGAAGGGAATCGAAAAAATTTCTTCTAAAGATTTGAGCAAGCTCATAGGGTATACTGCGTCTCAGATTCGCCAGGATTTAAACAATTTCGGCGGATTCGGACAGCAGGGTTACGGTTACAGCGTGAGTTATTTATATGAAGAAATAGGCGCAATACTGGGCCTCAATAAAGAGTACAAGATTGTAATCGTAGGATACGGCAGACTTGGTCAGGCCATGGCAAGCTACATTGCCAACAATGAAGGAAACTTCCACATTTGCGGAATTTTCGACGTTAAGCAGATCATTCAGGATGTGGAGTTCAAGGACGCGCAGATTATGACATGCGGCTCACTCGCGGGATTTATCAAGAAAGAAAACATAGACATCGCCGTAATCACGGTTCCTGCCGAGAAAGCACAGATTGTTGCCGACACGGTATCGGGTGCGGGAGTCAAGGGTATTTGGAACTTTACCGCCGTTGACTTGGAACTGCCGGAAGACGTTGCGGTTGAGAATGTTCACATGAGTGACAGTCTGCACGCGCTTGCCTATTACATGCAGGATGCTGAATAAAATCAAATAAAAAAGCAACCGGTCATAAGACCGGTTGTTTTTATGTAGTGTTTAGCCTTCTACCGGAGCATCTACCGGGCAAGCATCTGCGCAAGAACCGCAGTCGATGCACTTGTCAGCATCGATAACATAGATGTCGCCTTCGGAGATAGCTTCTACAGGACATTCTGCTGCGCAAGCACCGCAAGCGATGCAAGCATCTGTAATTTTATAAGCCATTGTTGTTCCTCCTATTAAAAAGATATATCTTTACGCAGACAATTATAACAGAATGATGTATAATAGTAAAGTAAAAAAAAGTTGATTTTTTTGTAAAAAATAAAGAGGTCGAAAGAAAAAATGCGAATATACACATTGGTCGGAAAGAGTGGGACCGGAAAGAGCTTTCATGCAATGGATTTGTGCCGGAAAGAAAATATTGAGTCTATCATAGATGATGGGCTTTTCATATATCGGAACACGGTGCTTGCCGGCTCCTCGGCCAAGAGGGCCAGCACCAAGATCGGTGCCGTAAAGACAGCTCTGTTCATAAACGAAGAGCAATGCCAAAGCGTCAGAGATGAGATTGCTAGAACGAAGCCTGAATCCATCTTGATTCTCGGAACCAGCGAAGGGATGGTAGACCGGATCATGGACAGGCTGGGGCTGGAAAAGCCTCCGGAGGACAGTCCGAGACGCATCAAAATCGAGGACATAACAACGCAGGCGGAGCGCCGCAAGGCAAGGCAGCAAAGGGAGCAGCTCGGCAAGCATGTCATTCCTGCTCCGTCACTGCAGCTTAAGAGGAACTTTGCCGGATATTTCATGGACCCGCTTCGCTTTTTCAGAGGAAAAGAGCAGGACGGAGAACGCACGGTCGTCAGGCCGACATACAGCTACATGGGACAATATCTGATTGCGGAGCGAGTAATCGATGATATCATTGGCTGCATAGCGGCGGGACACCCGGCGGCAGGCAGAGTCATATATGTGAGCCACAGCGCACAGCCCGAGGCATACGAGCTTTTTGTCGTCATCAAGATGAAACACGGTTTTGCCCTGTGGGAGGCAGTGAGTGAAATACAGGAAGAAATCAAGGAAGTGGTGGAAAAAATGACCGCATTCAATGTTTCGGCTGTTGATATCGAAGTAAGGGGGATTGACTGACGGTGGAGTACACGAAGACCGGGATAAAAGATTTCAACCTTGAACATATCTTTGACTGCGGGCAATGCTTTCGCTGGGAAAGGCAGGACGATGGCAGCTACACGGGCGCTGCGATGGGAAAGATCGTCAATATGCGATTTGAACCGGAGGGCAGGCTGACGGTCGACAATTGCACGGAAGAGGAATTCACGCGGATTTGGACGCCGTATTTGGATTTGGAAAGAGATTATGCGAAGATAAAATGCAGTCTGCAGGGCGAGGAAATCCAAAGGGCCATGAAATACGGATATGGAATCCGGATTCTGAAGCAGGATTTTTGGGAAGCCCTGCTGTCGTTCATCATATCGCAAAACAACAATATACCGAGAATTAAAGGCTGCATTGAGGCTTTGACACGCTGCTGCGGCGAAAAAATCGGCACATATAAAGGAAAGGACCATTATGCGCTGCCCGAGCCGGAAACGCTTGCGAACATGACGCCGGACAAACTGGCGGAGTGCAGGCTGGGCTACAGGGGGCCTTACCTCATCAAAACGGCACAGAAGGTCTTGGAGAAAGGCGGAGCCGATGCGGCTGAGAAAGAACTCCGAAACTGTGAGACGTTTGAAGAGGTGCAGGAGGCTCTTCGGGAATATCCCGGGGTCGGTCCCAAGGTCGCAAGCTGTACAGCCCTTTTCGGTCTGGGATTTCTGGATGCTTTCCCGATTGATGTATGGATGCGGCGAGTTATGCATAGACTTTATGGTATGGACGAAAAGGATGTACGCAGCATGGAGGATTTTGCCAAGAAAAATTTTGCGCCTTATGGGGGAATCGCACAGCAGTACCTTTTTTATTACATACGCGGGCTGCATTGATTGTTTCACAGAAACTTCACATGCAAAAAAAGCAAGAAAGTATTGACAATTGCGGCAGGATTGCTATAATAAAATTATGTTAGCACTCAAAGATACAGAGTGCTAAGAAACGTAAGAATTACTAAACGGAGGTAATGATAAATGATTGGAATCAAACCATTGGGTGACAGAGTAGTCATCAAGAAACTTGAAGCAGAAGAGAGAACACAGGGAGGTCTTATCCTCACAAGTGCAGCGAAGGAGAAACCTCAGATGGCAGAAGTTGTAGCCGTAGGACCGGGAACCAAGGATGTTTCCATGGAAGTGAAACCGGGAGACAAAGTTGTTTTCAGCAAATACGGCGGAACCGAAATTAAGTATCAAGGCGAAGAATACACAATTATGAGACAGGATGACATCCTGGCGGTTGTTGAATAGTTGAAAGGGGTGCATAGAAATGGCAAAGGACATTTTTTACGGAGAAGACGCAAGACGCAAACTGCAGGCGGGCGTTGATAAATTAGCTGATACAGTAAAGATTACATTAGGACCGAAAGGCCGCAATGTTTTAATCAATAAGAGCTTCGGTTCACCGCTCATCACCAATGACGGTGTTACAATCGCAAGAGAAATCGAGCTTGAAGATGCAACCGAAAATATGGGCGCACAGGTCGTTAAGGAAGTTGCTTCCAAGACAAACGATGTAGCTGGCGACGGTACGACAACAGCAACTCTGCTTGCTCAGATTATCGTAAAAGAAGGATTTAAGAATGTTGCAGCAGGTGCAAACCCTATGGAACTCAAGAAGGGCATTCAGGGTGCGGTAGATGTTGCGGTCGAAGAAATCGGCAAGATTGCAAAACCGGTTGAAACCAAGGAATCCATCGCACAGGTTGCAGCAGTTTCCGCAGCGGACGAAAAGATCGGTGAACTGATTGCACAGGCAATGGAAAAGGTAGGCAAAGACGGCGTTATCACAGTAGAAGAATCCAAGAGCCTCGGCACAACTTTAGATGTTGTGGAAGGCATGCAGTTCGACAGAGGCTATTTATCGGCTTACATGGTTTCCGACACGGAAAAGATGGAAGCGGTTATGGAAAATCCATATATCTTAATTACTGACAAGAAGATTGCAAGCATTCAGGAACTGGTTCCGCTGCTTGAACAGATTATGAAGCAGGGACGTAAGCTTCTCATTATCGCAGAAGATGTGGAAGGCGAGGCTCTTGCAACACTGGTTGTAAATAAACTCAGAGGCGTTATCGATGTTGTTGCGGTAAAGGCTCCGGGATATGGCGAAAGAAGAAAGGCAATGCTGGAAGATATCGCAGTTCTTACAGGCGGTACTGTTATTGCAACGGATCTTGGCTATGAACTGAACGAAGTGACACTTGACATGCTTGGAACAGCAGCAACCGTTAAGGTTGACAAGGAAAACACGGTTATCGTATCCGGCGGCGGTTCTTCCGAAGATGTTAAGGCAAGAATTGCAAGTCTCAAGATGCAGATTGAAGACACAACTTCCGAATTCGACAAGGAAAAACTTCAGGAAAGACTTGCGAAACTCGCAGGCGGCGTTGCGGTTATCAAGGTCGGCGCAGCTACCGAAACGGAACTGAAGGAAAGAAAACTCAGAATTGAAGACGCTCTCAACGCAACAAAGGCTGCAGTTGAAGAGGGTATCGTATCCGGCGGCGGAGTTGCACTCGTAAACACGATTCCGGCTGTGGCAGCATATGTGGACACTCTTTCCGGCGATGTTAAGACAGGTGCTGCGATCATCAAGCGTGCACTGGAAGAACCGGTAAGACAGATTGCAGAAAACGCAGGTCTTGAAGGAAGCGTTGTTGTTGCTGAAGTTAAGAAATCCGGCGTAGGCGTTGGTCTGAATGCAGCTACAGAAGAATATGTAGACATGATTGAAGCAGGTATCGTTGACCCTGCAAAGGTTACAAGAAGCGCACTCCAGAATGCGGCATCTGCATCCGCAATGCTTCTTACTACAGAAGCGGGTATCGTAGACATCAAAGAACCGGTACCTCCTGTAGCAATGGGCGGCGGCGCTCCGGGAATGGGCGGCATGGGAATGATGTAATCCCTATCGAATCCCTGATATTTAATCGGCAGAATCTTTTCGGAAGATTTTGCCGATTTTTTTATTTTTTGTGTTGACAAAGCAGGAAAGTAGTGCTAGTATAATACCTATAAAACAGATAGGCTTTGTGGGGAATAAAAAACCACTGCGGAATAAATATGAATTATGATGAAAAAAGGAGATGTAAAAATGAAAGCATACGAAAGAATTACAGATTTAATCGGCGGAACACCGCTGCTCAAGCTGAACCATATTATAGGGGACGAAGAAACCCAGGCCGAAGTTTACGGCAAATTGGAATATTTCAATCCTGCGGGAAGCGTCAAGGACAGAATTGCAAGAGCGATGATTGACGATGCCGAGAAGTCGGGAGCTTTAAAGCCGGGTGCGGTTATCATCGAACCAACCAGCGGAAATACCGGAATCGGTCTGGCATCGGTTGCTGCTTCCAGAGGGTATAAGATTATTCTGACGATGCCGGAAACGATGAGCATTGAACGCCGCAATCTTTTGAAGGCATACGGTGCAGAACTTGTATTGACAGACGGCGCAAAAGGAATGAAGGGAGCAATTGCGAAGGCAGAAGAACTCGCCAAGGAAACTCCGGGAAGCTTCATTCCGAGTCAGTTCACAAATCCGGCAAATCCATCGGCTCATAAGGCGTCCACAGGTCCCGAAATCTGGGAAGACACAGACGGAAAGGTTGATATCTTTGTTGCCGGAGTCGGAACAGGCGGAACGCTTTCCGGCGTAGGAGAATACCTGAAGAGCAAGAATCCGGATGTCAAAGTGGTTGCCGTTGAACCGGCAGGCTCTCCGGTTCTTTCAAAGGGAACTCCGGGCCCGCACAAGATTCAGGGAATCGGTGCCGGATTCGTTCCGGATACGCTCAATACAAAGATTTATGATGAAATCATTATAGTGGAAAACGAAGACGCTTTCGAAACCGGAAGAACGCTTGCAAGAAAAGGCGGTGTGCTCGTTGGAATCTCATCCGGTGCAGCCGTTTATGCGGCGGCGCAGCTTGCAAAACGCCCAGAAAACAAAGGCAAGGTGATTGTAGCACTTCTGCCGGATACCGGAGAAAGATACCTCTCCACTCCGATGTTTGCTGAATAATATCGGCCGCACATTTTGAATCGTATCGGTCTCCTGCTTGAAAACCTAGCATTTTCATGGTATTATGTAGGTTATAGGGCAGGAGGCTTTTTGTATGAAAAGTTTTGTGTGCCGGCGCACAAGAGGAGGTGCAGAATGAAGATTTCCACGAAAGGGCGCTATGCGCTCAGAATGATGATAGATTTGGCGGAGCATCAGAGCGAGGCTTTCGTTTCACTGAAAGATATTGCGGCGCGGCAGGGAATTTCAAAAAAATATCTGGAGCAGATTATTCCGATTCTGAACCGTTCGGATTTTCTGCAGGCAAACCGAGGCGCACAGGGAGGCTATCGGCTTGCAAAAGCACCGAGTGCCTATACGGTAAAAGATATCCTTGAACTGACGGAGGGCAGTCTTGCGCCTGTTGCGTGTCTGGATACAACGCCCGTGGGCTGCGACCGCAGCGAGTTTTGCGTGACACTGCCGCTATGGAAAGGCCTTCGTGATGCAATCGAAAACTATCTTGAAGGAATCACGCTGCAGGACCTGCTTGACCGGCAGACGGAAATGTATTCCAACAATTATATGATATAATTGCAAAGTTCTTAATAATTCTGCTAAGATTCTGTAAAGATATTGCAAAATTTTCAGTATAAGATATAATATAAGGGAGTAAAATTGGATAAAGTGATGAAAAATGTAGAAAAATTGATTCCGAAATATGCAGTTATCTCACTGGTCTTTTGCTTCGTATGGAACTGCTTTGTCTACTGGACAACGCAGTTTTTATGTGCGGGGCGCAGACACTTTGATTTGACGACGGATTTTGACAGGTGGGTTCCCGTTCAATCGTGGTGGGTCTTGATTTATGTGGCGAGTTTTGCCTTCTGGGTCATCTGCTACATCTTGATTGCGCGCTTCAACGACAGGGAATTCTGGTTCCGGTTCGTGACGGCAGATCTCCTTTCCAGGACAATCTGCGGAGTTGTTTTCGTCGTTTTTCCGACCATGAACACAAGACCGGTACTCGAGATGAACTCGGTTTTTGACTGGATGCTGTCGGTGATTTACAAGCTGGATCTGCCGTACAATCTGTTTCCGTCGATACATTGTATCATCAGCCTGCTTTGTTTCCTGGGGCTTATGAAAACGGACAAAATGAACCGGGTGGCGAAGGGAGGTGTGCTGGTTTTTGCGCTGCTGATTTTCGCATCGACGCAATTCACCAAGCAGCACTACATCTCGGATGTCATAAGCGGGGTGGTGCTTGTGCTGCTTTGCTATGGTATCGCAATGAAAACGGATATCGCAAGACCGGTAAGAAAGGTGTTTGAGAGGATTAACGAGAAAGTGTTCGGGGATGCATATGAAGAAAAAGAAGAAAGTACTGTTTAATTTTATATTTTTGACGCTCTGTATCGGCCTGACGGTTTACTATGTGTTTCGCGGAGAGGATTTTTCCGAGGTTGCCGAATATATCGAGCATGCCAAAGGTCCGGAGTGGCTGGTTGGAATCCTGCTGGTGTTTGCGTTTATATTAAGCGAATCAGTGATTATTTTCTACTTGATGGGGACCTTGAAAGAAAAACCGAAACTTTCGCACTGTTGTTTATATTCCTTTGTTGGGTTTTTCTTTAGTCTGGTGACGCCGACGGCTTCCGGAGGACAGCCCATGCAGCTCGTTTTTATGAACAAGGACAAGCTTTCGGCGCATGTTTCCACGATTACGTTAATGATTGTTACAATCGCATATAAGGCGGTTTTGGTGCTTTTGGGTCTGTTTGTCTTGATTTTCAGACCTGCAGTTGAACTCAGGCTGCTGCGCCCGGCAATGCCGTGGGTGTATCTGGGGCTGGTGCTGAATGTGATTTGCGTAGCTTTTATGCTTGCCGTGGTATGGTCGCCGGAAATCATGAAAAGCCTGGTGCAGTGGTTTGTCGGGATTATGCGTAAACATCTGCATAAGAGCGGAAAGCAGGAAAAGCTGGAGAGACTGGAGGCAAAGGCCATCCGCTACATGGACGGATACAAGGAAACTTCGGTGTATGTCCGCCGGCATAAGCAGGTGAGCCTGAATGTGCTTGGGATTACCTTGGTGCAGCGCTGTCTGCTGTTTGCGGTTACCTATGTGGTTTTGCGCTCATTCGGGATTCACAGCCTTGGACTTGCGGATGTAATCGTTTTGCAGGGTGCGATTTCGCTGGCGGTCGATATGCTTCCGCTGCCGGGAGGTCTTGGCATCAGCGAACATTTATTTCAATTGATATTTTTGCCGGTATGCGGAGCGGGGTTAATCACGCCGGCGATGATTATAAGCAGGGGTTTGAGTTTTTATGCGCAGTTATTGATTAGTGCGGTCTTCACCGCGGTGGCGTATATCCTGATATTTGGGAGGAGAGAGAAAAATGATAGGATTTTATAATTATACGGTAATACTTACATACATGAGCCTGATTTCGGCGATTACGGGAATGACGTTTGCACATGCGGGGATGTTCGGAGCGGCAATATTCTGTCTCGCACTTTCGGGCTTTTTCGATATGTTTGACGGCAAGGTCGCTCGCAGGAAGAAGGACCGAACCGATGACGAAAAGCTCTTCGGCATTCAGCTCGACTCGCTTTGCGATGTGGTTGCTTTCGGGGCTTTTCCGGCATACCTGTGCTACTGCATGGGCGTCCAGGGCAGACTGGGATTTCTGGCAATCATTTTTTATTCGATCTGCGGCGTGATCCGGCTTGCGTACTTCAATGTGATTGAGACAAACAACTTTTTCTCGGAAGAGGAACACGAAAAAGTGTATTATGGACTTCCGATTACCTCCGCGGCAGTGATTTTTCCGCTCGTATACCTTTTGAGAGGGATTTTTACGACGGCTACATATAATGCGATTCTGACGGTTCTGCTTTTCGGAGTGGGAATGCTTTTCATATCGAACTTCAAGCTCAGAAAACCAAGCAATAAACTGCTTCTGCTCATCTGTGTGGTTGTTGCGGCAGCATTGGTATTTATCTATGTAAATCAGGGCTGGAGTCAGCCGGGAGTATATCATGGAATGTAAAGACAGAAAAGGAATGCCTGTGCCAAGCGACGCGCAGCAGGATGCCGTTCTCAGAAAACTGTACGGCACAGCCGGCGGACGGATGGCGCTTAAAGTTCTGGTAAGACCGTGGGTAAGCCGGTTCGGGGGAGCGGTTTTGTCCTCGGGCATATCAAAACTTGCAATTCCGGGATTCGTAAAGAAAAACGGCATTGACATGCGCCAGTACGAGCACAGAAGATACAAATCCTATAATGACTTCTTTACGCGCAGGATAAGAAAGGGCATGCGTCCCGTGGAACAGGAGCCGGCCGGTTTCATCGCTCCGTGTGACAGCAGACTGACAGTGCATGAGATCTGCGACGGCGCGACTTTTCATATAAAGAACACGCAGTATACCATGCACAGTCTTTTTCGCGACAGCAAGCTGGCGGACGAATACCGCGGCGGTCTGCTGCTTTTGTTCAGACTCACGGTAGACGATTACCACCGGTACTGTTATGCGGATAACGGAACCAAGAGCTGCGATACCTACATAAACGGCGTTTTTCACACGGTGAACCCGTTCGCGGGACAAATTTTTCCAATCTATAAGGAAAACAGCCGTTGTTATTGCACGCTCGAAACCGAAAATTTCGGGAAGCTGCTCCACATGGAAGTGGGAGCACTTATGGTCGGCAAAATCGTAAACTACCACAAGCACGGCGGATTCTCTTTTAAACGCGGACAGGAGAAGGGCCGCTTTGAATTCGGCGGCTCGACAGTCATCCTCTGCGTCAAGAAAGATGTCCTGCGGGTAGATGAGGATATTCTGACAAACAGCAGGGAAGGAATCGAAACGAAGGTCCGCATGGGCGAGAAGATCGGGGAAAGGGTATGATTGCTATTCGTGTCGAATAGTGTAAAAATATAAAAAATATTCATGTAAAATAGTGCGAAAATATAATAAAAAATCGTTGATTTTAACACGAAAGTTAGTTATACTATAATCAGAACCTTTGAGGAGGTCTGATTATGTACAGAAAGATTATGCGCTTCTTAGAAGTATGGAGAAAAGATGAACACCGCAAACCTCTTGTTTTGCAGGGAGCAAGACAGGTCGGAAAGACTTATTCCGTTCTGGAGTTTGGACGTACCCGCTATGAGAATGTAGCGTATTTCAATTTTGAAACCAATCCGAAACTGAATGAGACCTTTGAGGAAAACATCAGCCCCGATTATCTGATACCGATTTTGTCCCATATTGCGGGACAGACGATTGTAAAGGAAAAGACGCTGATTGTTTTCGATGAGGTGCATCTTTGCGAAAGGGCATTGACTTCACTCAAATACTTTTGTGAGAACGCGCCGGAGTATCACATTATCGCTCTCGGCAGTCTGCTCGGTGTTGCGGTCAACAGGGCCCAGTTCTCTTTCCCAGTCGGGAAAGTCGATATGAAAACGCTTTATCCGATGGATATGGAAGAATTTATGCTTGCTCTCGGTGAGGAGACCCTTGTAGAAGAGATAAAAAAGTCCTTCGATACCGATACGCCGCTGCCGATGGCTTTGCACGAAACCGCAATGCAGCTCTATCGGCAGTATCTTGTGGTCGGCGGCATGCCGGAGTGCGTGATGCAGTTCGCGCAGACAAAAGATTACATTCTTGTCCGCCATACGCAGGACACGATACTTGCAAGCTATCTCAATGATATGAGCAAATATAATAATTTAAATGAAATCAAGAAAACCAGACTGGCCTACGATAACATTACAGTTCAGCTTTCAAAGAAAAATACCCGCTTTCAATATAAGCTGATAAAGAAAGGCGGGCGGGCTTCCGAATTTGAAAATGCAATCGAATGGCTTTGCCTGTCCGGCATCGTGTCGCAGGTCTACAAGGTAGAGCAGATCAAAAAGCCGCTTGAAAACTACCGGGATATTGATGCATTTAAGATTTATGTATCCGATTTGGGACTGCTTTGTGCCAAGAAAGATCTGGCGGCTGACGATATTCTCTACGAGACGCCGGAAATCAATGATTTCAAGGGCGGGATGGCAGAAAACTATGTCAATGTGCAGCTTTCCATCAACGGCTATCGCACTTACTACTGGCAGTCCGAGCGTGGCGCGGAAATAGATTTTATCATTCAGCGCAGCGGAAAACTGATTCCGATTGAGGTAAAATCCGCCGATAATACCAAAGCCAAGAGCCTGAAGGTTTATATGGATGTTTATAAGCCTGCATACGCAATCAAACTTTCCGCTAGAAACTTCGGCTTCGAGGATGATAAGAAAATTGTTCCTCTATATGCGGCATTTTGTATCTAAAAAAGAATGAACGATTGCGCACAAAGAAAATAAACGCAGAGCGTATGATATGATACGGCCCTGCGTTTTTTAGTACCTGATTTTCGGGCTCCGGCCTTTGGCGTGCTGCTACATATCGAATTCCGGATTGATTGCGTAGAAGTTTTTGGAGTTAAGATTATCCTGAACGATTCGCAGCCCTTCGCCGAAACGCTGATAATGCACGACTTCGCGCTCACGCAGGAAGCGGATCGGGTCGAGGACATCCGGGTCGTCGCAAAGACGGATGATGTTGTCGTAGGTCGTGCGGGCTTTTTGCTCGGCCGCCATGTTTTCCGTCAGGTCGGTGATGGCATCCCCCTTGGAAGCGAAGCAGAGGGCATCGAACGGGAAGCCTGCCGCAGCCTGTGCGTATACGCCTGCTGTATGGTCTACAAAATATGTCTCAAAGCCCGCCTCTTTAATTTGTTCCATGGTCATGTTGCGGGTAAGCTGATGAACGATGGTCGCAACCATCTCTAAATGACCGATTTCTTCCGTGCCGACATCCGTAAGGATTCCGGCAACACTGCGGTAAGGCATGCTGTAACGCTGGGAAAGATAGCGAAGGGAAGCGCCGATCTCACCATCAGGGCCACCATACTGACTGACTATGAACTTTGCCAGCGCCGGGTTCGGATTTTTGATGTTTACAGGGTACTGAAGTCTTTTTTCGTAATTCCACATGCTATGCCTCCACTTCCCAAGGCCACGGGCCCTGTGTCCAAGTCCAGCCCTTTGAAGTATCGACACCGTAGAAACTCAAAGGACCGTAGTTTTTTTCATATTCGTCACGATACTGCATATACATCGCTTGATTGTCGCGGAAAAAGTCGAGCGCCATCTGATTCGTCGGGTGGGAGTCAAGGAAGAGCGCAGTGTCATAAAGCGCGAAGCCGACAGCCTCAACCTTATTGAATAATTCCTGTCTATCCATTACATTCTTCCTCCTTTGCTGCGCTCGCTCAAAATGGTTCTGCCCTCAAATGGGAGGTCAAGTTCCGGGAAAATTGTTCCGCGGGAAAGGCCTTTTTCTGCGGAGTAAGTGCTTTTCCACTGCTGCATCGGTGTATATGCCATGGCAATCGGAAGACTGCCTAAATACATCGCATCAAAGCCAGAGGCGTTTGTTCCCGGTCGATTTTCACCGCCGGATCCGCTTGTGCCGCCCTGGTTGCCCGAGCCGCCGCTGCCGCCGCCGGGCATCTCCGGACTCGGATTCGGACTCGGATTCGGACTCGGACTCTGAGGCGGCCTTACAGGATTTGACGGTACGGTATCGCACCTTCCGCCCATCGTTATGGGCATGCCTATATAAGGATCTTTAATCAAAATAAATACCCCTTTCCTATTGATCTATGCTTTATTTTATGCTCAGCACAGAGAAAGTGTGAAAAAATGCGTAAGGAAGGCAGATACAGACATAAAAGACTGGAAATCGACATTTTTATGCGGTAGAATAGGGGTATAGGATATAAATTAGCGACATTTTAACGTATATTTGATATATTATGTATGTGGGAGTTGTGTAATGGAAAGTGATACGAAAAAAAGACGGAAGCAGACAGAGGAACAAATCAATATGCAGCGGCTTTTGTCGGAGCGGAAACAGTTGGTCGCATCACACAAGAGAGACATGTTTCTTTGCGCAGGCGTTTTCGCGATAGCGACATTGGCATCATTCTTTTTCAAGAACACGGCATCAGACCCGTCGCTTAACATCGCAATGCTCTATACGCTTGGCGTTTTTGTAATTACACGATATACAAACGGCTATGTGTACGGCATGCTCTTTGCGATAATGAGTGTTCTGTCCGTAAACTTTTTTTTCACCTACCCGTATCAGGACTTCAATTTTACGATTGAAGGATATCAGGTAACTTTCCTGGGTATGTTCGCCATTGCGATTATCACATCTGCAATGAGCAGCAACATGAAAGAGCAGGCAGAACAGCTTGCAGAACAAGAGAAGGAGTTGATGGAAGCGCAGAAGGAAAAAATGCGCGCAAACCTTTTGAGAGCCGTTTCGCACGACTTGCGAACACCGCTTACGGGAATTATCGGAAACAGCTCGTCCTACTTGGAAATGGGAGACAGCCTCACGGAAGAGGAAAAGAGAGATCTTGTAAGCTATATAAACAATGACGCAAACTGGCTTTTGAACATGGTGGAAAATCTGCTTTCGGTAACACGTATCAACAACGAAACCGCATCGGTTGCAAAGTCGCTCGAACCTGTTGACGAGGTAGCCTCTGCGGCGGTAATACACTTCAGAAAGCGTTTTCCGGATGCGGAAGTGCATGTGACGGTACCGGATAATGTAGTCATGGTAATGATGGATGCAATGCTGATTCAGCAGGTAATTATTAATATCCTGCAGAATGCGCAGATGCACGCAAGGAGCACAAAACCATTGGAGCTTACCATCGATGAAGATAAGGAAAAAGTTTTTTTCCATATCAGGGATTACGGAGTCGGCATCGATGAGGACAGGCTGAAGACGATTTTCGACGGTGAAGGATATCGGTCCGAAGAGGCGAAAACGGATGGCTACAAGGGTATGGGAATCGGTCTTTCGATATGCAAGACGATTATTACGGCTCACGGCGGCAGGATTATTGCCGTAAACCACGAGGACGGAGCGGAATTTTGTTTTTCATTGCCAAAGGAAAAGGAGGACTAGACAATGTATCAGAAAATCTCAATTTTAATCATAGAGGATGAAAAAAGCATTTGCGATTTTATCAGCAAAACACTGAATTCACATCAATATAAGGTTAGTGCGGCACACAACGGAAAGGACGGACTCACGATGATCACGTCCTCACTTCCGGATTTGGTGCTGCTGGATTTGGGGCTTCCGGACATGGACGGCCTCGAAGTTATAAAGAAAACAAGAGAGTGGTCAAGTCTTCCGATTATCGTTATTTCGGCAAGAACACAGGAAAAAGAAAAGGTTGCCGCGCTTGATGCAGGCGCTGACGACTATATCACCAAGCCTTTCGGAACTTTCGAACTTCTTGCGCGGATCCGTACGGCAATCCGGCACAACAACAGGATTACAGATGACACAACGAACAACAACCGGCCGTATTCGGCGGGCGGGCTTGTCATCGACTTTGAAAAGCGAATTGTAAGCCTCGAGGGAGAAGAAATTCACCTTACGAGAGTGGAATATAAAATCGTGTCGCTGCTTGCCAGAAATTCAGGCAAAGTTATGACCTACGACACGTTGATAAACGAAGTGTGGGGGCCGTATGCGGACGACAACAACAGAATCCTTCGAGTAAATATGGCAAATATACGCCGCAAGCTCGAGAAAAACCCGGGGGAACCGAAATATATCTTCACGGAGCTGGGTGTAGGTTATCGAATGCTTGAAGACGAGAATTTATCTGTTTAATGAAGGAATGACAAGACAAAATGCAGGAAAATACAAACACAGCAAGAAAACAAGAACGCTGCGGTCTTTTGGGCCGCAGCTTAAAACATAGTTACAGCCCTGAAATTCACCGCATGATTTCGGAGCAGATGCAGCATCCGTATGAGTATGCCATCTACGAAAAAGAACCCGAAGAAGTGGAAAACTTCATTCGAAACGGCGAATGGGACGGACTGAATGTGACAATTCCGTATAAGGAAGTCGTCATGCGCTTCTGCGATGAAATTTCGGAAGAAGCACACGAAATCTGTGCCGTGAACACGCTCGTGCGGCGCGGCGGAAAAATTATCGGATACAACACAGACTATTTCGGCTTCAAAAAAAGCCTCGAGGATGCGGGCATCTGCGTGAAAGGTGCGAAGACAACGGTACTCGGAAGCGGAGGCGCATCCAAGGCGGTTTGCAAGGCACTTGATGACATGGGAGCCTCGCGCATAGACATCGTAAGCAGAACCGGAAAACTGAATTATCAAAATTTGAATGAGCATAAGGATGCCGAAATCCTCATAAACACAACGCCGGTGGGCATGTATCCGGATACCGGGCGCTCGGCAGCGTTTCCGGGAACCTTCCCGAATCTGAAGTGGGCAGTCGATGTGATTTACAACCCGCTGCGCACGAACTTCCTCTGCCAGGCAAAGAAAGCCGGAATCGACATCCTTTCGGGTATGCGCATGCTGGTGCTTCAGGCGGCAGCATCGGCGGAACTTTTTCTGGACGAAAAAATCCCCAGGGGCATTCCTGAAATTGTTGAGAAACAGTTGATTTCGGAGAAACGCAACATCGTTCTCATCGGAATGCCGGGGGTAGGCAAAACCACCGTCGGCAGCATTCTCGCAGCGGAACTGGGCTGTGATTTTTATGACACCGATGAGATGATAACTGCCATGGAAGGAAAAACGATTCCTGAGATTTTTGCAGAGGGAGGAGAGGACGCTTTCCGCCGCTGTGAATCCGAAGCGGTTTCCGAGGTCTCCAAGGTTACAGGCGCGGTAATCGCCTGTGGTGGTGGAGTTGTTACCCGTGAGGAAAACTACTACGCGCTGGCGGAAAACGGCTATATTGTTTTTTTGGATCGAGACATATCCGAGCTTTCTGCACTCGGCAGGCCCATCAGCCAGGCAGTGCCTGCAGAAAGACTTTACCGCATGAGACTTCCTCTGTATCTCGGCTGGTGTGATGCATCGGCAGCCATTCATGGGGAATCACCCGAAGAAACAGCTGCGGATATTATAAATATGCTTTAGAATCAAAAAAGGTTACCGGGAAGTTCTCCCGGCAGCCTTTTTTTCATGAGCATTGATTAGCGGGTTGTCGGCCCGAAAGGAATGTTCGGGAAAACCGGTTCGCCGAAATGCATGTAGACGTATTTGATGCTGTAAAGGTCAACGATTGCGACATTTCCGTTGGAAATATCCTGCAGCAGCAGATAATTGTTTCCCACCCCTACGAGGAAACCGTACCGGTCTTCGGTGGAGTCCGAGCCGATAAGCTGCTCGACGCGCATGTAGCGGCCGATCTGCGTACGAAGAAACCCATTCATATACTGCACCGAATCGTAGTCAATGGTCTGCTCATATTCCGGCGGAACCAGCGGGCTGCTCGGAACGCTGAAGCTCGGGCTTTGCTGGCCGGTATTCTGCAGAGAGTTTACATAGTCGGTCATATTCTGATAGATCAAAGGAATCGAGGCTGTATTTGTTTGGAACGTTCTGTATGGATCCTGATGTGCGCCCTGTGCGCCGCCGCCTATGTAAGAAGTCGAAGTATCGTTTTGGGAAGCCGGAGCCTGCGGCACCGCCTCGGAAATCGTCGTGGAAGCGGCAGGAACTGCTGCCTCGGCAGAAACTTCGACAGACGCTTCGCCGGTTGCTTCGCCGGGAGCCGCCGATACATAGACCGGCTCTTCGGCTGCCGTCGGTGCCGGTGCCGGCGCCGATGCCGGAATGTCCTCAAATTCGATTTTGTCTCCGATCTGTATTTCACCTCTTCGGATCATCGTTGGTGTAATCACGTTGTGACTGCATGGTGCCATAAAAAACCTCCTGAATTTTTAAGTATCTGCATAAAGCTCGGTCGGTATGTAAAAGCAATGATTGCCTACACGATTGTGAATCACACCGACCCTTGTCGGAAAGTAAGTGGGGCAGGAGTCGCTGCAAGGATTGAAGAAGAAAAGCGATTCGTCCACGCCGACCAGCCTGCCGCCGCCAAGTGCCCAGTCCACAATATCGTAGTGCTCCTGCGTGGGCGTCATATTGTAGACATTCTGCCGGTTGTATCTGCCGCCCACAGTCTCCTGCATGCAGACGAACTGCCCGGGCTGTGTGATGACTGCGCGCACATCGCCGCCGTTGTTGACCCGCGAAAATTCGCCCACATCAATCGTGGCACGGTTCATAATAACGGTTGCTACCGCCTGCATTCCCGCAGTTCCTTCTCCGCCTGCCTCACATTGTATCAATCTTGCAAATAATTCTCTGGTGTCCAGTGCCATAAAAAATACCTCCGCAAACTATAACAGTATATGCGGAGGCATTCGTTTTGTTACGTATGTATTTTTTATTTAGCCTTCAGTCTGTCAACTTCAGCAAAGTGCTCTTTGGTGAGTTTGAATACCACCGGTGAAAGTGCAAACAGTGCAATGAAGTTTGGAATTGCCATAAGACCGTTGAATGTATCTGCAATATCCCATACCGCATCGATCGGGCTTACGCAGCCGACTACGATGATGATGCAGAAGAAAATCTGATAAGGCTTAACTGCTTTCATACCGAAGAGGTACTGGATGCAGCGTGTTCCGTACAGGGACCAGCCGAGGATTGTGGAATATGCGAACATCATTAAAGCAAGTGCAACGAAAACAGCGGAGAGCTTGTCGCCCCAAATTGTTCCGAATGCGGAAGTGATGAGCTCGCTGCCCGGCTTTTCGCCGAATGTGATGTCAACGCCGCTGATGATGATTGTAAGCGCTGTCAGTGAACAGATTACGATCGTATCGATGAATACTTCAAAAATACCGAAGACACCCTGCTGAACCGGTCCTTCGCAGTTTGCCGCAGCGTGTGCGATAGGCGCAGAACCAAGACCTGCTTCGTTGGAGAATGCGGATCTTCTCAGACCCCAAACGATTGCGTTCTTAAGCAGAATACCGCTGCCTGCGCCGACAACCGCCTGTGGGTTGAATGCAGCAACGAAAATCTTGCGGAATGCTTCTCCAACCATGTCAATATTGCCGAAGATGACAACGAGGGTGAAAACGATGTAAACAATACTCATAATCGGAACGAGTCTTTCGGTTACGGAACCGATTCTCTTGATGCCACCGAACAGAACGCCTGCAGTCAGGAGAGCCAGAGCGATACCGATTACCCAGTCAACCGCAGCCACATCTGCAAAGTTAGGAGCAAATGCTGCAACCGCACCCTTGATGGAGTCGTTGATGGAGTTTGCCTGAGACATGTTGCCGATACCAAACGATGCCAGAACTGCGAATAAGCAGAACAGAATCGCAAGCCAGGACCATTTCTGTCCGAGACCGTTCTTGATATAGTACATCGGTCCGCCGACCCAGTCACCCTTTGCGTCCGTTTCACGATAACGAATGGAAAGTGTAACTTCGGCATATTTGATAACCATGCCCAGGAGCGCTGCCAGCCAGAGCCAGAAAATCGCACCGTATCCACCGAGTGCAATCGCCTGGGAAGTTCCGACGATATTACCGGTACCTACCGTTCCGGCAAGTGCGGTACATACAGCCTGAAGCGGTGTAACCTCACCTTCACCTGCATCCGATTTCTTGAAAATTTTTCCGAATGTGTTTTTCATGGCATATCCGAATCTACGGAATTGAACGCCGCCCGAACCAATTGTATAATACAATCCTCCTACGAATACGCAAGGAAGCAGGATGTAAATCCATGCGACGGTATTCAGTGTGCCTGCTACAAAATCATATAAAGCCTGCATTTTTGTGTCCTCTCTTTCTTCTTTTAGCTTTTTAATGTCAATGTTAGAAATTAAAAAGAGACAAGCTTTCCGGAAAGCCTGCCTCTTGGTTCTTATGCAAATATTCGTCAATCATAAACAAGTAACAATGTAAAGCTGAAATACTCCCCAATTAGGGAGGAATCATTTCTTTCTGTCCTTTTGCCTGAGAGATTGGCGTATTCTTCGCCTTGCACCTTCGGCCCCCGCTTAAGCGGGCGTCTCCAGAACGCTATCCCTTTACAGTCCTCACCGCGCGAGGCATACCCGGTCGGGCAGGCCGTGCGGAACCTGAGAGTTTTACTCCTTCGGTAGGTTCAACCTTTTCCTGCAAAGTTCATCTAGCATATTCATTTGTGTACCTGCCGCAAAATGCCGCAAGCACGATAACAGAAGTAATTATATACAATACAGGGGAAAAAATCAAGGGGGAATCCTCGAATTTTGTAGGGAAATACAAAAAATCGCCCCGTTAGGAGCGAATTTTTTTGTCATAGAGCACCAGTGCCAGCACAAGAGTACAGGTTTCCGAAGCGGCAGCAGCGGTCCAAACGCCGGTCTCGCCAAAGAAGAAAGAGAATATAAGGACGAAAACCGATGTAAAAATCAGCCCGCGCCCGACGGATATGCTCATAGCCGACTTCGGCAGCTCTATAGACGTGAAATATCCCATCAGCGTAATCACTGCACCGAGAGGAAGAAACGCAGGGGAGTAGAGCCTGAATGCGTGAACGCTCTGCTCGAAAAGCTGCGGACTTGCCTCACTGTCAATGTATACGCCTACGATAGGGTCCGGATAAATCAGCCCGATTGCGAATGCGAGGAGCGAACATACGCCCGCGCAGCAAAGCGCAATCTTAAAAATGTAACGGCAGAAAGATCTTTTTTCCTTGCCGTAGTAATAGCTGATGAGCGGCTGCGTGCCTTGGTTTATGCCCATCATGGTCATAAGCACCAGCTGCGCAAAGTAGGAAATAATCGTATAAATCACAACTCCGTCGTTTCCCGAAATGCTCAGAAGCACGCGGTTGAAGACGAAAATGCAGATTCCCACGGAAAGCTCCGTCATGCAGTCGGCAATGCCAAATTTCGTACGGCAGAATGCCTCTTTGAGCTCGCCGCCACTGATTCTGACAAAGGAAAATTCCGATTTTGTCGAAAGGAAATGTTTCACATAAATGCTGAAGGACATCAGCTGCGACAGCCCCGTCGCGATTGCTGCGCCCGCAATTCCCCACCGGAACACGAGTACAAACAGTGCGTCCAGCACGATATTGCAGCATGCCGCCGCAACGCATGTTTTGATGGCTGTCTGCGGAAACCCGTCCGCCTTGACCAAAACTTCCAAATTGTAGGATGTCATATAAAAAGGAATAAATGCTGTGATTATTCCAAGATACTGCTTCACATAGTCAATCGTCTCATCCGTTGCACCCAGAAAAAGCGCAACCTTATCAAGAAAAAGCAGGATAACTGCGGCGACTGCAAGCCCGACCAACGCAACGGCAATCACGCTGCCGGTAAAAACTTTGTTCGCGCCGCTGCGCTCGCCCCGGCCTTTGCATACGGAAGCGCGCGTGCTTGCTCCGACTGCAAACAGGATTCCCAGTGCGAATGCCGCATTGACAACCGGCATCGCAAGATTTACTGCCGCCAGTGCATCCTCGCCCACGCCGCGCGCTACGAAGATACCGTCTACCATCGTATAGATGGTATAGACCCACATTGCGGCAACGGAAGGCATAACATAATGGAAGAATTTCGATTTGATGTAAATTTTGTTTGAATTTGTCATTGTTATCACCTCTGTAAACAGCATAAACCCTGGTATCATACCAAGGTCAAGAGTGATTTTGAAAAATTTTTTTGCCACCGGTCTCCCCGGTGCCGCCGCCCGGTGCGGCCGGGGGCGCCGGCGTTTGGGAAACCTTGGCGTTTGGGACCTCGGGGACGCCGGCATTCCGGGAAACCTCGGCGTTTGGAGCCTCGGTGACGCCTGCGTCTGGGAAACCTCTGAGGAGAGATAGCGTTTACACGAAACATGCCCTTATAGAGGGGTGCTTCGTGTCTTTGAGGCCATAAATCGCCCCGAAGCGTCCCGGGCACGCATAGCGGCATAAGCGCCCGCTGAGGACCCCCTCTCAAAACGGTGAAATTTCAACAACCCAATAAATTCCATTTTGAATGCCGCCGGAGAACCAACCCTGCCGTGCGCAAAATTCACCTAAAATGGGCAAAAGACACGAAAAGGGGGTCAATTTTCGGCAGTTGGTGGGAAATGCCTAATTCTTACAGAAATGTAAAATGTCCGGTGTGCTGAGTCGAGCATGCTGCATGCCTTGGGCGCGCACCCAAGCGCACGCCTCCGAAAACTAACCCAAACGCACGGCAGCAGTCCTCGATGTCTCGTCCCTGTCCCGGATGTGCACCCTAAGCCCCGCACGCTTTCGCCCCAGGATTTCAGAACCTTCGGCGTTTGGAAGCATGGCGTGCCGTCCGGCCCCCTGCGCGCCTCCGCCCGAGGGGCGGGGCGCCTGGAATCCCTTGAACTCGCGAACCTCCGCCCTTGAGCCGCCGAGCCCCGACGACCCAGGGGCTCGCCGCGTACTTAATTCCCGAAGATACTTTTTAAAAATGAAAATGTATGATATGCTTATAGCAGAGACGAACGCGTTCCGGCGATGCGGAAACGAAAGTGTGCTGGCTGACGATGGTACCGGCACCCCCAGAGTGTGCGATTGGACGCACCTCGACGGTGACCGGTGCGCCCCGCGCGGGCATGCGAAAGGAGGAGATGATGAAGGAATATTACAAGATAGGCGAAATTTCAAAACTTTACAATATCGGTACGGATTCGCTCCGCTACTACGAAGAAATCGGCATACTGCGGCCGCGGCGCGACGAAAACGGCTACCGCATGTACAGCGTCGGCGACATCCGAACCCTGAACGTTCTGCGCGAACTCCGCAGCATCGGCTTCCCGATGAAAGACATCAAAGCACACCTCAAGGACTTCGACGTGCAGCAAACGCTAGACATGTTCGCCGAGGCCATCGAAAGAATCGACCGGCGGCAGGAAGAACTCGAATTGCTCAAGAAAAATGTTTCCGAACGCATCGACGAGATCAATTACTATTTACGCGAAAAAAACACACACGAGAGCATTTCCGTGCAGTCGCTGCCCGAACGCCACATCCTCAAACTCAGCGAAAAAGCGCTACGTGAGACCGACATCGATTTCGTCCTCAAGAAACTGCAGTCAGAGTACGAGGACCAGCTTTACATCGTAGGAAACGGTGAAATCGGAGCGCTGATTGACAGCGACTGCCTGCTCGAGGGTGAATACGGGCGCTTCGAAGCAGCCTTCTACATCGTAGCGCCCGACGAAGAGTTCGACGCCGTGCTTCCCGCCGCAGACTATCTTTGCATGACGGTCAAAGGTTCTTATGCACAAATGCGCGAGGAGTGGAGCAAGATTTTGGACTATGCGCGACGGGAAGGGTTCAGCGTCTGCGGCAGCGGCGTCGAACTCTACCTTATCGACGACCACGACACAAACAAGGAGAGCGAATTCATCACCGAACTGCAGATTGCAGTTCGGTGATGAAGAGGCGGCAGCAGGCACGGCCGCGTCCCGGACTAAACACCCTGCGGCCGCCTGTGCCGCCAGGCGGCTCGGCGGCATGCGCAGCATCTCGACACTGCAGGCGGCTCGGCGGCATGCGCAGCATCTCGACACTGCAGGAACTTCGCAGGGGCGGGGGCAGAGATGCCAGACCTTTCCGGGCGGCAGTCAGGGATGCGGCACCTTCCTGGAGGGCGAATTCTTCTTCATCTTGGGCGGAGGCGTTGCGCCTTCCTGGAAGGCGAATTCCTCTTCATCTCGGGCGGGAGCGTTGCATCTTCTTGGAGGTCGAATTCTTTTTCATTTCGGGCGGGAGTGAAATGTCAAAAAATGGATAATCATGCATAAAGTAATATCTTTTTAGCCAAAGCGCCTCAAAAATAGAAACCGGCAGCCTGCAGAAACTCCAAAAACAGCAAAAAAGCCTCAGAACAGGCTGCTGTCGCAGACCCGCCCGGCAGGTGCCGCCCGGCAGGCCGTCGAGCCATATAAAAATTTCGACGTTATAAGCTGTTCGCATCCGAGAAAACGAAAAAAAGGATGTGCATGCGGCAAATGCGAACTCTTGGTTCAGCCGGGGACGGAAGCTCGATTTTCTATCTTTTCGGTCCGATGCCCCAAAAGATAGAAAAATCGACCATTTTATGCATGCCCGGCGCCCACACCCGCCACCTGGCTGCCCCGGCGCACGCCCCACGCCTAGGGGGCTACATCTGCGGGAGCAGTATACCGGCAATTATGCGGCCGACCTCCTCAGAATCAAAGCCGCCGTCCGGGCCGTCGCATGTTACAATTAAGTTTTTAGGCTGATAGATGCCGTTCAAATAATACAGCTGCATTTTTTCCCGGTCACGCAAGAAGTACACATCATCGCCGAACATACCTTTATGCTCCCAATACAGAATTTTCCCGTTCGCAAGATAGATCGTAAAATCCGGATAAACTGTCATGAGCCTGCCGTGGCGATCATGCAAAACCAAGGCTTTTTCGTACACGAATTCAATCCCCGCAGAAAAAAAGCTTTCGGCAAGCATCAACTCACCCTTCGAGCGTACGAGAAGACCGAACGAGGTTTTGTGAATGAGATTTTCACGCATGTATGGATTCTCGGACTGCCGAATCCAAGGCTTGACACCCTTCGGAGTATGGCTGCCTTTTTTGCGAATCCGCCCTTCGTAAGGCATGCGCTCATCGAAATGAAATTGATAAGCCTTGGGCAGCGACGCATTTACCGCTGCAAAATCTGCGGGACGATACGCCGCCAAAAATTTTTCCTGCAGTACGATGTTCGACTTCAGACGATTCTCCGTTTCCGCCACAAAACGCGCCACCTTCATATCGTTAACAATGTTTAAATCTTCCTTTTTTACATACCTAAGCGCAGCGTCGTTTTTGTACTTGCGCGCATAGAAAAGACGATTGCCTTTTTTCTGGCAAACAAGACGCCCGTCAGGCTTGGAAACATTTAGCGCTTTAATCTTTGCAAGCATTTGTTTCTCAAAATCCAAATTCGCGCTTATACTATTCAAAAAGCTCATGCAGCATACCTCCCTTTGTACTACAAATAATACCATAAAAGGATTTAAATGTAAATACCCTCCAGCTGAAAAATGTAAAAAAAAGGATAATCATGCATAAAGTAATATCTTTTTGGACAAAGGGCCTCAAAAATAGAAACCGGCAGCCCCGCAATGGGCTTCCGGCATATAAAAAAAGCATAATCCCGCGCCGCAGGAATATGCGTAAAAACCACTCAAAAACCAAAACGTTGAAATTCCAACGGTTTACAATTGTACAATTTCTTTTGTAATTTGACCCAAATTCCTTTTGCGAGTCAAAACCGCAAGGGGGGCGTCTATCTTTTCGGCTCAAACGGTAAAAAGATAGAAAAAACCGACATTTTATGCACGGGCAGCCGACACACGCGCGGCCCAAACAGCACACCGGCGCACGCTAGCGGCCGCCGCCGCGGCTGCCGGGTTTTGGCAGGCTCCACCTGTAATGCGAAGCGAGCAGGCGGATCAGAACGATGAGAACCGCGCCCGAAAGCATCGCGACATAGCCGTTGGTGTAAGGCATGAGGATGCAAAACAGCAGGGCGCCTGCGATAGAGGCGGTCGCGTAGATGTGGCGTACGAATATATATGGCATGTCGCCTGCCATCACATCGCGGAGAAGACCGCCGCCGACCCCTGTGATGACACCGACAAAGACGGCGAGAAATACGGTCGGATTCTCGGAAACCTCAAAGGCGCGCATAGCACCGGAAACGGTGAAAATACCAAGGCCGATTGAGTCGGCAAGCAGCATAACACGGCTGCTGCGTTCGAGAAGGTCGCGAACCTGTGGGATGAACACGATGAGACATGTGAGAAATGCCGTCAGTGCGTAAATCGGATTTTGAAACATTGCCGGCGGGAACGCACCGAGGATGATGTCTCGGATGATACCGCCGCCGACCGCCACGGTAAGCGCAAGTACGAATGCGCCGAAAATATCCATGTTTTTTCTGATTCCTGTCATTGCGCCGGAAACCGCAAACGCGGCGGCTCCGATAAGCTCCAATACTAAAATGAAAATATCCATATATCCACCTTTGTCATTTTTTGTCGTTATGTGAATTGTACCGCCGAAACGACGCAAAGTCAACGCAAAGTCAACGCAAAAGTCAAATTGAAAATGCAGCGCGGGGATGATATAATGTAGGAAACGTGAGCGGAAGCAAAAGCGCGCAGAAGAGCGGCCGCGGGGAGGAACGACATGGACAATAAGAACAACGTCAACAACAAGACGATAGAAACAGAACGCTTAATAATCAGACCGTCGAGATGGGAAGACCTCGATACCTTTTATGAGTGGGAGCTTTTGCCTGAGGTTACGAAGTTTTTCAGTATTCGTGACAACCAGAGCAAGGAAGATGTCATCCGCAAATATGTGGCGGACAGCGATGATCCGAAGGCACGGCAGTTTACCGTCTGCCTCAAGGCCGGGGCAGAGGCAGCAGACATGCCGGGCGCACAGGGCACACAGGGCGCGCCGAGCATGCCGGAATCCAGCGAGAAGATGATTGGCAGAATCGTGCTTGCGGACATCGAGGACGAGTGGAAGGCCGAAATCTGGAGAATTTACATTGCGGACACGGCACTCAGAGGCAGGGGTCTTGGCAGGGAAGCCATGCTTGCCATGATGAAATACTGCTTCGAAGATCTCAAACTGAAGAGACTTTACCTCGACCACTACACGGGAAATCCGGCTTCGTTCTTGTATCAAAGCCTCGGGTTCAAGTATGAAGGCGTGCTGAGAGACAACTGCCGCAAGAACGGCAAACTCTACGACGTGCACCTCATGTCAATGCTGGCATCCGAATATGCAGAACTTTACGGAAATAAGTAATTGTGGCAAATAACAAAAAAATAAAAAAAAATAATGAAAAAACACAAAAAAGGGGTTGACATCCTTTTTTTTCTGTGCTAAACTGCGTATATCAGTTAAGGAAAGGAGAAAAACGATGAACTACATGGCACTCATTATCAGCATTATACTTATCAGCATTATTTTACTGGTCCTCGTCATTATGAGCATCAGAATGAATAGTGATATTTGCATTGCGGGTAATGAAGCAAGTTCAATCGAATTTGCCAGAGCGGATATTTAGCTCAGGCATGAATCCGAAACTTAAGTTGAAACATAACTTTAACCTGCAGGCATTGGTCGGCAGGTTTTTTATTTTCAAAGGAGGAATTGAAATGAACATGAAAAAATTTATGAAGAAATTCGCGGCTGTATCGATGGCAGTCGTAATGACAGTGGCTTTTGCAGGATGCGGAAATGATTCCGGAACAAATACCGGAGACGGCGCAGCAAAATTCGTAATCGGCGGCATCGGACCGACAACCGGCGACGCAGCAGTATACGGACAGGGCGTTAAGAACGCAGCCGAAATGGCAGTGGAAGAAATCAACGCTAACGGCGGAATCAACGGATATCAGGTTGAATTCCTTTGGCAGGATGACGTTCACGACACAGAAAAAGCCGTAAACGCATACAACTCATTAAAAGACCAAGGCATGCAGATGTTAATGGGTACGGTTACTTCCGCACCATGCACAGCAGTCGTTGCTCTTACAGAAGAAGACAATATGTTCCAGCTTACACCGTCAGGTTCGGCTGTTGAATCCATCAAAGGCGACAACGCATTCAGAGTTTGCTTCTCCGACCCGAACCAAGGTGTAGGTTCTGCAGACTACTTCGCAGAAAACTTCCCGAATGCTAAGGTTGGCGTAGTTTACAACTCATCCGACGTATATTCCAACGGCATCTTCAAGACATTCAAGAAAGAAGCTGCAGCCAAGGGTGTAAACGTTGTTGCAACAGAAGCATTCACAAAGGATTCCGCACAGGACTTCACAGTACAGATCCAGAAGATGAAAGAATCCGGCGCTGACTTAGTATTCCTTCCGTTCTACGCACAGGAAGCATCCTTGTTCTTAACACAGGCAGACAAAGCAGGTCTTGACGCACAGTTCTTCGGATGCGACGGTCTTGACGGATTAATCAAACAGCTTGGAAGCAACGCACAGCTTGCAGAAGGCGTAATGCTGTTAACTCCATATGCAGCTGACTCCGATAATGAAGCATCCAAGAAGTTCACAGAAGCTTATGAAGCAAAATATGACGGCGAAGTTCCGACACAGTTCGCAGCAGACGCTTATGATGCAATGTACATCATCAAGAAAGCAGCAGAAACAGCAGGCGTAACTCCTGATATGAGCGTTTCCGACATCTGCGACGCAATGAAGAAAGCTATGACAGAAATCGAATTCACAGGTGCAACCGGCACAATGACATGGTCTGCAGACGGTGAACCTACCAAGACGCCGATGGCTATGGTAATCAAAAACGGCGAATACAAATCACTGTAAAATACAATCATATACAATTAATTACCGGAATATGACCGGAAACTTTTAAGAGGGTAGTTTTATGAATTTTTTATCATATCTGATCAGCGGCATCAGCCTTGGAAGCGTATACGCACTGATCGCACTGGGGTATACAATGGTATACGGAATTGCAAAAATGTTAAACTTTGCACATGGTGATGTCATCATGATCGGAGGATTCGTCATCTTCACGGCGGTATCCTCGGCATCAACCTCACCGGCAGTCGCAATACTTGCCGCAGTCATCGTATGTACGGTGCTCGGGGTTGCCATAGAAAAAATTGCATATAAACCGCTTAGAAACGCTTCACCGCTGGCTGTTCTTATTACAGCCATCGGTGTAAGCTATTTTCTGCAGAATGTGGCACTTTTGATTTTCGGCTCCGCAGCGAGAAATTTCCCGGATGTACTCAAGGTAAATGACTGGCATGTTGCACAAGGGCTTACAATCACAGGCGAAACGATTATTACAATTGTTGCTACGGTTATCATTATGATATTGCTGACCGCATTCATCAATCACACGAGAATCGGTGCGGCAATGCAGGCGGTTTCCGAAGACAGAGGAGCGGCACAGCTTATGGGCGTTAACGTAAACAGCACGATCAGCATTACATTTGCAATCGGCTCTGCGCTCGCGGCAGTTGCAAGTCTGCTTCTGTGCTCCTCGTATCCGCTTATCGGACCGTACACGGGAGCAATGCCGGGCATCAAAGCGTTCGTAGCAGCCGTTTTCGGCGGAATCGGTTCGATTCCGGGGGCTATGATCGGCGGCATCCTTTTGGGAGTAATCGAAAATCTCAGCAAAGCATATATTTCCACACAGCTTTCGGACGCAATCGTTTTCGGAGTTCTGATTGTCGTTCTGCTGGTTAAACCGACAGGCATTCTGGGCAAACCGATGCGTGAGAAAGTGTAGGTGAGGCGGCATGAAGAAATTTACTACGAATTTGAACAACACAAGCAAGCAGAATATGATAACCTATGGCATCGTCCTTGCGTTCTTTGTATTTTGCGTTATATACAGCGGACTGCCGGGAGGCTCCAGCCTGATTAAAGGACTTTTCGTTCCGATTTGCGCCTATGTAATCATGGCAGTTTCCCTGAACCTTACCGTTGGAATCCTCGGCGAACTCAGCTTGGGACATGCAGGTTTCATGTGCCTGGGAGCTTTCGTCGGAAGCACATTCAGCATGCTGACGCAGGAAAGCCTGACGTCCGTATGGATCAGGTTTCCGCTTGCGATTTTGCTGGGCGGACTGGTTGCGGCCGTTGCCGGAGTTTTAATCGGTATCCCGGTTCTCAGACTCAGAGGCGACTACCTTGCAATCGTTACGCTGGCATTCGGAGAGATCATCAAAAACATCGTAAACAATGTTTACCTTGTAAAAGATGCGGCGGGAGTTCATTTTGCAATCGGCGTTGATGCTTTCAACAACATGGAAATCGATGACCTCACGTCCGAAAACATCATAAACGGTGCCATGGGAATCACCGGTGCACCACGGGATTCAAACTATATCGTTGGATTTATACTCGTTGCCATAACATTGGTTGTAATCCTGAATCTGGTTCAGTCAAGAGCCGGCAGAGCTATCATGGCAATCAGAGACAACCGCATTGCAGCAGAGTCCATCGGTATCAACATAACGAAGTACAAAATCATTGCGTTCTCGATTTCCGCGATGTTTGCAGGTATGGCGGGCGTTCTTTACGGACACAACCTTTCCAGCCTTGTAGCGGTTAAATTCGACTATAACTTGTCGATTTTGGTACTGGTATTCGTAGTACTGGGCGGCATCGGAAGCATGAGAGGCTCCATCATCGCAGCGGTAATCCTGACTGCACTTCCGGAACTTCTCAGAGGCTCGTTCAGCGACTACCGTATGCTCATCTACGCAATCCTCTTGATCGTAATGATGCTTGTAAACAACAACGAAAACATGGCTATGTATAAAGAAAAATTCAAATCCTGGCTTCCGACTCCGAAAAAAGCAAAGAGCGGCAGCACGGAAAATGCAGATAAGGGGGTGAGCGCATGACGGCTATGCTTGAAACAAAGAATCTCGGAATCTCTTTCGGCGGACTGAAAGCAGTTGATGAGCTCACCATGACCATAGAAAAAGGACAGCTTTACGGTCTCATCGGGCCGAACGGAGCGGGCAAGACCACGGCCTTCAACCTGCTCACGGGTGTATACAAACCGACGGAGGGAAATTTTTTCCTTGACGGAGAAAAACTCACCGGAAAGAACACGATCGAGATAAATAAGAAGGGAATCGCAAGAACTTTCCAAAATATAAGGCTGTTCCGACAACTTTCGGTACTTGACAATGTTAAGCTTGGGCTTCACAATGATTATAAGTACTCTGCAGCGGCGGGCATCTTCCGTCTGCCTGCGTACTTCAAAACCGAAAAGGCTATGAACGAAAAAGCCGAAGAACTTCTTGAAGTATTCGGTCTTGCGGACGCGAAAGATTTTCTTGCTTCGAATCTGCCTTACGGCAAGCAGAGAAAGCTGGAAATCGCCAGAGCGCTTGCAACATCGCCGAAGCTTCTGCTTTTGGACGAACCGGCAGCGGGCATGAACCCGAACGAGACGCAGGAACTTATGGATACGATTGAATTCGTAAGAGCCAACTTCGACATGACGGTTCTGCTCATCGAGCATGACATGAGGCTGGTAGCGGGTATTTGCGAAGAACTTACGGTTCTCAACTTCGGAACCGTGCTTGCACAAGGCAAGACCAAAGATGTTCTCAGCAATCCTGAAGTTATTAAGGCATATTTGGGCGAGTAAGGAGGGCGCGCATATGGCAATGTTAGAAATCAGAGACTTGGAAGTTAATTATGGCGCCATCAACGCCATCAAAAAGATTTCCTTTGACGTAAACGAGGGCGAAGTTATCGCACTCATAGGTGCCAACGGAGCAGGGAAAACCACGACTCTGCACACGATTACGGGCCTTTTGAAGGCAAAATCGGGCAGCGTGAAATTCGAAGGCAGGGAACTCACTAAAATGCCGCCGCACAAAATCGTCAAGATGGGCATGGCACACGTTCCGGAAGGCAGACGAATCTTTCAGCAGCTTTCGGTATACAAAAACCTGGATTTGGGTGCATACAGCCGCAGCGACCGCAAGGAATATGCCGAAAATTTGGAAATGGTATACGAGAAATTCCCGCGCCTGAAGGAAAGAAAAAACCAGATTGCGGGTACTTTGTCGGGCGGCGAGCAGCAGATGCTTGCAATGGGCAGGGCACTTATGTCAAGCCCGAAGATCATTCTTATGGACGAACCGTCAATGGGGCTTTCGCCTTTGTTTGTCGGAGAAGTTTTTAAGATTATCGAAGAAATCAAGAAGACGGGTACGACGGTTCTGCTTGTAGAGCAGAATGCGAAAAAGGCTCTCGAAGTTGCCGACAGGGCTTATGTACTTGAAACAGGCAAAATCGTTCTCAGCGGGGATGCAAAGGATTTGATGAACAACGAAGCAGTTAAGAAAGCCTACTTGGGAGAGTAGCGGATTAGGAGAATGGTATGGAAAAATTTATTATCACAATTGCGCGTGAATACGGAAGCGGCGGCAGAGGCATAGCGCACAGGCTTGCCGAAACGCTGGGCATTCGATATTATGACAAGGAGCTGATTCGCATGGCTTCGGAAGACAGCGGAATCAGCGAGGCCCTGTTCAACCTCACCGACGAAAAGCTTGAAGACAAATTCCTCCGCAAGCACGGAATTTCGAAAGGCACTCTGGTAGCACAGCCGCAGCCGGACCGCCTGACGAAAGAGGAACTTTTCCGTTTCCAGTCTGAAATCATCAAAAGACTGGCAGAAAAGGACGAGTCCTGCATCATCATCGGAAGATGCGGACAGTATATTTTGAAGGACAGACCTGACCTTGTGAGAGTGTTCATTCACGCCGATAAGGATTACTGCGTTGACAAACTGATGGCAAGATACGGCATCGAACGCGCGGAGGCAGCGGCGCTCCGCGAGAAAACGGACAAAAACCGTGAAGCGTATCATAAACATTACACCGGCACCGAGTGGCGCGATGTAAGAAACTACGATTTGTCGCTTGACATGTCCCGTCTTACGCAGGATGAATGTATCCGTATCATCACCGAATACATAAAGGCCAGATAATATTTTTCATGAAAAACGCCCTGAAGCGAAAAGCCCCGGGGCGTTTTTGTGCGTCGTGCATTATTTGAACCATTTTTTCTTCTTGAAGAGCAGGATTTCGATGAGCACCACAACGGCGGAAAAAACCGCCACGCAGCCGTAGGCATACGGGTGCGAAAGTTCAGGCATATTGCGGAAGTTCATTCCGTACCAGCCGGTAATCAGCGTCAGCGGCATGAAAATCGTCGTGATAATCGTGAGAAGCTGCATGATCTGATTCTGCCGGATGTCAATGCGGGACTGCCGCAATTCGCGCAGCTGGATCGAATATTCTTTGAGGCTTGCAACCAGTGCGCCGAGCCTCTTTATCTTGTTGTCGTAAATTTCCGGGAGCGGCTTGGCCTTCGTGTGCTGCTCCGCCGCCCACTGCTGAATCGTGTCGCTTGCGTCGGAGAGCTGGTCGTAGTACATGCCGAGCGCAGAGAGATCCTTTCGCATTGCAAGGATTGTTTTCTCAAAATCCACATCGTCGTCATCCTTCTCTCCCGTTATGATGTCTTCAAGGTCTTCCAGATCGTCCTCGTAACTCTGAAGAAAAAGCATATCGTCCTTAATCAGGTACTCCATGAGATCGTAGAGAAGCGAAATCGGCGAATCACCGGCATGCGGTTCTGCGGTTTCCAGCGCAGCAAGGAGTGTTGAAACATAGTCCGTATCGTCGATAAAGACAAGCTGTCCCTTTGCGATGCAGTAACCGAAAATCTGCTTTTCAAGGGAAACTTCGGGCTTTTTCGGAACGGCAAAAGTGCCGGCAAGGGCATCGCCGACGACCTCCGCCTTGCAGAACGGATGACGGATGCTGTTGTACGAAAAACATCTTTTGTATATTTCCGGGTATGCCGCCTCAAAACGGCCGACGGTTAAAATTTCATATTTCATAAGCGTTCCTTTCTTTCTACGAGAATTATATCATAGGGCAGGAAAAAAGTAAAAAAATTTTCAAAAAAGGTATTGACAATTGAATAGCCATTCAACTATAATATAGACAACAGTTGAATAAGTGCTCAACTTTATGGAAATGATAAATATCATATAGAATGGGAGAACACGAAAATGAAAAAGACATATTTACTTGAAGGGCTTGATTGTGCAAACTGTGCAGCAGAGGTTGAAAGAAACGTAGCAAAGCTCGACGGCGTAAACAGCGCTTCCGTAAACTTTCTTACTTTGAAGATGGTTTTGGATGTTGAGGAAGAAAATTTTGACGAAACATATAAGAAGATTGCAAAGACAGTAAAGAAGACAGAACCTGACGTAGAAATCAAGGAGCTCTAAATTTTTTAGAAGGGAGAGGCTTGAGATGAAGAAGACGATAATCAGACTTGCGGTCGGAGCGGTTTTATTCGCGATTGCGATTATGGTTCCGGCGGAGCCGTATCTTTTGAAGCTTGCGGTTTATCTCGCAGCTTATCTGGAAATCGGATATAAAGTACTGTGGAAGGCGATTCGCAACATCAGCCGAGGCAAAGTGTTCGACGAGAACTTTCTGATGGCGGTTGCTTCGGTCGGAGCCTTCGCAACAGGGGAACTTCCGGAAGCGGTTGCGGTTATGCTTTTCTATCAGATTGGGGAACTTTTTGAGGATTATGCGGTCGGCAAATCCAGAAAATCCATTACGGAACTTATGAACATCCGTCCGGATTATGCGAATTTGAAGCTGGAAAGCGGTGACACGAAGAAAGTCGATCCGGATGAAGTCAAAATCGGCGATGTCATCGTCGTAAGACCGGGCGAAAAGGTCCCGCTTGACGGTATCGTTCTCAGCGGCTCATCAATGCTTGACACCGCAGCGCTGACAGGAGAATCCGTTCCGCGCAGCGTGCGCGAGGGTGAGGAGATTCTGAGCGGCTGCATCAATCAGAGCGGCTTGCTTGAAGTGAAGGTAACCAAGGCATTCGGTGAATCAACGGTCAGCAAAATCCTCGAACTGGTCGAAAACGCGAGCAGCCAGAAGGCGCGCATGGAAAACTTCATCACGCGTTTTGCAGCGGTATACACTCCGGCGGTTGTAGGTGCGGCAGTTGTTCTTGCACTTCTTCCTCCGATTCTCATCGGAAGCGGCGTGGTAGGCAGTGCGCCGGGCTTCACGGGTGCTTTGTTTAAGGACTGGGTTTACAGAGCTCTGAACTTCCTCGTAGTATCCTGTCCGTGCGCTTTGGTAATTTCGGTTCCTCTGAGTTTCTTCGGCGGAATCGGCGGTGCATCCAAAATCGGCCTGCTCGTAAAAGGCAGCAACTATCTGGAAGCTGCAGCTCATACAGAGTTTGTTGTCATGGACAAAACCGGCACGCTCACAAAGGGTGTTTTCAAGGTTGAAAGCGTAAAAACGGCGGGCGATATGCCGGAGGATGAAATTCTCCGCTATGCGGCATATGCGGAAGCAAACTCGAGCCACCCGATTTCGGTATCGCTCAGAGAAGAATATGCAGCACGCATGACTGCGGCTGCGGGCAATGCGTCCGGGCTGATTGACAAATCGCAAATAGGCGATGTTACAGAGATTGCAGGCCACGGTGTTCGTGCGATTGTAGGCGGTCACACGGTTCTTGCCGGCAACGCAAAACTTATGAAACAGGAAGGCATCCAATATGAAGATTCCGAGGCAGTGGGAACCGTCGTACATGTTGCCGTTGACGGTAAGTACGAGGGCTGTGTAACGATTGCCGATCAGATTAAAGACGATGCGGCTGCCGCTATTTCCGGTTTGAAGGAGAGAGGAATCAGAACGGTAATGCTGACAGGCGACAGCAAGGCAGTGGCAGAGAGCGTCGGCGCAAAACTCGGAATCGACGAAGTTCACGCAGAACTTCTTCCGGAAGATAAAGTAAACGAAGTCGAAAAACTTCTTGCTGCAAAATCGCCGAAGGGCAAGCTCATGTTTGTCGGCGACGGAATCAACGATGCCCCGGTTCTTGCAAGAGCGGACATCGGCGCAGCAATGGGCGGCCTCGGCTCGGATGCGGCAATCGAAGCTGCGGATGTTGTTATCATGACCGACGAGCCTTCCAAGCTCCTCAGCCTGATGGACATCGCAAGAAAAACTCTCGGCATCGCAAGACAGAATGTTGTATTTGCACTCGCCGTTAAATTAATCGTACTGGTACTCAGTGCAATCGGTCTCGTGGACATGTGGGCCGCAGTATTCGCAGATGTCGGCGTATCGGTAATCGCCATCATCAACGCAATGCGTGCACTGAAGGTGAAATAGACGGCGGTGTCGAAACATGTCGAAAGTTGGATTTTTCGACGATCATAAAAAGAAGAAAAGTTGGCTTTTTCAGAATGAGCTTCCGAAAGGGCCAACTTTTATATTAGTTATGTGCGTCGTGGCAGCAAGAGCAGGTGCATCCCGCCGCGTGGTTTTTGTGCGTGATATGCACGAAAGCAATGTCGAGCATATCAATGACGTGTTGGTCGTCGAGAGAGTAGAAGATATTTTTGCCCGCCCGGCGGCTTTTTACGAGGTCGTCATCCTTGAGCAGCTTGAGCTGGTGGGAAACCGCTGACTTTGTCATGTCAACAGCCTCTGCGATGTCGTTGACGCAGACCTCGCTGTCAGCTATCGTGCAAAGAATTTTCATCCTCGTTTCATCGCCGAGCACCTTAAAAAATGCTGCGGCACTTCCTATTAACTCTTTTGAAATGTGGTTCATCATTGTAATCTACCGGCTTTCCTTATTTTCCTCTTTCATAATACAGCTTCATTTCCCCGTCAGGCACCATGCTTCCGCCGGTTGCCCATAAGATGTGGGAGGCATTTTGCATTTTGTCCGTAAGCCCTTTTGCCTTGAGGTATTCTGCAGCGGAGGATACGAGTGCGGGACCGGTGAACGAAGCGCAGGAAGACGGCTCTATGTAGATTTTTTCCCTATCGGCAAGCTGCGCCAGGAACGGATAAAGTTTCTCGTCGTCAATCGTGTAGCAGCCGTCCAGAAGTGTCTGCATAAAGGAAGACACAAGATATGAGGCTCTGCCAACCGCAAGACCGTCCGCATCGGTAATTCCGTCAATTCCGATGTCGCGGCACGAAATTCCGTCGTGAAGTCCCGTGATGAGACCAAGGGTCATGCAAGGCGCATGTGTCGGCTCTGCAAAAAATACATGCACATTATCGCCGTAAATCTGCTTGAGTCCAAATGTAACGCCACCCGGAGCTCCGCCGACTCCGCACGGAATGTACACAAAGAGCGGATGCTCTTCGTCAACAGTGATTCCGGCGTCCTTAAACTGCGTGCCGATTCTGAGAGCGGCAACCGCATAACCGAGGAAAAGGTCAACCGAACCTTCGTCATCAACAAAGTGACAGGTCGGATCATCCGCCGCCTCCCGGCGTCCCTGTGCAACCGCTGCCTGGTAATCGTCCGGATATTCGATGACGGTAACGCCTTTGGAGCGGAGGAGATCCTTTTTCCACTGACGTGCGTCGGCAGACATGTGAACCGTGACCTTGAAACCGAGTTTTGCGCTGATGATGCCGATCGACAGACCCAGATTGCCGGTCGAGCCGACGGCAACCGAATAGTTCGAAAAAAGCTCACGGAACCTGTCCTCTGTCAGCATGCTGTAATCGTCCGTCTCTTTCAGCATGCCTGTTTTCATCGCGACTTCTTCGGCAAATTTCAAGACTTCATAAATGCCGCCTCTTGCCTTAATCGAGCCGGAAACCGGCAGGTGGCTGTCGCGTTTCAGGAAGAGCCTGCCGGAAATCGGCCCGCTCATGTGCTCGAGTGCAGATTTCATGCGGGCGATTTCCACCAAATCTGATTCGATGATGCCGCCGGATTTGGCGGTTTCCGGGAAAGCTTTGGCGAGGTAAGGCGCAAAGCGTGCAAGCCTTGCCGCTGCGTCCTCAATGTCCATCATGCCAAGTGCCGGCTGCTGCGTTTCCGGCTGCTGCGGGACGCCTTCGCAGGCAGCCTTTGTGCGGATGCCTTTGCCGCTGTCCGGATTGATCCAGAAGATTTCCTTATAATCCGCCATCTGAGCGACCGGCGGAAAATCCGCTTTGAGCTTACTCATATCCATTTTAGTGTTCATAATGTTGACCTCCGAAGGTATAATGATTTTAAAATTTTGCACTTTGGAAAAATTTATATTTTTGAAATAATTAGGCAATCCCCACCAACTGCCCAAAAAAGACCCCCTTTTCGTGTCTTTTATCATGTTTTGAGGGAATTTCAAGCCTGTTAGGACGACATCACGCAGATGCCTAAAAAATGTAATTTTTTTAAAGGTTGAAATTCCAACGTTTTTAAAGGGATGCCTTTCGCGGCGATTTGCCAAAGCCGGAGTAAGCCCGAACTAACTGGCCCTAGATACACGAAACACCCCCTCTAAAAGGCACTTTTCGTGAAAATGCTAGCGTTCGCGCGCAGCCGGCCGCTTGTTCCACGTTCTGTGCGGCTAGAATCTGTCGCTGTAATTTATGAGGTTGCGCAGATGGCCGCCTTTGACCTTGGGCTTACGCTTTGGCGTAGGATCGGTGCCGCCGGCTGCCGAGTTATCAGCCGGAGCTGCCCCACCGCCGGCTACCGGCTGTGCGGCTCCGGACCCGGGCATACACGCCGCCCCGCCGGCTGGACCAACGGACGCAGGGCCCGCCGCTGTGCATGAGATGCCGCCTGCGGGCAGCATGAAGTCTTCGTAATAATAAATTTTGGCCTGCAGGCCGGCTTCCGAGGTTGTGACCAGAGCAAAAGTTCCACCGGAACCGTCGCGCGGCTGCGAAAGGCTGCCGGGGTTCAGCAGGTACACACCTCCGGTTTCAACGAAAACGCTTCTGTGGGTGTGACCGAAGAATGCACCGATGCAGCCGGATTCAAGAGCTTTGTAGTAGAGCTTCTGCATGCTGAAGCCGACATCCTCCATGTGACCGTGGGTGACAAGGATGTCGCCGCACCCGGTTTCAAGCACGGAGCAGGCATCAAGGTCGAAACAGCCGTCGCAGTTGCCCTTGACCGCCAGAATCGGAATGCCAAGGCGGGCACGGATTTCCTGCGCGTCGGCGTAGTAGTCACCGCAGTGCACAATCATGTCAACGGGCGGGGTGCGGCGCGAGCCGGGCTGTGCAGCCGGGCGGCTGCCGAAGAGGCAGTCGGAAAGCCCGCCAGAAAGGCCGCTTGAAGAGCCGCCAAGGCGGGCTGCCGAACCGGCTGATGCGGCGAGTTTGTTGTATACATCGTAAACGCGCTCATTTTTTCCGTGAGTGTCGCTTATTACTAAAATTCTCATTTTACAATTCCTTTATTTGTTGTATAATATAATTAAGTATAACATATACGGAGAAAAAAATGAACGAGAAAAAGATTAAGTTAAAAAACAAATATCTTCAACAAACGCTCATGCTGCTTTTGGTCGGGGTTATTCTGATTATTGCGTATTACGTGGTGAATCACATGCCGGTAATCAAAGAAGGCTTTGCGAAACTCAACGACATTCTGATGCCTTTTTACATAGGAATCGTTATGGCGTATCTGCTTTGTCCGATTTACAATGCCACGGTAAGGCTGGTATATAAACTCAACAAAGGCAGATTCAAGAAACCGGCCAGAGACTTTAAATTTGCGAGGTTTTTCGGAACCTTGGCGGCCTTGGCGCTGCTCATCGTTGTGGTTGCGGGACTGATGATGCTTGTAATTCCGGACCTTTGGGACAGCATTATGGGACTGGCAATGGGAGCACCCGAAATTGCGGCAAGAGCCCAAGACTGGATCAGCGCGAATGTGGACCAAAACCCGGAACTTGCAGCGCTTTTGCAGGGAAAGCTGGAGAACATGTCCGACACGGTAATCCTATGGGCGCAGGACAAGGTGCTGCCGGGAGCCGAAGCCATTCTGACGGGGGTTGTCGGAACGCTCGGAACGGTGCTCGACATATTTGTGGCGCTGATTATCTGCGTATATATACTGAACAGCAAGGAACTTTTTGCAGCGCAGACGCATAAACTGATACTTGCGACATTTAAGCAGGAAAGAGCCGAAAAATTCTTCGAGCTCGGGAGACTGAGCAATCAAACCTTCGGCGGCTTTATCAACGGAAAAATCATCGACTCGGCGATTATCGGAATCCTTTGCTTCGTCGTGCTTACAATATTTGAAATACCGATGACGATGCTGATCAGCGTGGTGGTTGGAGTGACGAACATCATCCCGTTTTTCGGACCTTTTATCGGAGCGATTCCTTCCATTATCATTTTGCTCATAGTGGAACCGATTGCGGCACTGAAGTTCGGAATTATCATCCTCATCATTCAGCAGCTCGACGGAAATATCATCGGGCCGAAGATTCTCGGAAAAACCACCAAACTCGCAAGCTTTTGGGTAATGTTTGCGATTATCGTGGGCGGCGGACTCTTTGGATTCCCGGGAATGATTTTGGGCGTGCCTGTTTTCGCAATCCTGTATACCTACCTGAGCAGGGGCGTCAACGCGAAGCTCGAGAGCAAAATGCTGGACACATGCACGATTGCGTACGAGGATTTCAGCAAATACAACGTTGACAAGGAGGAAATTTTTTGTGAAGACAGAATTAACAAAGATGGGGACAGCAGACGAGGCGAAAAGCTCAGAAAAATGTTTGACCCTCCAAATACAGGAGAAAATAAGGGCAGCACTGGCTGCGGCGAGGATGCCGGCATCGAATAAAATCGAAATCGAAGAAAATGCCGACATGAGTCATTACACCTCCTTTAAGGCAGGCGGACGCGCGGCGGCACTGATAAAAGTCGGTTCTGCGGAAGCACTGAAAGAGGTCCTGAAAGCTTTGGCAAGCCAGGAGATCCCGCACCTGTTCCTCGGAAACGGCTCGAATGTTCTTTTCAGGGACGAAGGCTATGCGGGTGCGGTTATCAAAATGCAGGATTTTGCGGATGTTGCCGTGAATGAGGACCGCGTGGTCTGCCAAACGGGAATCTACATGTCATCCCTCGCAAAAATTTTGATGAACGAAGGACTTGCGGGATTTGAATTTGCAAGCGGAATCCCCGGAACACTCGGCGGAGGGCTTTTTATGAATGCCGGCGCATACGGCGGAGAACTCAAAGATATCGTTATGAGCGTGCGCGCGATTTCGCCGGACGGTGAGGCAGAACGGGTTTTCAGCAGAGAAGAAATGCAGTTCGGGTACCGCAGCAGCATTCTCCAGCAAAACGGACTCATCGCAGTCGAGGCGGAGCTTAAGCTTGAAAAAGGCCAGCCGCACGAAATCGGCGAGAAAATGCGAGAGCTTGCGGTAAAACGCAACACGAAACAGCCGGTGCAGTATCCTTCCGCAGGGAGCACCTTTAAGCGCCCTGAGGGATTTTTTGCGGGAAAACTCATCGAGGAGGCGGGCTTGAAAGGCGTCAGTGTCGGCGGTGCACAGGTTTCGACGCTGCACAGCGGATTTATCATCAACAAAGGCGGTGCGACGGCCACGGACATTCTTTTGCTCATTGACCTTGTAAGGAACACGGTATATGACAAGTTCGGAGTGATGCTGGAACCGGAAGTCCGGATTATTTGACGCCCGGACGGTACGAAGAAACGGAGATTTTATGGATAGATTTGACGAAATAATAGCAAAATACAGGATGGTCTACGACCACCATACACATACGACTTATTCGCACGGCAAGGGAAGCATTGCAGATAACGTGCGTGTTGCTGCAGCAAAGGGCCTGAAGTCGATTGCGATTACCGATCACGGCCCGGGACACATGACCTACGGGCTTGACAAAACAAAAATCCCACAGATGCGTGCGGAAATTGCGGCACTCAAGGAAGAATTTCCGGACATGGAGATTTTGCTCGGCGTGGAAGCCAACACGATGCGCATTGAGCCGTACATCGACGTTCCGGCTTCGGAGCGCGGGGATTACGACATCTTGCTGGCGGGATACCACTACGGAATCCGGCACGCGGGAATGATTGCGAATTACGCATATAAACATGCTGGATTTTTCAGGGGTGAGGACTCTTCGCTGAAGGTTGCAAACACGGCGATGATCCTGGACTGCCTGTATTTCAATGAAGAGGCAGGAAATCACATCGATGTGCTCACGCACCCCGGCGACAAGGGGCCGTTTGACATTGAGGACATCGCAAAAGCCTGCGCGGACACGGGAACGCTTATCGAAATCAACGACAAGCACGCACACCTTACGGTGGACGAAATCAAAATTGCCGCAAAATTCGATGTCAGCTTTATCATCGGAAGCGATGCCCATGTGCCGGAAAAAGTCGGCTCGTTTGAAGGGCCGCTCAGACGCGCACTCGAAGCAGGCCTTGATCCTGCACGAATCGTGAATATTTCTCTTGCCAATCAAGGGCAAAAAGAGATATAATAGATCGTTAAACAAAACGCAATTTGCGCGGCCGCGAAGGCCGAGAGCGCAAGTGCAAACGCGAAAACGCAAAGAAAGGAGCAGAGATATGGATAGTGTCCCCGATGGGAAGAACAACGTTTTAAAATTGCATAGCCCTATCGCTGCTCAGTCTGTAATTCTCCTCTAAGCATTGGGATGCGGCGGCGGCAGGGCGCACGAGAGAGGAGATGATTCCAATGGATCAGAACACATTGAGAAACCCTGACGACATCTTGAAGGAATCCATGGAGCGAATCTACCAGCTCCTTGAAGAGAAAAAATACTTCATGGTGAAGGACGAACTTTTGAAGTTCAACGATGCGGATATCGCCGAAATGTTCGAAGAACTTTTGGAGGATCCGGATGACATCGAAAAAATCATCGTCGTTTACAGACTCTTGCCGAAAGATGTTTCGGTTGAAGTTTTTTCCTACCTTCCGTCCGACGACCAGCTCAAAATCGTTGACGGCATAACGGACAAGGAATTAAGCTACATTGTAGGCGAGCTTGACTTCGACGACAAAATCGATATTTTGGAGGAACTTCCGGCCAATCTGGTCGATAAGATTCTCGAAAAAACGCCAAAGAACGAGCGGCAGCTCATCAACAACTTTTTGAACTACCCGGACACTTGCGCGGGAAGCCTTATGACGCCTGAATACATCAGTCTTCAGAAGGACATGACCGTGGGAGAGGCTTTGGCGCACATTAAGAAAGAAGGAATGGATGCCGAGACGATTTACACCTGCTATGTCAAGGACGCAGGCAGAAAACTCATCGGTATCGTTTCGCTGAGCACGCTCGTCATAACAGACGACAATGTCAAAATCAAGGACATCATGCACACCGACTATGTGTGGCTGAATGTATACGACGACCAGGAAGAGGTTGTCGAAGAGTTCAAAAAATACGACTTTTTGGCGATGCCTGTTGTTGACAAAGAGCACCGGCTGGTCGGCATCATCACCGTCGATGATATCCTCGACGTAATGGAAGAGGAAGCGACGGAGGACATCGAGAGAATGAACGGCGTCATCAACTTTGACGACCCGGACAAGGACTATCTGGATATTTCCGTGTGGAAACACGCGCTCAGCAGGCTCCCGTGGCTGCTCATCCTCATGGTCGCATATATTTTTACGGGAATGATCATCACGAATTTTGAGGCAAAACTTTCGGAAATCATCTGCTTGGTTGCCTACATGCCGATGCTGATGGGCACGGGCGGAAATACCGGTTCGCAGGCGGCGACACTGATTATCCGCGGTCTTGCAACCGGCGAGGTCGATACATCCGATACGCTCAGAATTCTGTGGAAAGAAATCAGAATCGGCGTTGTCATAGGAGCGATTCTGAGTGCCTTCAACTTCTTGAGGATCTGCCTTTTGGACGGCTACGAAATTCCGATTGCACTCACGGTTTGCAGTGCAATGCTGTTAATCGTAATTTTCGCCAAAGTCCTCGGCAGTATGGTTCCGCTTCTTGTAAAAAAAGCGAAACTCGACCCGGCACTCATTGCAAATCCGGCTATCTCGTCGATTTCCGACGCTGTGGCTCTCAGCATTTACTTCGCAATGGCAAGCCTGTTCCTCGGCCTGTAGGCTTGTGGGCCGGCCCTTGGCCGTTTGGCAGCCCTTGGCCGTTTGGCAGCCCTTTGCCGCATGTACTGTTTTGCGTACATGAGAGTATATATATATGTGTTTTTTGAAAAACGCAAAAATGTAAACGCCCGTTTACAAAATCACCAAATGCAAAAAACATATATGCAAGATATGGTGTATACATTGAAAGATTGTCCGAAATGCGGGTGAATGCTCCAGGCGGACAATTTTTTTGCATATTAATAAAAATTAACCGGAAAAACAAAGGAGAGTACAGCAATGAATACGATAATGCCAACACAAAAAACGAAGAAACTTGCACTCATGGGCTTTGGCAATGCGGGCAGAGCATTCGCGAAGCTCCTGATCGAGAAGCGCAAGCAGATAGAAGAAAAATACGGATACAATGTCATCGTAACAGCAATTGCGACGGGCTCGCGCGGGAACCTCGTGAATTCGACAGGCATCGATCTGGCTGCGGCACTTCATGATGTTGAGACGAAGGGGGCTTTTTCGTCGCATATGCCGCTTTCACAAATGAGCACCATGGAAATCGCATCCAATGCGGACTACGATGTACTCGTTGAAATGACGCCGCTGAATATTTTTACGGGGGAGCCGGCTATCACGCATATCGAGACGGCTTTTGCACGCGGCAGGGATGTAATCACCGCCAACAAAGGGCCGATAGCATGGAAATTTGCGAAACTGCGCGGTATGGCCACACGAAAAGGATGCAGGTTTTTCTATGAAACGACGGTTATGGATGGTACGCCGGTGTTCAATTTGGTTGAAAAAACGCTCAAGCTCGCGGAGGTTACCGAAGTTTCGGGCATCCTCAACAGCACGACCAACTATGTTCTCGAAGAAATGGCGGCGGGAAAATCTTACGACGAAATTATAAAAAACGGGCAGGCGATGGGCTTTATTGAGGCAGACCCTGCCATGGACATAGAAGGCTATGATGCAGCCGCAAAAATCACTGCACTGCTCAACGTTCTCATGGACGCGGGCATAACGCCGGATAAGGTGGAGCGCAAAGGCATCGAGGACATTACTTTGGCGGATATCGAGGCGGCACGCAGCAGAGGCTGTGTAATCAAGCTTTTGTGCAGAGGAATCCGCGGGCAGGATGGGACGGTTAAGGCGAGCGTGCAGCCACAGGAAATACCGCTGACGGATATGCTGGCATCGGTGAACAGCACCACATCGGTGGTGTCCATAACAACGGATTTAATGAAAAAGATTTCCATCGTGGAGCATGAGCCGGAAATCGAGCAGACCGCATACGGAATATTCGCAGACCTGCTCCGCGTACTGAGTGAGTAAGCACGCGTCTGCTCGCATCGAAATTGCCGAGCTCGCTGCAAGGCGAAATATAATGAGAGGATTTTAAAATGGCAAGTATGATTACCGAAAAAACGGTCCAAAATATAATTGGAAGGCGAAATAAGGAAATACATAAGGGCGATTGCGGTCGAATCATGATCGCCGCCGGCTCCGAGGGGATGGCCGGGGCCGCGATACTCGCGGCCCGGTCGGCGCTGCGCGCCGGCTCCGGACTCGTCCGGACGGCCATCCCTAAGTGCCTGTTTCCTATCGTTCAGGTCGGCGTTCCGGAAGCCACCTGCATGGAGAGAAGACTTCCAATACAGAACCTTGCGGATTTTGATGCGGTCTGCGCAGGTCCGGGACTTGGAGAAGGAAAGGAAAGCATCGACTTTGTGAAAGAACTTTTAATTTCATACGAAAAAACGCTGATTGTCGATGCTGACGGTCTGAATATAATCGCGCACTGCGGCCTTTTCGATCTGCTCAGACGCCGTGCGGACCTTTACCCGGAACAGACGATACTTACGCCGCATATGGGAGAAGCACGACGCCTGCTCGAAACAGAGGATCCGGCTTGCACGGCGGCACCGGCCGCCCCGAAAATTTCAGCGGCTTCCGGTGCCGGCCCTGCAGCCTCAGCGGCGGCACGCGGACGCATCGCGGCCGCTTTGGTTCGGAAAACACGTGCGATAATCGTGCTGAAAGGGGCAGGCACTCTAGTAGCCGCCGAGGGCAGACAGACATATACTAATACTACAGGGAATCCCGGCATGGCGACCGCAGGCTCCGGTGATGTGCTTTCAGGAATCATCACCGGTTTGGCGGGGCAGCGCAGCCAGGTTGGCACGGACCTTGCGCCCGACGGAACCGCAGCACCCGGCACTGAGGTGTCAGCGAGCCAAGCCGCAAAGCCCGCACGCATAGGCGCCTTCGAGGCAACCTTGGCCGGCGTATATATCCACGGACTTGCCGGGGATTTGGCGGCCCGCGAGCTTGGCGAATACGGCGTGACAGCCGGGGACCTGGCGCTTTATACAGCGTATGCAATGAAAAAGATTTTGAGCGAAGTATAAACACGAAAGAGAATGAAGGGTATCCAAAATTAGTTGTGGCAAACTACTGGGTCGATGATAAGCGCAGCCCCACGGAGCCGGAGATAGCGTTTACATGGCGCGGCTCCCCTAGGGGCCGGAGATAGCGTTTACACGAAGAGGGGCCTCTATGAAGGGGTGCTTCGTGTATCCGAGGCCTTACGGGAGGGAAAAACCGTCGGTGGAAAAAAATTACAAAAAAATCGTCCCGTAGAAACGTTGAAATTTCAACCTCCCAAAACTTGACATTTTTGCGAAGGCTAGAACCTCGATGCAAATCCGGCACGAAATAGGCCCAAAGAGGTGAAAAACAGGCCAAAATACACGAAAAGGGGGTCAATTTTAGGCGGTTGGTGGGAATTGACTAATTTTTCCAGCAAACGCAAGACTTCCAAGCAACCGCAAGCACCCCAAGGCGTGAACCCAAACAACCGCAATCGCCCCAAGGCGTGAACCCAAACAACCGCAATCGCCCCAGGGCACCCACCTCCACAACTAATTTTGGATACCCGAACTGAAAGGAAGGAATTTTGCCGGGAAAAAACGGGCAAAATTCCCACAAAAGGAGTGTTGGACTTTGATAGTAAAAAAAGGAGATCTTTATTTTGCTGATTTAAGTCCCGTTGTAGGCTCAGAACAAGGGGGAGTAAGACCTGTACTCGTGGTACAGAACGATGTAGGAAACCGATACAGCCCGACAATCATCGTAGCGGCTGTTACTTCGCAGACAGGAAAATCCAAACTGCCGACGCATGTTGAGTTGGCAGCCACACAGGGGGGACTCAGCAAAAATTCGGTGGTTTTGCTGGAACAGCTAAGGACCATCGACAAACAAAGGCTAAAAGAACGAATCGGTTCGCTCAGCGAAGCACAAATTCCTTCGGTTGACGAGGCATTAAGTGTAAGTTTAGGCATTGCCAATTTGAACGAAAACCATTAAAATGTTAGTGTAAGATTTTTTCGAGAAGTGTGCGGCGGCCGGCACGGGATTTGCGTCCAAGGGCCGGCCACATCGCAAGGGAAAAGGCGGGTCGTTCCCGGCACAGGATTTGCGTCCAAGGGCCGGCCACCCAAACCCGGCGCCCCGGGGACCCGACGCTCGGGCACCCGCATTCATCCGGGGCGGCCACCCAAAGCGGTCCGCCGCTGCACCTTCCCGAAATTCAAATAAATTTATATCATACATACCAGGAGGACGAAAATGGATTTTAAGAAATACGAGGACATCGCATCCCGGATTCGAATCGACATTATCAAAGCAGTACATAAAGCAGGCTCGGGACATCCGGGCGGATCGCTTTCGGCGGCGGACATCGTGACCGCGCTGTATTTCAAAGTTATGAACATAGACCCGGCGAATCCGAGAATGGAAGGCAGAGACAAATTCATTTTGTCCAAAGGGCACGCAGGCCCGGTGCAGTATGCGGCACTGGCGGAAAGAGGCTACTACGACGTGGAAGACATGATGAGTCTGCGTAAGCTCGGAAGCCGTTTCCAAGGTCATCCGAACAGAGACAAAGTTCCGGGAATCGAAATGTCCACAGGATCGCTCGGTCAGGGCTTCGCGGTTTCCGTGGGAATGGCGATGGCTGGCAAAATGGACGAAAAGACCGGCAAGAAATCGGGCAGAGTGTATGTGCTCCTCGGAGACGGCGAGCTTCAGGAAGGGCTCGTGTGGGAAGCCGCAATGGCGGCGGCTCACTACAAGCTGGACAATCTTTGCGCGATCGTAGACTGGAACGGCCTGCAGATTGACGGCAAAAATGAAGACGTTATGACGGTAACGCCGATTGACGAGAAGTTCAAGGCGTTCGGTTTTCATGTTTTGATGATAGACGGACACGACTTCGGGCAGATTTTCGAAGCGTTTGACAAGGCGGCAGCCTGCAAGGGCAAGCCGACCGTGATTATTGCAAAAACCAACAAGGGCAGAGGGGTTTCCTTCATGCAGGACAACCCGGGCTGGCACGGCAAAGCGCCGAAAGAAGACGAAGCAAAACAGGCAGTAACAGAACTCGGAGGTGAATGGTAATGGCACTCAGAACAGCAATCGAAGCGGCAGCGGAAAAAATGGCGACGCGCCAGGCATACGGAAAAACTTTGGTGGAACTCGGTGCGGAAAACCCAAATCTCGTGGTTATGGACGCAGACCTTTCAAAATCCACGATGACGGCAGATTTTGCGAAGGCTTACCCGGATAGATTTTTCAACATGGGAATCGCAGAGCAGAACCTCTATGCGGCGGCATGCGGTCTGGCTCTCTCGGGAAAAGTCGTATGCGCCAGCACGTTTGCGATGTTTGCGGCAGGAAGAGCTTTTGAAATTATCAGAAATTCCATCGGATATACACACGCGAACGTGAAAATTTGCGCAACGCACGCGGGAATCACGGTAGGCGAAGACGGCGCGAGCCATCAGACTTTTGAGGACATCGCGCTGATGAGAACGATTCCGGGAATGACGGTAATCAACCCGTCCGACGGTGCGAGCGCAGCGGAGCTCATCCGGCAGGCGACGGCTTTTGAGGGCCCGGCATATGTGAGACTGGGACGCGCAGCGGTACCGACTTTTTACACGAAAGAAAGCGCAAAGGAAATCCGCATCGGAAAGGCGGCAACGCTCAGAGAGGGCGCAAAAGCTGACGGCGGACATGCGGACATCACAATCATCGCGACCGGAATCATGGTGAGCGAGGCGATGCAGGCAGCAGAAGAGCTTGCAGCAGAGCACGGCATCGAAGCACGCGTAATCGATATGCACACAATCAAGCCGCTTGATGCGGAGGCGATTGTAAAGGCTGCAGAAGAGACCGGCGCAATCGTGACGGCAGAAGAGCACTCGGTAATCGGCGGACTCGGCTCGGCGGTTGCGGAAGTGGTGACGACACACTGCCCGGTTAAGATGTACATGGTGGGTCAGCAGGACACCTTCGGCGAATCCGGAAAACCTGATGAACTCAAGAAAAAATACGGCATGACGAAGGACGACATCGTCAAGGGCGTTTTGACACTCAGAAAATAGCGCGGCGATTCGGTCGGCGTGTCGACACGCTTCGACAGCGTTCGACAAAATTCGACACGCGCCGCACCGAAACACACACGCCGAGGCTCGACACGCGCCGCGTGTCGGCGCGTGCGGACGCCCAAGGGGGATATGGGATATGGAAGAATTTTTTGAAAATTTCAGCTTTGAGATGCTTTACACAGGGCTTGCACGATGGATTTTTGTCGTGCTCGCCTTGTATATTTTGGTGCGCTCAATTCTCTCGCTGATACGGGCAAAAAACCCGGCGGAGGTCTGGGCGTACGTAAATGCGAAGACATACAGGCAGGACCGGTATGGCTCGTGGGAGCTTGCAGCGGAGATCAATGAGCCGGTTACGCATTGGGAAAACGTCATCGGCAGGGCGACAAGCTGCGACATTACGGCAGAGGACCCGGCGCTTTCCAGAAACCACGGGATCCTGATGCGTGACACGGTGGACCCGGAGGGGGTCTGGAGCTACCGCGACCTCGGTTCTAAGAACGGTACATATATCAACGATATTCAGGTGAGCCGCGTCGGAGAGATGGGGCCGGAAATCAAGCTCGAATACGGAGATGTAATCCGCGCGGGCTTTACGGAGTTTACACTTCTTCCGATCAGCCTCGAAGAAAAAAACAACAACCTTGCCATGCGAAAATCCGACACAAAAGTCATGAGCGCGGGGCCGGGGCTTGCGGCTCTTACGCTTTTTCAGATCTTGACGGTTTTTCAGCTTTGGTTTACGGTCGGAACCGAACACCTCGGCTCGATACTGCTTGCGTTTGGCGGGCTTTGTGCGTGCATGTGGATTTATATGGCGGTGCTGCGGACACTCGGCAGAAATGCGGTCGAGATGGAGACGATTGCTTTTTTCCTGTCAACGCTGAATTTGGCGGTCGTGGCAACTTCCGCACCGGACAAGCTGATGAAGCAGTTTATCGCGATCGCAATCGGAATTTTTCTCATGTTTGTGATGTGCGTGATTCTGCGTAACCTCGAACGCTCAAAAGCACTCCGCTATGTAATGTTCGGCGGAGCGGTTCTCCTTTTGATTGCAAATCTGACGATCGGAACTTTTGGTTTCGGCGCAAAAAACTGGATTCAGGTCGGCTCGATGACGTTCCAGCCGTCCGAAATGGTGAAGGTTGCGTTTATATGGATTGGTGCGGCGACTCTCGACGAACTTTTTCAGAAAAAAAATCTCTGGATTTTCATGGGATTTTCGGCATTTTGTTTCGGGTGCCTCGGCTTGATGGGGGACTTCGGAACGGCCATCATCTTTTTCGTTACTTTCTTGATAATTTCCTTCCTGCGAAGCGGTGATTTCTCGAAGCTCATACTGATGGTGGGCGCGGCCGCTGCGGGCGGGTTTATGATATTGCAGTTCAAACCGTATATTGCCGCGCGTTTTCAGACGTGGGGACATATCTGGGATCCGGCGGTTGTTGACGCTACCGGCTATCAGCAGAGCCGGACGCTTTCAGCTGCGGCAAGCGGCGGTCTGGTGGGCACGGGTGCCGGAAACGGCTGGCTCGACACTCTGCCTGCTGCGGACACGGATATGGTTTTCGGTATTTTGATCGAAGAATGGGGGCTCATCATTGCCGTGCTTGCGGTGCTTTCGATTGTGACCCTCTCGATTTTTGCGGTGCGATCCATCATGGCGGGCCGCTCGACTTACTATACGATTGGGGCGTGCGGGGCGATGAGCATGTTTATTTTCCAGACCATGCTCAACATCTTCGGCTGCACGGACATCCTGCCTTTCACGGGCGTAACTTTCCCGTTCGTTTCAAACGGCGGAACGAGCATGATTGTGTCGTGGGCGCTTCTTGCGTTTCTCAAGTCGGCTGACACTCGCGAAAATGCGAGCCTTGCGGTGAAAGGGGGAAGGCGCGGATGAAAAAACTCGAAAGACGGGCATTTCTTTGCCTGGCACTCGTTGCGGTGCTTCTTGCCGGCCTTGTGTTCTTCATCGTGCGCATTGAGGCAAACGGTGCGGACTGGGCGACATTCTATGCCAACACGCACATCTATGCAAACGGAAAACTCAGCGTGGGCAGTGTGTACGACCGCAACGGCAAACTTCTTCTCAAAAATACGTCAAAAGGCATGAAATACAATTCGGACGAACTGATTCGCAGGGCGAATCTTCATTCTTCGGGCGACCCTGCGGCAAACATCGCCACGGGCGCAAATGTGGCTTTTAAGAGCCGCATGGTCGGGTATAATTTTGTGACCGGCACGGGCGGCCTGTTCAAGCCGGGCGGCTCAAAGGTTTACCTGACCGTGGATGCAAAGGTAAACCGCAGTGCGTACGAAGCGCTTTCAGGCAGGAACGGCCTGGTCGGCGTTTACAATTATAAGACCGGGGAGATTGTCTGCATGGTCAGCACGCCGAGCTACGACCCGGGCGAAAACGGGCAGAACACGCTTTCAAACCCGCTGCCGGGCACCTACATGAACAAGCTGATTTCGGGTACGCTGACGCCGGGCTCGACGTTTAAGCTGGTGACCACGGCGGCCGCCCTCGAGCAGATCGACGGCATCAACAAGTGGACTTACAAATGTACCGGAAGCCTTGCAGTGGGCGGCGACAAAATCACCTGCCCGAAGGTTCACGGCACGATGGACATATACGGCGCTCTGGCAAACTCCTGCAACTGTGCGTACGCAACGCTTGCAATGGAGCTTGGAGGCGATGTTCTGGCTGAGTACGCGGATTCGCTGCAGCTCACCCAATCCTATGATATTGATGGGATAAAGTCGGCCGCGGGCACGTTTAATTTTGATTCTGCGGATGTGAACATCGGCTGGGCAGGAATCGGCCAGTTTGAGGATCAGCTGAACCCGCTTTCGATGATGGTGTACATGGGCGCAATCGCAGGCGAGGGCAAGGCCGCGCTGCCTGTGCTGCTTTCGGATGAATCGCTCATCAAAAAGGGCGCAGAACTTATCAGAAGCGATTCCGCGGCGGGCGCGGCGGCCGGAAGCGTGCGCCTTCTCAGTTCGGAGACCGCACGCACGCTGTCCGATATGATGCGAAACAATGTAAAAGTCACATACGGCGACGGCAATTATCCGGGACTTTCACTCCACGCAAAATCCGGAACCGCCGAAGTCGGAACCGGCAAAGCCCCGCACAGCTGGTTCTGCGGCTTTGCCGGCGACTATGCCTTCATCGTCTGCGTCGAAAACGGCGGCTACGGTTCCTCCGTCGCCGGCCCGGTCGCAAACAATGTCCTCCAATACATGAAGTCGGAGGGCTGCAAATTCTAAACACCTACAAAGGCCGCGGCCGCTTTCTCACACGGGCACCGCGGCTTTCTGCTGCCGCCCGCCTCACGCACTTGGTGCGGCCCGCCTCGCACACTTGGTGCGGCCCGCCTGATGTTCGCCTGTGCGGCCATGACAAATTGGGAAAAAATGGATAATTATGCATAAAGTCATATCTTTTTGCCCAACCCGCATCAAAAATAGAAGCCGGGAGCCCCCAAGCGGGGCTCCCGACCCAAAAAAAGCACAACCCTGCACTGCGAGATTATGCTTGAAATTCCGGTCAAAAACTCAATTGTTGAAATTCCAACGTTTTCAAGATGAAACGGTTTTTTGGGTAGTTTGAGATAGTGCTTTTTGTCCGTCAAAACCGCGAAGATTTTCTATCTTTTCGGCTCAAAGGGCAAAAAGATAGGAAGAATCGGCAGTTTTATGCACGGCCGCCCCAGCCCGGCCGCCCAGTCAATCTGCACGGGCGCCCTAGCCCGGTGGCCCAGCCAACCCGCATGGGCGCCCCAGCTCGGCCGCCCAGCCAACCTGCACGGGCGCCGTGCGCTGGGGCGCTGCGCCGGCGCGCACAACTATAAGCACGAAAAACGGCGGCTCAATTGAGCCGCCTTTTGTGCGAGCATGTACCGCAGGACGCCTAGTTTTTCAAGCTCTGCATCGGTGCCGGAATGCGGCCGCCGCGGTGAATCATCTTGGCAGAGGATTCATTGTGCAGCTTCATTACCGGGCCGCGGCCGAGCAGACCGCCGAAGTCAAGCTCTTCTCCCTCGGCGAGGCCGATGGCAGGGATGAGGCGGACTGCCGTTGTTTTGGAGTTGACCATGCCGATTGCCGCCTCATCGGCAATGATGGCAGCAAGGGTTTCCGGCTCAGTCTCGCCCGGAACCACAATCATATCAAGACCAACGGAGCAGACCGCTGTCATAGCTTCCAGCTTTTCGATTGCGAGACAGCCGGTTCTGGCCGCTGCAATCATGCCGGCATCTTCCGTAACCGGAATAAAAGCTCCGGAAAGTCCGCCGACGGACGAAGATGCCATGACGCCGCCCTTCTTGACTGCGTCGTTGAGCATTGCCAGAGCGGCGGTTGTGCCGTGAGTTCCGCACTGTTCAAGCCCAATTTCCTCAAGAATATAGGCAACGGAGTCGCCGACTGCAGGAGTCGGTGCAAGCGACAAATCTATTATGCCGAAAGGAACGCCGAGCATGCGGGATGCCTCGGTTCCGACAAGCTGTCCCATACGGGTGATTTTGAAAGCGGTTTTTTTGATGAGCTCGGCAACTTCATTGAGAGGCGCATCAGCAGGAAGTTTTGTAAGTGCCGAACGAACAACGCCCGGGCCCGAAACACCGACGTTGAGGACAACATCCGGTTCGCCCACACCGTGAAAAGCACCTGCCATGAACGGGTTGTCTTCCGGCGCATTGCAAAATACCACAAGCTTTGCAGCACCGATGCACTGCCGATCGCTTGTCAAAGCCGCAGCTTCTTTAATTACGCCGCCCATCATGCGAACGGCATCCATATTGATTCCGGCCTTCGTCGAGCCGATGTTTACCGACGAGCAGACAAAATCCGTCTCTGCAAGCGCGCGCGGAATGGATTCAATGAGTTCACGATCGCCCGCACTGAAACCCTTCTGGACGAGCGCACTGTAGCCGCCGATAAAGTTCACGCCGACCGCCTTGGCAGCACGGTCAAGTGTTTTTGCGTATTTTACCGGATCGCCGCCGCTTACCGCAACGAGCATCGCAATTGGAGTAACGCTGATTCGCTTGTTTACGATGGGAATACCGTATTTTTTCGCGATTAACTCACCTGTAGCCACAAGATCTTTGGCATGTGAGTAAATTTTATTGTATATTTTTTCGCAGGAACGGTCGATGTCGCTGTCCGCACAGTCG
>JALERA010000047.1:0-3910 GCA_022764365.1 Bacillota bacterium
GTGCGAACATGGTCCATAAGGTCTGCCGCCGATCCCATGGAGGACATGATTGTCGTATCAGAGATTGGTGAGCAGTGGTCGCCGAAGATTGCGCCGCATGTTACTGCTGCGATAGTCAGAACAGCATAAGAATCCAGAACGCCGCCGTTTATGCCCATAGCCAGAGGGAAGGCAATCGGAATCATGATTGCAGTCGTGCCGTAGGAGGTTCCTGTTGAGAAGGAAACCAGGCAGGAAACCGCGAAGATGATAACCGGAAGAATCACTCCCGGAACTGTGTCGCCAACCAGTTCTGCGATGTAAGCTCCTGTGCCGAGTTCGGACATGATGCTGCCGGATGTCCATGCAAACAGCAGAATCGTAACTGTCAAAAGCAGCTCTTTGCAGCCGTTCATCCAAACATCAATTGCTTCTCTAAGTGTCATAATTTTTTGAACTACAGCCATCACAATGCTGACAACGGAAGCAATGATAACCGCATAGAAAATACTTGAAGCGGAATCGCAGTCACCGAAGGCGTTTTTGATGGTTTCGATGCTGAATGTATTGTCAAAACCACCGCCTGTGTAATACATCGCAAAAAGAGTAATCACAATAAAAGTTACAATTGGTACGACTGCATTGCAGATACGAAGTGGTGTGCCTTCCTTTACATTCATGGCATCAAGCTCTTTGCTCATCATCGGAGTCGAGCCTTCATTTACCAGATTGCCGGAAAGGCGGGCACGTTTTTCAGCCGCGTACATCGGACCGTAGTCTTTTTGCGTTAAAATGATAATAATTACCAAAGCAATCGCAAAGATGTTATAGAAACGATACGGAACCGTCTCAAGGAAAATGCCGTAAGTGTTTTCAACCGCAAGACCTGCTGTTGTCAGCGCGATGCCGATCATACCGATTTCATAAGCAACCCATGATGAAATGAATGCCATATCGGTTACAGGACCTGCCGTCGAGTCGATAACATAGGAAAGTTTTTCTCTGGAAATTCGAAGCTCGTCCGCTACCGGTCTCATCGTAGGACCTACGATTAAGGAGTTTGCCATATCCTCAAAGAATATGATAATACCCATAATCCAGGTTACAACCAAAGCGTGTTTTGTGTTTTTGGATTTTTTTGCCATAGCCAGTGCCATCGCCTGTGTGCCGCCCATGCGCGCCATAACCGCAATCAGTCCTCCGACTGAAAGGATGAACAGCATTAAGGTTACATTCCAGGTATCCGTCACCGTGCCGACGATGTATTGGTCACACATTCTGAGGAAACCATGGAAAACATTTCCGCCGTTTAAAATTACCGCACCCACGAACACCGCAGTTGCCAGCGAAAGAATTACTTGTCTGGTGATAAACGACAAAACGATAGCAATTAATGGCACAATCAAAGATAAAACACCGTAGTGAATCGGCGCGTCCTCACCTTCTGCGAAAGCCATGCCTGTGAACGCCAGCATTCCGATTACGAAAACTGCCGCAAGCGCCCATCTTCTTCCTGATATCTTCTTATTCATTTTTCTTTCCTCCCGGGATCTATCTCCCTGCAAGCTGCATATACTTTAAACTGATGTTCAGTTCATCAAAAATCATATTGGCAATTCTCAAAATCTCCGTCTCCCAAAGGTAATAGTCATAGGAGCCTTCTTCAGCCGCGTTGTATTTACGCATTGCCCGGTCGAGAGCCGGAATCGGCTGCTCGGTCAGGTACGATCCGCATGCATCCTGTCCGTACTTGCCGGAGTAGCAGCGGAACATCGAGGTCTGACGTTCGCATGCCAGCGCAAGCTCATTGAACAGCTCCGCATCCTTTCCGGATTCCTTTATTGCCTGTAAAGCCTCCATCTTCGATGCGTATTTCTCAACCACGTCGTCAAGCTCCGCAATCAAAGGAAGTGCCTTTCCTGCATTTTCTTTTGCTTTGCCCCACTGCCATTTCACATCGTCTGCCAAAGCCTTCATATTGTAGCCGACGAAATCGCTGTTTGCGAGTTTGTTCATCACATAGAGGAAGTATTCCGCGTGTTTTTGCAAAAGCTCCCGGTCGATTTTATCGATGGTGTCGTTCGGTGTGTGCAGCCAAGGGCTGTAAAATGCGTAATTCAGCTCTTTCAGCCTTTCCTCCGTATACTCCGTCGCAAAGGATGCGTATGGTACACCTACGCCGAAGAAGGAAGAATCTCCGCCGCCCTTGTACGCCTGATGCCATTCGCCCTCTTCACCGAAGATCGCCTGAATAGCCTCTGTCAAAAGATCCTTCATTTCCGGTTGTCCTTCCACACCCGGAACCGTCGTTCCCTGAATTGCCAGATTATCCAAATTCAGATAGCCCACGCAGTTTTCCGTCATATCCTGCCAGTAGCGGTCCGCGTACCATGTCGAGCCGCCGCCTTCCGCGATTTCGTGTCCGTCCCAGAAAACAAATTCCACATCACGCTTCATTTCTGCGCGGTTTTCATAGCAGATTCTCGCGATTTCCAGATTCAAAGCGTCTCCCGATGCATTGCAGATAGCGGATTTTCCCCATGCGTCAACATGGCTTCCCATCAAAATGTATTCGCCGTTAGACTTGCCGCCGCGCACTCTTCCGATTGGCTGACTTGCTGTAATCCATTCGCGACTTGCGTTTGCCTTGATGTTTACGGTGACTTTTCCCTGCTCGCAAAGCGCCTGCAGTGCTTCTCCCTCTTTTCTGGAGATGCTGATTGTCGTTATGTGAAGAATTTCGTTCTCGTTTTCCGGTGTCGGGTTGCCCCACTGGGTTTTTACCGCACCCATCTGAATCAGATCGCTGTCCGAAGCACCCCAGTTCATGATGATGAGAGCTTTTGCGCCCATCTCTTCGGCAATTCTTGCTTTTTCCGGACGTGCCGGGCTCCAGTTCATGTCCGTGAGAATGATTTTGCCCCTTGCGTCAACGCCTTCGTAACGGTCGTAACCGCCGGTTCCCAGATAGAGCACTTCCCCTTCAAGGCCTTCCGCCGGAGTCGAATCGATGTGGCAGACAGGTCTTGCCGGGATTTCATAGGCTTTCGGGCTGAGCACGCTGAGGCTCGCTTCTCCCGGATAGCTCATGTACATCGGAAAGTGGTCGATCCTGCCTTCTCCGATATTTTCGTTCAGTCTTTTGCATATATATTCCGTTGCTTTTTCCATTTCCTTGGAGCCTGAAAGGCGTTCACCCACCTCATCGATCAGGTAAGCCATGTCTTTGTAAATATTATCCAGGGAAATTTCTGCTTTCAATTTTTCGTAAAGTTCCATCGCTTTTCCTCCTTATCCGCGCTTCAGGAAAGCTGTGCAGCAGTGAATCGCACCGAAGCCCTTCATGATTTCATCAAACTCAACAGGAATAACTTTAATTCCGTTCTTTTCCAAAAGTTCCTGGGAACGAGGATTTCCCGCAGGCATTGCGATCGTTCCCGGTTCGATTGCGACGAAGTTAATCGCGAAGGATTCCTTTGCTTCGATTCTGGATGGACATTCCAGAAGCTTAATGCCTTTTTTCTTCAGCGCATCGCATACATCGTAAGGAACCTGGGATGCGTGAATCATTGCGACATCGTGGCTGGCCATGTTCAAAAGCCCGTCAATATGTGCGTGTCCGTAAGGAATCTGCATGTGCAGAATGTCAGTCACGCCCATGCGGCGCAGCTCCTGTTCTACCATCTCATAACCGCTGCGGTTTGTACGTACGCCGGATGCCAGCACAATTGTGTGTCTGTCAATCCAAAGGCCCATCGCACCTTCAAAGGTTGCATCACCGCATATCGTACGGATAATCGGAACTCCAAGCTCTGCCAAAGCCTTTGCCATGTAGCGTTCTTCCCCTCTTCTGGCCTCCATCGCCGGTCTGGTTACGATTGCTCCTTCCGGTGTCATCAGCAAAAGGTCTCTGCAGAACAACGCGTTTGGT
>JALERA010000051.1:0-2821 GCA_022764365.1 Bacillota bacterium
ACCGTCAGAATCCATAGTCACTGTGGTTACATATCACCTGACGAATACGAAAAGCTGTATGAGAGGGGTATGTCTCTGTCTGCTGCTTAGCAGGCAGAACTTCTCATTTTAATTTGTACTAAATCTTGACAGAGGACCAATACATATCCAATCTTGCATTAATGTATCCTGCAAACAAGTTTTCCATTGCTGAAAGATTATGTTTTGCATAATATTCATCAAAGGCATTATAATAGGAAACTCTGTCTGCAAACTTAATATCAATCGGTGGATATCCTTTCTTCATCAGTTCAAGATTTACAAGCAGTCTTCCTGTTCTGCCATTACCGTCAATGAAAGGATGAATGCCCTCAAACTCAATATGAAAACGGGCTAATTTTGTCACGATATGTTCTTTGCGTTCAACAAAGTCATGCAATAGCTGCTCCATCTTCGGCTCAATCAGGTGCGGCTGCACAGGTTCATGCTGAGCACCCATAATACGAACCGGAACTCTACGGTAGACACCACGGTCTTCTCTCTTATCAGCAAGGAGAAGATAATGAATCTGTTTAATGGTGCTTTCGCTGATTGGAACATTCTCTTTTACAAGTTCGCTAACAAAATCAAAAGCTTCTTTATGACCAACTGCCTCCATATGGTCTTTCAGCGGTTTCTGGTCAATCGTAAGACCACGAAGAACTAAATCTGTTTCTCTCAATGTAAGAGTATTTCCTTCGATGGCATTGGAATTGTAGGTGTACTCTACGATAAATTCTTCGTTGAGCCTTGCAGCTTCCCCCACAGTTAAAGGTCTTCTGCTATCCAGTTCAACTTTTTTACGGTCAATTTGTGACAAAAGACTTTCCGTTACTTTATATCGTCCATCGGCAGGCTTCCTTGCGTCCACAGGAATTTTCCATCCACGCCCTTCCTGATGTGCGCCCGCAATTTTCCCCTCAGCACAAAGAATTCGAACCCTTCTGTCAGAGATGCCCCACTTTTCGGAAGCCTGTTTTACTGTCATAAACATAGGATGTACCTCCAATCTATGATATAATATACCATCTTATCGGAACAATATCTACTTTATCGGAATAATACTCGCCCAATTAGCGGAATAATTACTGCTGTTTATGAACTGGTCTTCATACTTGTTAGTATCACTGATGTCATCTTCTTTATCGTAATTAATGAAAACCGGGAAAGTTTTGGTTTTCTGATAAAGAACTATACGCCAACTTCTTTCCCATTATAAACGAGTCTTGCATATTCTTTAATTTTTAATGCCTTTTCATTTCTAAAATCTATTCTGTTTTTCTCTTTTTCTCCCTTACACGGTACACCACTCTTGCCACCAGAATCGGCACCAGGCACAGAAGTGCAAACAGCACGAACAGTAGCGCCGCGAGCATGCTGAAATCCATAAATCCGCCTTTTGGCTGCAAGGCAAACCATGCCGCAAAGGCAAGCGAAGCAAGCGGTGCCAGAAACGGGATGGCACGGAGCCATTTGCTTGCGGCTTGCTTGCACAGTACATATTGAAGCACAAACAATGCGAGAACTGTAAGCACTATGACTATTTGCAATGTGTAATCCGATAAATCCATATTATTACCTGTAGATGATTGAGCAATGCGGAAGGACTGCCCTTTTGCCACCGCCTATATAATACGAATCACCGCATGGCAGGTCAACCGGCTCCGGTGTTAGTTTACCGTCCATAAGCTCCTCAAGACCCTGCTGCAGCTCGATAAGCTGGGATGGGCCTTCGTGGAAAGCATCCGGATTGTGTGAAACACAGAGTTTGCGGATGTCCTTGCAGTGCTCGGTGATGCGGGTGATTGCATCATAGTACGCTTTGATGTCGGATTTGCCGTATACATCATCATCGAAATAAAGATACAGTCCGCCGCTGTAATACGAATCGCCGGTGAAGAGGTTTCCGGTCTGCTTGTCCCAAAGCATGATGCCGTCGTCACTGTGTCCCGGGCAATATAAGACTTCAAGGCAGCGGTCGCCTAAATCGATTTTTTCACCGTCGGCAAGTGGTTTCAGAGTGTACGGAGGAATGGCAAAAGTGCTGCCATCAAAGCCATCCGGCCATCCGCCCGAAAAATTGCATTCGTCAAACTGTCCCTCAAGTTTTTCATGAGAGACACCTTCGCGCGCGATTTTCTCCGAAAAATCCGTGATGTGACCGTACACTTCCGGAAAACGCCAATTGTTTCCGATATGATCAAAATGTGCGTGGCTGTTCACAACCAGAAGCGGTGTTTTGAGATGTGGGTCAATTGCCTCCTCAATATTGCAGACACCCAGTCCCGTGTCAAACAGCACACTGCGTTTTTCGCCCAAAATCAAGAAAGAATGTACCCACTGTGCATGCTTATGTTCACAAAAAGCATAAACGGTGTCGTCTCCTTTTCTTATTTCAAACCAATCGCTATTTCTGTTATTTTTCTCCATTTTCCTTATTCCTCCTTAACATACTGATATTTGCAATGTATACGCCGGCGATGATAATGATTGCTCCGACCAGCTGATATGCGGTGAAACTTTCATGCATGAAAACAACTCCGGATATGATTGAAACAACCGTTGATATACCAATAAGCGAAGCATTCCTGTTCACGCCGATATTCGCAATCGCAACATTTGACATGAAGAACGCAAGAATCGAGCAGCCGATGCCCTGATAAAGAACAGCTGTCAGAAATGCTGTATTCTTAAACGGAAGCGTAACAAGGAATCCGAGATTATCCTGCGTGATGGCTTCAATAATTGCGATGAGTGTATATACGAAAGCCCCTGCTGCAAGCATAATATAGGTAATTTCAGC
>JALERA010000057.1:0-8975 GCA_022764365.1 Bacillota bacterium
AAAAACGATGAAAAAGAACATTAAAATAACCGTGGCAAATCCCGCGGGAAACAAGACGATTTTTGTACATGACAAATTTGAAAGAGCAGAATATGCGAAGGTCGCCGAGCAGCTGCTCGGAATGGAAGAGTTCGCAGCAGAGCAGGTCGCCTTTATTTTGGATGCGCCTGAATGCGGGCGTGCAGAGGGAAAGATGGAAATGTGCGGACTGGAGTTCTGCGGAAATGCAACCCGTACTTTCGGGCTGATGGTCGCAAGACAGCTCGGCATTTCCGGTAGCGGCAAAGTTTTCGTCGATGTCAGCGGTGTCGATGAAATCCTCACCGTTGAAGTCAACACCAATATGAATTACACAAAGGTGAAAATGCCAGCGTATATTGACATTAAGCGATTCGACATTTCGGGTATTTTCGACACGGCAGGCGGCTCCGAGAGTGCCGGTGCAACAGGCGGCGCGCCGGGCGCTGCCGCGGCAGCTGCCGCCCTCAAAGAGGTAAAGGCAGTTGATTTCGGTGGAATTCTCCACTTGATCATACCGGACATTCCGGCTAACCTCGAAAATTTTGAACGCGTGAAGAAGTTTGTATATGACAGATACAATCCGCCGGCAATGGGCGCGATGTTCTATGACACGAAGAACGAAACGCTGGCTCCGGTTGTTTATGTGAAGGATGTGGACAGCACTTACTTCGAAGGCTCCTGCGCCAGCGGAACCGCATCGTGCGCCATTGCGTTCGGCTCCGAAAAACCGGACGGCGATTATACTTTCACATTCCCGCAGCCGGCAGGCACAATTGACGCATCGGTTGAAGTCCGGGGCGGTAAGGTTCAAACCGCCTACATAGAAGGCCCGGTCGAAATCGCCGAGCCTGTGGAAATTATGATAGAAATCTAAACAGCAATCGTGAGCTGGTGAAGCGTTTTGCCTTTCTGAAAGAACATGGACTTGTAGGCTTCCTTGCATTTTGCGAATTTTGCGAAAGTTTTCGCGGCCTCGCATTCGTTGCAGTAAACCTTCCAGCAGCCGCAGCACTTGCAGTTCTTGCCGCCGTTCAGAATGTAACCTGCGACATCGTCAGGCGGATAACCCAAAAACAGCCCGATTTCATGCGGAAACTCCTTGCTGTCGCCGCCGCAGCTTGCGAAGCGCACTTTCAACTGCGTAAGCGCAGCGTCAACGGAAGTGTCGGTATAACCGTTTTTCTGCAAAATTTTACGGGCATTTGGATGATTCAAATCGGTCCGGAGCTTTTTCTCTCTGTACACATAGATGAGAGCGCTCCGGGCTTTTTTTCTCAGTACGGTTATGCTGACGCCCTTCGGCTCAAGCGTGGCGGTCAGCCAATCCAGATGTTTCTCAAGTTCGTCCTCCGAACAAAATGTATAATTAAAAACATTGGCGGTTTTAAGCGATGCCAATGTCGGTGAGCAATGTTCAATCAAATAATGTTCCATTTGGAATTCCTCCGTAGATGTGGGAGTCTGTAACGGGCGGACACGCCCGGTGCCCGCCGCAGACCAAATAGTGATGACTGTTAAAAATGTTTAAGTGGCATAAAATGAGTTTATATCGGTTTGGTTAGCCTAAGCTAACCCGATGGTTTAAATACAGCTAACCGACGAAAAAAAGAGTGCTTCTCTTATTCGGTTAGCGTACGCTAACTATACTATAAAAAAGGCGTGCTGTCAATAGGCTTTTAAAACTTTTTTTGGCTTGAATTGAAGCCGGTTTTGTGGTATACTTTTCAAGGTGTCGGCGGAATCCCGGGTGGCACGGCAGATTTATAGAATACGGAAGCGTATCGAAGTGGTCATAACGAGCCGCACTCGAAATGCGGTTGTCCGCAAGGGCACGTGGGTTCGAATCCCACCGCTTCCGCCAATGAGTAAAAAGACCGCGCAGCGGTCTTTTTTGCATGCCCGCAGAGGCCAAATGTCAAAAAATGGATAATTATGCATAAAGTAATATCTTTTTGGCCGATGCGCCTCAAAAATAGAAACCGGCGGCCTGCTAATGCCCCAAAAACGGCAAAAACACCTCCGAACAGGCAGGTGCCGCAGACCCGTCAGGCAGGTGCCGCCCGACAAGCCGCCGGGCCATATAAAAAGAAAAAATTCCAATGATTCTGAGAATTATTGGAATTTCAACGTTATAGACGGTTCGCATTCGAAAAACTCCAAAAAAGGATGTGCATGCGGCAAATGCGAACCCTCGGTTCAGCCGGGGGACGGAAGCTCGATTTTCTATCTTTTCGGTCCGATGCCCCAAAAGATAGAAAAATCGAGCATTTTATGTACGGGGCGCCTAGCCCCAGTGCCAAGGCCAGCCCCAGTGCCACGCCCAAGGCCAAGGCCAGCCCCAGGGCCAAGGCCAAGGCCAACCCCCAGTGCCAGCGCCGGGGCTGGCGTCAAAATGCCGCTAAGATTCCCGAAACAATTTTGACAAGCATGGTCGAAAGTAGTAGACTTTTGGTAGTGTGTAAAATGTAAATTCAATACTCTCAAAAGGAGGAATATAATAGAATGCATAGCAGGCGCATATTAACTTCTATACTTATTATTTGTCTTATTGCAACACTTCTTACGGGCTGTGCGAAGAGCGGAAGCGGGGAGCACGAGCCTATCACGATGCTGGCTTTATTCCCTGATACGGCAGCCTTTGTTGACAAGGTGCATGAGAAGTACCCGGAAATCAATATCGAACTGACCGCATACGGCGGCGCGAATATGAGTGCGTATATCGGGGCACAGCTCAAATCGGGAGACATGCCGGACATATTTATTACGACCAACTATATGCCTGAATATGAAGACCTGAGCGATCGCTTGATCGACCTATCGGGCTATGAATTCACAAATAACTTTTCTGAAGCACATCTGCGAAACATTTCTGACGAAGGGGCACTTTATCTGCTCCCTACATTTTTTTCAGCTATCGGAATTACATATAATAAAACATTGCTGGACAAGCACGGCTGGAGGCTCCCGAAGACACTGGACGAGTTTGAAGAACTTGCAGCAAAAGCAAAGAAGGCAGGCGTGGGCCTTGCCTTGGATCAGTATGCCCTTCCGGGGTACGGATTTCAGTATTTGTGCAATATTTTGGACACGGGGTACCTGAATACCCCGGGAGGCCGCAAATGGCAGAATGACTTTCTGAGCGGCAAGGCCACGCTTGCAGACTCTCCGCAGATGTCGGAGTCATTTGAAATCCTTCAGAAGTGGAAGGACATCGGGATGCTGAACGACGATGCGGATTTTACGAATGATGTTGTGACCAAGAAGAAGATGGCAGAAGGAAACACCTTGTTCATGCTGGGCGGGATGAACAACTTCGAAGAGGAGGATACCGAGGATGAATTCGGAATTATGCCGTACCTGTCCAAGGACGGAACCAAGAATGCACTCGTCCTTCAAATCGGCCGCTATGTGGGGATTAACAAGAAGCTGCAAAAGCCGGAGAACAAACAGAAACTCGAAGATGCTCTCCATGTTTTGGAGGTTTTGTCCACTGTAGATGGGATGTCAACATTAAACGAATCCTATGAGCCTGTCTGCATACTCCCGCTTAAGGACTACGAAATCCCGGATGACAGCTATTACAAACCGGTGGAAAAGGAACTGGATGCCGGGATGACGGCACCGTTTCTGTACAACGGATGGGAGAATATCATTGTTCCAATCGGCAATGTCGCAATCGATTTTATACGCGGCAAAGCATCGCTTGAGGATGTGAAGCGGGCGTTTGACGAGAATCAAGATTTGCTTTTGAACAGTGCGAACGGTGAATATACAACGATTACCGAGAAGCTGAATACCGACGAATGTGCAAGACTTGTGGGAATCTGCTTTGCAAAGGCGGCAGACGCAGAACTTGCCCTCATTTCCAAGAACCGATTCTGCACGGTGGATGGGAAAACGGTGCAGAACAACAGAGGCGTTTCGGGCGAGCTTTTTGCTTTGCCGGTGACCGACCAGGAACTCACATCGATCCTGCCGACCGGATGGCGCGACAATATCCAAACGGTCACGCTTACCGGAGCCGAAATTAAGAAGCTTTACGAAGAGGGTTACCGTCACCCGGATTCCGGCGTGTATTACCCGTACGAAATGGTTACTCCGGAGGGAGTGAAACTCGAAGATGACAAGACATACAAAACCGTAATCTGCGGAGCGAGCGAGGAAACCGCCGCAAAAGGCAGACTGCGGGATACCGGGATTTTGGGGCTTGACGCGGCACGGGATTTTCTGAGTCAATATGAGTCGTTTTCTAAGAGTGATCTTGTTTGGAGGCAGGGAAAATGAAAGAAGCATTCGGAGCGAGAATTTTTGGATTGAAGAGCAGGATCAAAAGGCCTTTCGTCCGGAGCCTTTGCATAATCGCACTGCTCATAACGGTCGGCTCAGGCGCATTCATGGTCTATTACACCTCCTACATGGATAAGGACGTTTACCGCGAACGGCAGCTGCAGATGAAAGAAGTTACAACGCAGATTTTCAACAATTTGGACGACTATGTGCAGCGAGGATGGAAAAGCACGAACATCTATTGCAACTTTCTTCTGAATGCAAAACCGGCGTCCATCGACGAAATGCGGGAACACATGGGGCTGCAGGAGGAGATGAACGAAATGGGAGAAGAAAACCGCCATCTCATTGCCGTGGATGAAACCGGCAGATGCCTTACAAAGAACGGCTTCAAGGGAACGCTCAAAGAAATGGATTTTCTTAAAGGCAGACCCCAAAAGGTAAGCTTTGTGTCCAAAGATGTGACAAGGGATCAAAGCTACATCTGTCTCCTGCGGCATTTGGACAAGCCGCTCGAGCTGAAAACGGCGGACAAGACATGCACCATCAACTATTACGGATTTTCCTGCGGCACGGATGAAATTCACAGATATTTTGAATGTGAAACCTATGAGAACAAGCACAGCGTCTATGTGCTGAACGAAGACGGCGAAAGGCTTTTCTGCTGCGGCGACGGAGAAATCTTCGGGTATAATGCGTATTCCGCCCTCGCAAAAATGCGCCACATGCACGGAGAAACTTTTTCGAAAGCAAAACAGGAACTTGAAAACGAGGGAATTACCTATTCAAACATCGTTTCGGACGGCACAGAATATTTTTATTCCCTGTACAATATCGAGGACTGTGAGTGGATATCGCTTTTCATCGTTCCGTCCGAGCTTGTCGCACAAAATGTAATCAAGCTCGTGAATGCGGCGGCAAAAATGATCTTTATCTTCGCCATGTTTCTCCTGGTGCTGGCAACAATTGCAGACGATTTTTTGAAAAAGGGCTGAAAAGTCCTTTTTTTGTACGGTTGACAGCATGCGGCGGCACAAGTAAAATATTCGGTAAGAAGTTGAATGATAAATGAAATTATCAGTGAGGGTTTACAGCAAAACCTGCGACTAAATATACGAAAAGGGACAGGAGGCACGAATGGATAACGGGGCAGCAAGCTACCGCCGTTTTATTGACGGGGACCAGGAGGCTTTTGGAGAAATCGTGGATCTATACAGGGAAAATTTGATTTTCTTTATCCACAGATATGTAAATGATTTGGATACGGCAGAGGACTTGGCAGAAGATGCGTTTGTCGAGCTCATCGTTCATCCGGAGCGCTTCGAGGGGAAAAGCTCACTTAAGACTTTTTTGTTTGCGATTGCGCGCAACAAAGCGGTCGATTGGCTTAGGAAGCACAAGAGGATGAAGCCGGTGCCGCTTGATGAGGCAGGGGAAATCGCCGATCTGCGGACACTTGAGCAGGAGGTGGCAGCAGAAGACCGTAAACGGAGGCTCAGCGAGGCACTGGAACAGATCAAAGACGAGTACCGAATTGCGATTCACCTTGTCTATCTGGAGGAAATGTCGTACGACGATGCCGGAAAAATCATGGGGAGAAGCCGGAAACAGATTGAGAATCTGGTGTATCGGGGCAAGAAAGCGCTCCGGGACATACTCGGCGAAAAGGAGGAGTTTTAATTGAAGACGAGAGAGGAGTTCATAAAGAGCGTTTTTGCAAAGGCCGAGAAGCAGAAGGCAGAAGAGGCAGCGGCGGAAGCCGCCGGCACAGGAGCAAAATCTGCGCCGCCTTCCCGCAGGAAGCTGTTTAAGATTGCAGGGGGAATCGCAGCAGCGGCGGCATGCGTGATGATTGCGGTCGGCTCAAGCAGCGCGCTCGACGAAATCATTGCCGGAACCTTTGATCCTTCGGGCGAATTCATTGCACCGCCGGTGGTTGACGCACCTTATGACGCGGATGCGGCCGGTGCCGATGCCGATGCCAATGCAGGCGCTGTCTCGAAGGACAATGCGGAGGCCGCGGAAAACGGCACTGCGGATGCGACCGGGGATGCGAAAGAAACCGGCAAGAAGGCCGAAAACGAAAACGGAGCGGGAGAGCTCACTGCCGGTGCTCCGGCGGCACACGAACTCAATGACGACGATTGGAAAGCTGCACCGAGCAAGAGCATCACACACAGCGGCGCATATGATTCATACATTTATGGGAGCGAGCAAATGCAGAACGTTTCAGTAGAAATTTTCAAACAAGCTGCAAGCAGCAAGAAAAACTCGATGGTTTCGCCGATTTCCGTAATCATGGCAATGGGAATGGTCGAAAACGGAGCTGCGGGCGATACGAAGACCCAGATGGAAAAGACCTTCGGCATGAAGACGGACGACATGAACGCGTGGGTCAAGGAGTGGTCGGCGGCGCAGGAGAGCAAGAGCGATAACCGCAAGACCAAGATTAACATCGCAAACGCTTTTTGGTACAACGAAGCGGCGGGATTCAAACCGGACTCCGCTTACAAGAAACTCCTGAAAAAGTCGTTTGATGCGGAAATAAAGGGCGGAGACTTCGACGATACAACCGTCAACCAAATCAATAAATGGGTTGACAAACAGACCGACGGCATGATTAAGAAACTCGTAGACCGCTTAAATCCAAGCGATATGACGGTTCTTGCGAATGCAGTGGCTTTTCAGGATAAATGGGCTGAGCCGTACGAGAAATTTCAGGTAAAGAAGGAAAACTTCACGCTCGAAAACGGCAAAAAGAAGAAAATGAACATGATGTATTCGACCGAGGATACGTATTTAAGCGACAAGCTGGCAACAGGATTTAGCAAGCCGTACCAATCAGGCTATCGTTTTGTGGCGATTCTGCCGAACGAAGGTGTCAGCGTGAAAGAGTATCTTGCGCAGATGGATGGGGACAGCTTTGCCGCCTTCCTGAACTCCGGTGAAGAGGCGACTGTGCATGCGGTGATGCCGTCCTTTAAGAGTGAATACTCCACGGATGCCATGGTCAGCATACTCAAGAAAATGGGAATCAAAGATGTTTTCAGCTCCGCGGACGCAGATCTCAGCAAAATGGGCACGGCAAACGGCGAGAACCTGTTTGTTGGCGATATTATACACAAAACCTTTATCGAAGTGGACCGCAAAGGCACGAAAGCCGCAGCGGTAACGGGAGTGTTCGTAAAAGCAACCTCCATGCCGGTTCCGCTTAACGAATACACGGTACGCCTCGACAGACCGTATATTTATGCGATAATTGACGAAAATACACAAATTCCTGTTTTCATGGGCACCATGGTTGGTGTATAATACCCATATGGGAAAGAGTATTTTTACGGATAAAAATGATTATGAAGTGTATGGAAGCTTTCTTGAAGGGGATGAGGACGCACTTGAGGCTTTGGTTGAACGTTTCGGCAGCAGCCTCACCCTCTATATAGACGGCTATATTCATGATGTCCACGAAGCAGAGGATCTTATGATAGATCTCTTTGCGTATTTAATTGCAAAAAGACCGCGAATCCGTGAGGGCGGCGTCAAGGCCTACCTGTACAAAGCGGCAAGGAATCTTGCGATTCGCTGCGCGCAGAAGCGGCGGCAGAATCATGCGTTCAATTTTGAAGAACTGCAGAGTGAGCCGGAAAGCGATATTCTGGTGGAGGCGGTCGTGCAGACGGAAGAACGAAATGGGGATATTCATTCACGGACCTTCCTAGAACTGATGGAGAGGGAAAAACGATAACATATACTGTTAAAGAAGTGAATGTACCGGACGGATACACGAGCACAGTAGAAACCGCTGAATACGAAAGCGATACAAAGATTGTTATTGATATAACCAACACCTATACCTCGCAAATCACCGAAGAACATGGTAGCTTATACTTAGGCAAATTTGTTAAGGGACTGGATAATCTTCCGGAAGACTACACAGCAGTATTTGAAATTAGAGGTCCGCAGTACGAAGAAGCAAAACAAATCGAAATAACCGGTAATTATATTAAGGAAGAGGACCGTGATGCATATTATAGTGTTGAATACCTTTCTGATTTAAAAGCCGGAGAATATACAATTACGGAAATTGATGTTACAAAGTTCGATGGCTATACTTGCGACACATCCTACCTTAGCGGAAGCTACAAAGAGGCGGTGGCAAACAGCTTGTTAGATCAAGAAGCTGAGCCTTCCCCAACACGTGGAAAATCTGTGACGGTTGAGGTGAAGGAAGGTTACATTGCATGGGCAGACTTTTTCAACACCTACACCAAGACCGGTGGCGGTTACGAACCGCGCCTTCATACACTTACGCTTAACAAGCAGGTTGGTCAGACATTCAGTGCGAATGATTTCAAGCTGAACGACAGCATGTCGATAACGGTTACGAACACTTACGAAAAAGACGCAGAGGAACCAATCGTTGATCCGGATCCGACAGAACCTGCAACACCGGTAGGTCCTACAAAACAGGATGATGAAGATCAAGCGAAAGCACCAAAGACAGGCGACAACACACCGATGTCCTTGGCAATCTACGGAATCCTTGCAGCGGGCGCACTGCTTGATCTTCGCAAAACCACAAAACGCGAAACAAAATAACTAAATAAACGCACTGCTCAGGCAATCGGGCGCACACGCCCCGGTTGCCTGAATTTTGGGTATCCGAA
>JALERA010000059.1:0-5814 GCA_022764365.1 Bacillota bacterium
GCAGCCTCACCTACCGCCCGCTGACGGCCGCCCCCACGTCCACCCAATTCCTGCGGATCCTCGTGCACTATATCCGGAGCAGACCGTGAACAGCACCTGACAGCGAAGATCCCGGCGGACAACAGAGACTGTAATTTTGCATTTTTCTCAAAACACGGTTCGTTTCCCGCTGTTACAGTCTATCATAAATGAAAACCGACAAGTTTCAAAGAAACTTGTCGGTTTTTGGCAAGCAGCACCCTTTTAGATCCCCCGACCTAAAATCTCTTGAAATCTCAAGGGTTTTCGCGTTTCCTGCAAGCCATAATAAATCAATTTCAAAACTTTGAGCTGAACCAAAATAGATACTTACCTTTTGTTAATTTAATTATAGCACGCATTGCTCTGCTTTGCAACAAAAACTCATATTATTTCCCTTACGGTTAACTGAAAACCACAAAATTCGTGCTATTTTCACATTGCCTAAGCTAAGCACAATCTCTTTCTGATTTATGCCTTCCATATAGGAAATACCTTTACTTTCACCACTGACGTCATAATATGTTAGACAGCAAACCTCTGATTGCATTTTAGTGACTCTCTTATTGATGTGGGTCATCACCTTCACGATATGGAACTACAGCCGAGGGGACAACCTCGGATGCCGGGTCTGTATGAACTCGCTGGTCATCAAAGAAGATATGTGCACCAAAAGCAGCAAGGACATCGCGTTTACTAACTCCCCCAAGAAAAAAAGCCTCATCAATATGTACATTCCATTTTCTTAGTGTTTTGATCGCTCTTTCATGTGCCGGAGCATTTCGCGAAGTCACCAATGCTGTCCGAATTGGGGAACCGCCTTTATCCTTAAATAATTCCTGAATATGCGCGAGTGTTAAAAGAAAGTTTGCGAACGGACCTTTTTGCAGTGGAATATCTGCTTTGACTCGTTCATTTTCCATAAATGCAGCCATTCCCTCTTGCTGAAATACTCGCTCTGCTTCTGAAGCAAACAGCACAGCATCTCCGTCAAACGCAATTCTTATTTGATTGATCTTTGCCTTTGGGTCGAAGTGAGATGCCCCAGTTAGGATCATTCCTGCAGCGGTATCGTTATTGATTGCTTGTTTCACGTCTGGCTCAAATGCTGAGAGAAAAAGATCGGTTTTGAAGGCTTTCAAATACGGCGCAATAGCAGCACCCCCTGTTAATGCAGCTCTCGTAATATCAAGTTCATAATCCTGAATGGAATTAAAAATGCGCAGACTTGTATTCGGACTATTTCGCGACATTACAATTACTTCAACCAATCGTTTGTCTTGCAACTCATTCAGACTCAAAAATGCTTTCACTAGTTGGAAGGCTGATCCTTTTTGTAAGATATCCGCTTCGTGTTCAACTTGATATTCCTCATAAGCAGCTAATCCGTCTTGCTCATATATTTTATTTTCCGTTTCGAGGTTAAACAGTGCTCTCGAACTAATGCCAATTACTAGCGGCTCTGTTAAATCATAAGGCATATTTTGTTCCTCCGGTCCTTTTGCTGCCGAATCTACTCTCTCAAGCTAACTGTGTGGCATGCACCTTCGTTGAGACACGTTTCATTGCATAAAACATGTTCTCTATTTTTGACGTATTCCTTAATTTTATTAATCTCTGTAATATGTCCAATTTGAAATCTCAAAATATCACTTTTTGTACAAGCACACGGAAAGACGTCTCCATTAATATCAACATACAGGAGGTGCGTTCCTGCTTGACAGCCAATCGCATCAGGGAAAGAGCGGCACGGGTGCAAATTGGGGTAGCCTGAAAAACTCAACTTAGTTGAAAAATCCCTTTTATGATTAATCAGATTTTCTACGACCTCATTTTGTTCCTCTATTGAAATACCAATATTACTCCAATACTTTTTTGCGTTACCAACTGGTGCTAGTCTAAGGATGCGCACTTCTTTCACGCCAATTTCTTGACAGAATTCAATAATATTTTCAATTTTATGCAAATTATATCTATTAAGGACCAGATGTATCTTTGGTACAATTCCGACACAAGTAAGCTGCTTAATTGACGAAATTGTATTCTCGAACGATCCGGACAGCCTAGTCCACGCATCGTGCTCTTTGGCGATGTTGCTGTATAGGGAAAAATAACAATCCTTAATTCCCGCATGAGCCATTTGATCTGCAAGCTGTGCGGAAATTCCAGCCGGACTACAGATTCCTGTTGTATACAATCCGACGCTTAATTTCCCATAATCATCAGAAAGGGACTTACATAGTTTCAGCAAACCCTCAAATAATAGCGGCTCACCCCCGGTAAAATATACATGTGCGTTATCTGCAAAACATGAGATAAATCTGTGCAAATCGTCAGCTGAATAGCCGCGTTTTCCGTTTAATCTCATTTCCAACGATGAGCAATGAATGCAATCAAGCAAACATCGTGTTTCTATTTCAAATTGCAATTCATAAAAGTGTTTACTCATCGCTATTCCTCCACAATCATATCTCCTAATTGCTCAAGTGCAGTAACGAATTTTTTCTCCTCTGTGCGTGTTTCCGAATATGTAGAGCACTTCAATCGAGCTTCTTTATATGCAAAAAGTGCTATCTCAACACTTTCTATCTGTTGTAAAACGGTCTCTCTGTTGTATTTAACATACTCTTGCTGGATAGCTTGTTTCAAATTATTAAACCAAGCAACTTCGACTACGCTCGCCACCAACTTAGCTTTCTGATGTAATAGGTATCTAAGTTTATAGAAATCAGCCTCTTTAAACAGTTCGCATAATTCATCTTTATCATATAATTCGATATCAGCTTTCTTATAGCATCCATATTGTGGGTTTGCTTCGGCACGAAACGCAAATAAACAAATCGTTATTTTCTGTATGGATTTTATCCTTTCTCTAATTTTTTCCGCCATTAAATAAAGTTCACACAAATTAATCGGAAGAAATTTGCAAACCTCCAATGCACGAAAGTAAACAGTTATCTGCAAGTCACTCCATTCATCATTTGTAAACCCGAACTGAACCAAGTCGAAGGAAACAAGCTTATCGTCGCCCCCGGCATAAGTCATCGGTTTTTCAATTAAAGGAAGTATGGCTCGTTTACTTGTTGGGTTTTTGATGAGTGTCTCTGAAATAAATTTTTCCCACATTTCTCCTTTATAGTCCATTAGTTGGCCATGCGTATATGACAATTTCTGTGAAGGTGACTTGCGCTGCCACAATTCTGCGTCATCGAGATAGTCCTTAAAATATGTTCTCATTTCCTCACAAAAAGCCGCATAATCCTGTTGAATTTGAATTCTTAAATTTGGCAAAAGGGTATTTTCTGTAGCATTTTTTAGCACTCTATCGTACACTAACTTTGCAGATGTTCCATAATAGTTATTGTCAGGAGCTTGTTTATACGTCAGATCAGCAATCCAGATATCTCGGTCACCTTGATAAATAAGTGTAACGATTGATACTACTTTCCCTCCTTTAATGTCAACAATATTACACTGATTAGAAATATCTGTTTCTTCTTTGAACATAGGACCAACACCAATGACTTGGCAGTTGTGCCCAACAGAATATCGTTTGCACCCGTGGGTGTGACCATGTAATAATGCCACAGCATCACATTCCTCTAGTATCCCCTGCATTTTATACCCATTTCTAATTACAGCACTATCTCCATTATCTCCACTGACTAGAGCGTGGTGTATCAAAAAAATCGAGTCCGGTTCGATCTTAACCCTTGTTAATTTTTCAAAATCAACTTGTCCATATTCCCACTCTCCATCAAGTACTGAGCTAATTGAAATAAACGTATATCCATAATGTTGGGAAACGAAAACAGAACTCTGATTTGTGTAACTGACGCTCTTTCCTAAAATTTTTGTAGCAAACTGATTAAAATAATCGAGCGTTGCGTCGTGTATATCGTGATTTCCAGGAACAATCTCTAAAGCAACATTTTCCACTCCAAAAAACTCGTATAACCCGGCCTGCAAGGTACGGAGCAATTCGGTTGCTAAAGCGTAGCCATCTGAAAACCCGCAATCAACGATATCACCTAATACACAGCAAACAAGTTGGCTATCCTTTGGGACTTTTCCTTTAACTGCATCTACAAGTCGGAGAATTTTATTTTTGAGTCTCACATGGTCTGATTCTTTTGAAATATGCAAATCGGAAATCTGTAAAATATACATATCCATTTCACCGCCTATAATTTTGAGACATTCAAATCACAAGACATGTAATTATTATATCTTTGAATTTGTGCATTTTCAATAATTGCATTCAAAAAATAGCATTAAATTTGTTTTTATTGGCATTTTGGCAAGCCTTGAGACAAAACGATTTTCTACACTCACAGGGCGTTCAAACATGAAAAACTGCACATCACATCATGGATTAACTTTTATTGAGAAATTGGCCTTTCTGAACATCTTCTAAGGCTTTTAGGCTTTCCTTTCTTTCTATTTTTAATGGTGTCATCTCATCACTGTTTTCCAGAGCCTTATCAAATCGACTTTGTTATCTTTTATCCGGCATTTGACTTAAACAGAAAAGTGAAAGACGGATAAGCCTTCGACCTTCTGCGCTCAAAGCATCTCCCCACATGATAGCCGCTACCAAAGATGGTTTTGAGCTTGCTCCAGATAGATAATTTTGGCAATGAAGATGTCTGCCAGTTTCTAATTATCACGCACGTCGTTCTTGCGGAGATTGGTATCACATTTTGACGTTGAGGTCAAAAGCATGGTTTTTTGTCTAAGAAGCCAGCCATAAAAGAAAAAACGACTGACCAAGTAATGAGGTCAGCCGGATGATCTATCCTGTTTATCGGTATTTACCAATGTTTTTATGTGAGCAGGGGGTTTTGGGAATGACAACAGAAGCCCCTTCGTTGCCGAAGCAGCTTTTTAAAATTTACTGCTGAAATTTTAGCGCCGAAGAAAAACTTGCCGGGAATCTTGCCGCGCACCGGCATCTCATCAACATGATAACAGTTTCGCAGAATAGCCGGGATCGCTTCAACTCCGTTTCGTATCCTTCTCCAATTACGGAAGTCTTCTGCTGCTATGAGTCTCTGCTGGTTCGCACGCCCTATGGCAGAGCGGGATAGCACGATCAAGCTGGAACATTTTCTGAGTTTTGGATGGCAGTGTTCAAGATGTGGACATTGAGAACAAGCTTCATTTGGGAAATATGCTTTCACTTGGTTGCTTGTAGAAATATATTTGCAACGGATCGGCTTATGGCCGGCAGGGCACCGCAAAATTTGTTCGCCATCCTCGCTGATCTCAAAATCTGCATAGATGTCTAGCACCGGTGTGCCTTTCGGACTTGTGTTGATCAGTTTCACATTCTTTTCTGCTACGGCATCCCGGTGCATCTGCCCGGAATATGCTCCATCCATCACAATAAAAGCGGGTGCTTCTTGAGGTGGCAGCTGGTCAAGGTGATCGCCAAGGAAACGGGAATCGGAATAGATATTTTGCTCATATTGGTAATCCACGATGACAGAACCGCCATTACTGACAGTTTCTACGATATTCGCCACATAGCCGATGTGCTTCTTTCCAGCCTTGGCACTGAAGGTAGCCTCTGGGTCTGTCGGGTTTTGAAGAGATGTCGGTTTCGGTGATTCTTCCCCTTTGATGCGAAGCCTGCGCCCTCCATTATCAATAGCGGTCTGCTCCTCCAGACACCGCAGTAACAACTGGTGCTCTTTCACATGGCTGTATTTGTCCTGACAGCGCTCTAACAATATATCCGCATCTTTGATGATCGCTGCTGTCCTGGTATCAATATCAATATTTCTGCTATGG
>JALERA010000060.1:0-19699 GCA_022764365.1 Bacillota bacterium
ACATATGGATGACACAAATCTGGAATTCCTGGATGCGATGCTTCCATGGTCAAAGGAGCTCCCGGAACTCTGCAGAAAGAAAAAATCATAAACAAACGAAAACATGCCGGTAGGAGGAGCCCTACCGGCATTAAATATTTCGAGACACGGATGGTTTACCGTTTACGCAAAACCGCCTCAGAAGGCGGTTTTGTTATATTAAACGGGTCAAAAAGGGCAAAAAATATAAAAACCGCATGAACCCAGAAAATACCAATTTGATTAAAACAAGGAAAGAGGCGGCTGTAAGGCTGCCTTTTGTGTTTGGTTGCGGGAGCGGATTAATTGTGCTAAAATATACAAAAAGTAAAGACAGCGCTGAAGCAGTGCAAGGCTGCTCACGCTTAGGGGAGGGATATATATGGAAAAAATCAATGCATGGACGGTTTATGATGAAGGCCAGCTTGCGGAACTTGAGAAATTGAATGCGGAGTATATGGATTTTTTGAGCCGCGGCAAAACCGAAAGGGAATGTGCGAAAATCGCGGTCGGGATGGCAGAAGCGGCAGGATATCGGAATCTTGACGATATTATTGCGAAGGGCGAAAGCCTGAAGGCCGGAGACAAGGTGTATGCCGTGAACATGGCAAAGGCTGTCATTCTTTTTATCGTGGGCACAAAGCCGATTGAAGAAGGAATGAACATCCTCGGAGCGCATATCGATTCTCCGAGACTTGATGCAAAACAGAATCCGCTGTACGAGGAATCGGGATTTGCGTACTTTGACACGCACTATTACGGCGGTGTTAAGAAATACCAGTGGGTTGCACTGCCGCTTGCAATACACGGCGTTGTTGCAAAAAAGGACGGCGAGGTTATCGATGTGGTAATCGGTGAGGACGAGAACGATCCGGTGGTAAGCGTTACCGATCTTCTTCCGCATCTTGCTGCAGATCAGATGAAAAAACAGGCATCTACAGTGATTGAAGGAGAAAAACTCGATGTTCTGATTGGCTCAAGGCCGCTTGCAGAAAGCAAGACAGAGGGAGAAAAGGGCAAGAAAGAAAAGGAAGCCGTTAAAGCGGGCATCCTGAAACTGCTCAAGGAAAAATACGACATGGATGAGGAAGATTTTCTTTCTGCGGAACTGGAAATCGTTCCTGCGGGAAAAGCCAGAGAAACGGGTCTTGACCGCAGCATGATTATGTCTTACGGCCAGGATGACAGAGTGTGTGCGTTCACTTCGCTTAAGGCAATCCTTGATGTTGAGAATGTTGAGAGAACCGCTTGCTGTATTCTGGTTGACAAAGAGGAAATCGGCAGCGTGGGCGCAACCGGCATGGAATCGAAATTCTTCGAAAATACGGTTGCCGAGCTTTTGGACCGCCTGGGTGCTTACAGCGGCCTTGCCCTCAGGAGAACGCTTGCAAACTCGAAGATGCTTTCTTCGGATGTAAACGCAGCATATGACCCGCTGTATGCAGAGGCTTACGAAAAGAGAAACTCCTCAATGGCAGGATGCGGAATGGTATTCAACAAGTTCACGGGTGCAAGAGGAAAATCAGGCTCGAATGACGCAAATGCGGAATACATCGCGAAGATTCGCCGCATCATGGACGAGGCGGGTGTGAAATTCCAGCTTGCCGAACTCGGCAAAGTTGATGTCGGCGGAGGCGGCACCATCGCATATATACTTGCACTGTACGGAATGGATGTTATCGACTGCGGGGTTGCGGTACTCAATATGCATGCGCCTTGGGAGATTACCAGCAAAGCCGATGTATATGAGACAAAACGCGGATACGAGGTTTTCCTTAGAAATATGAAGTAAACGCAAAATACGAAAAGGCAGAAAATCGAGAAAGAAAAATGCAGGCCGCATGGCTCTTACGAGCTTACGACCTGCATTTTATTATTGTATATTAGGACTTATCCAAGGATTACACTGTCGCTCGCGAATTTGGAGCCGCTGACTTCTTCAAATTTATGGAGAAGATCTTCAATTGTCAGGTGCTTCTTTTCTTCGCCTGAAATGTCGAGGATGACGCGGCCTTTATCCATCATGATAAGACGATTTCCGTAGGTTATGGCATCCTGCATATTGTGAGTTACCATAAGTGCGGTGAGGGCGTTATCGTGTATGATTTGATCGCTGAGCGTCAGAACCTTTGCAGAAGTTGCGGGGTCAAGTGCCGCGGTATGCTCGTCAAGGAGCAGAAGGCGCGGCTTTTGGAGCGTCGCCATAAGAAGCGTTACGGCTTGACGCTGTCCGCCGGAGAGAAGTCCGACTTTCGTTTTCATTCTGTCTTCGAGACCCAGACCGAGCTGAGCTAGAGCGTCTCTGTACATTTCGCGTTCCTTTTGGGAAATTCCCCAAGCAAGGGTTCTGCGTTTGGTTCTTCTGTATGCCATCGCAAGGTTTTCTTCAATCATCATGGATGGGGCGGTTCCCATCATGGGATCCTGGAAAACTCTGCCGATGTATTTGGCTCTCTGTGTTTCGTTTTTGTAGGTCAAATCCTCATTATCGAGAAAAATGCGGCCGCCGTCGGCTTTGTGGACACCGGCAATCAGGTTGAGCATGGTAGATTTTCCTGCACCGTTGCCTCCGATTACCGTGATGAAATCTCCGTCATTGATTGTGAGGTTTAAACCTTTGAAAATTTGTTTTTCGTTGATGGTTCCTATATTGAATGATTTATCAATTCCTACCATTTTAAGCATTTTCGTACCTCCTGTTTTTCCTGCGGAGTTTTGCTTCGGCGGATTTTTGCTGTAAAACAGGAAGCGCCAAAGCAAATGCAACCACGACAGCCGTGATGATCTTTAAGTCCGTCGCCTTGAGGAAGCTGAATGTAAGTGCGCACGCGATAACCGTTCTGTAGATAACGGCACCTGCAATTACAGCAAGAAGCTTAAGCGCAAAATTCATGTCTTTTCGGATGAATATGACTTCGCCGATGATTACGGATGCGAGACCGATTACGATGGTGCCCTGTCCCATGGTTACCAAAGCCGAGCCATAGTCAAGCTGTGCGATGAGGCTGCCGGAGAGGGCAACAAGGCCGTTTGAAATCATAAGCCCAAGGGTTATGATGCGATCCGTCTTGACACCCAGAGAACGCGCCATATTCTGGTTGCTTCCGGTTGCTCGAATAGCACAGCCGATTTCGGTACCGAAGAAATAGTACAGAACCGCTACGATGACAAGGCATACGCTGCAGCCCAAAACAATGGAAACAGTGCTGCTTGCGGTGTTTTCAGGGAGCACGGAAGTAAGCCATGTCTTAACGGAAGGCTGCTCAAGCGCAACAGTAGCCTTATCACTCATAATTCTAATGTTGACCGAGTAAAGTGCAATCATGGTCAAAATTCCGGACAGAATCGCGGGAATCTTGAATACCGTGTGAAGCACTCCGGTTACAAAGCCTGCAAGGGCTCCGGCGAGAATCGCACAAAGAACCGCAAGGCCGGGGCTCATTCCCGAATTTATGAGAACAACTGTGACCGCAGCACCGAGAGGGAAAGTTCCCTCTACGGTCAAATCTGCGATGTCAAGTATTCTGAATGTAAGGTATACTCCGAGTGTCAGGATTGCCCAAAGAAGTCCTTGGGAAATTCCGCTTAAAATAGTTGCTGTTGATATCATTTTACTAACCTCTTATTTTTCCGGAAGAAGGGTTGCATTGCTTAAAACATCGTCCGGAATTGTGATTCCTAATTTATCTGCTGTTTCTGCATTAACTGCGATTTCAAGAACGTTTTCGTCCGTCTGGTATTCGACAGGCATGTCTTTCGGTTCAGCCTCGCCTTTGAGGATTTTTACTGCCATGGCTGCGGTTGATTTGCCAAGTTCGTAGTAGTTGATTCCGAAGGTTGCAAGTGCACCGTTTCCAACCATGCCGGATTCGCCGACGATTGTAGGAAGGCCGCATTCGTTTGCTGCCATGGATACACTTGTCATACCGTCTGCCAAAGTATTATCGGTAGGGATGTAGATAAAATCAACTTTTCCCTTGAGAGACTCGATTGCGGATTTTGCTTCGTCAATCGCTGAAATTGTCTTTACTACGGACTTCATACCCTGTTCTTCGATTGCTGCCGCTGCGAGGTCAGCCTGAACTTTGGAGTTCGATTCGCTGGAGCAGTACATGATTGCAACTGTCTTTGCATCCGGAATGAGCTGTTTGCCGAGAGCAATCTGCTGGGATACCGGATTCATATCCGATGTTCCTGTGAGGTTTGCGCCGGGTGCTTCGTTGGAAGCAAGAAGTCCTGAAGCGGCAGGATCTGTAACCGCTGTGAAAAGAACCGGAATGGTCGAGGTCTTTTCTTTTACTGCAGAAGCGGAAGGTGTTGCAACTGCAAGAATCAGATCCGAATTTTCATTGATTAGAGTATCTGCGATCGATGGGCAGTTACCGGTTTCCGCTGCTGCGGAAAGTTCATGGATTGTAATGTTTTCGCCGTCAACATATCCGGCTTCTGCAAGTCCGTCGATAAAGCCCTGCGTTGCGTTTGTCAAAGCGGTGAATTCACCGAATTTAAGAATGCCGATTTTTAACTTTTCACTATCTGAGTTTGTGCCGTTGTCTGAGCCGCAGGATGCGAGGCAAAGCACGAGCACGATGCAAAGAAGCATTGCGATGCATTTTTTTGCTTTGGTGGTCATTGTCTTGTTTGTGTTCATTTTGTTTTCCTCCGTAAGTTTGTAATCTTAGATGTTGTCTGCAAATAAAAAATCCCCTTAGTCGGCCGGCCTTACTGAAAAGGTCAAACCACAAGCGGACCTAAAAAATGTATTCATAAGTCTCTTGCCATATATTCAATTGTCGTCTTTAAAGTAATAATAATAAGCGTAAAACTTAAATAACATCTTGGTTCCTCCTAAGTGATTTTGAATGTGTTCTTTCGAACAATCTGAATGATGTAGTTATCATAACGCGTAAATTTGCGTTTGTCAATAGGGAATTTTCAGAAAATTTCAAAAAACGACAAAAAATATTTAAAATCGAGATGCAAATAGTGAAAAATAACAAAAAGCACCTACCTAAGGTGCTTTTCGATTAAATCCATAAAGGTGTTTACATATTCTTCTTTTGTGAAAATGGCGCGTGCCATGGTCTTATTGCCGCCGCCCTTGCCGTTGTAAATCGAAGCGTTTTCCTTGACGAGTCTGCCACAGTCCGTGTTGCCGTCGGACACCAGAAGAACCGTATGCGTCGGCTCATGAACGAGAAAATAAATCTTTTTGATTGCCGGAGAGATTTCTCTGCTGAGGGTCACAAGGTCGTCCGGCGTAAGGATGGAGTATCTGCGCTCACATACCGAATGCGGCGAGGAAAGCTGCTCGACTTCTGCAATGATGGATGCTGCCTCGCGGGCAATGACCTCTTTTTTGAGGAAGTGAAGCTGACTGCGCATTTCTTTGTCCTTTTCGCGGCTTATACGGAACTTTTCGAGCACATCATCCGTGCCGGCGCTTAAGGTATTGCAGAGCGTGTTCAGAATTTCGAACTGCTGCTGATATTTGTCAAAGGCACGTCTGCCCGCCTCAAAATAAATGCGGTACATTCCCTTGTTACTTTCGAGTTTAAAAATTTTGATGAGCCCGACCTGTGCGGTTGACGAAGGATGGGTTCCGCAACAGGCTGCGCAGCCCCAGTCGTAATCCGGGCTGCCGATTCCGACAAGCGTAATATTTTCCTTAATTGTAAGCTTCTTTCGCATCGGCTGTTTGTCCGCCTCCTTGAAAGAATCAAAATGGCGGGTGATGATTGGCATATCCTGCGTGACCACTTCATTTGCGAGCCGCTCGGCTTCAAGGCACATTTCCCATGTGATGCTTTCTGCTTTCGCACCTTCTTCCAGCGAAATATCAATCGTCATGTAATCCTGCCCCATGTGAAAACCGCGGTTTATGCCGCCCCATTCCCGAAAGAAAATTCCGGTGAGAATATGCTCGCCGCAGTGACGCTGCATGTTGTCAAAACGTCTTGCCCAGTCAAGCACAAGTTTTACGCAGGAGCCTTCGCAAAGCACCGCCTGGGCTTCCGACTCCTTTTCCTTAGGGACGATAACTGTATGATAAATATCGCCGTCGCGCTCGGAGACATCGGAGACTTCAAAGCCCGCTATGGTCCCCAGGTCGCAAGTCTGCCCGCCGCCTTCGGGAAAGAAAATCGTTTGATCCAAAGTGAGGATGAATTTCCCTTCTTGCCAAGACAGAGAGGTGATGACTGCTTCGGCTTCCTTTTTATATACATTTTCTTTAAATAATCGAATCGTATGCATTTGTTTTTCCTCCATATTCCTCCACGAGTATAGCACAAAACGAGCCTTGTGCATATAGTGAAATAGCAAATATGAGGTGAATTTAATATGGAAAATGTAATACTTTTGGCACTCGTGGCGACGATAGGGACTTGGTTCATAACAGCTATGGGTGCGGCAACAGTCGTTTTTTTTAAAGAAGGAAGTCCCAAAGCCATGAATCTTATGCTTGGGTTTTCGGCAGGCGTCATGATTGCGGCAAGCTTTTGGTCGCTTCTTTCGCCGGCCATCGAAAGGGCGGAGATGTATTTGTCGGTGCCACCGTGGTTTGTGGCGGCAATCGGATTTGCGTTTGGCAGCGGATTTATGTTTTTGTGTGACAAGGCGGTTCGAAAAATAAGTGCTAAGGGCGAGACGACTCGCAGTATCAGCAGCTCCCTGCTCCTTGTTATATCAATCACTTTACACAACATCCCGGAGGGCCTTGCGGTAGGAGTTGCGTTTGGGGCAATCAACCAAAGCGTGAATATGCCCGAAGCGTTGATGGGAGCCATCAGCATCGCTGTCGGAATCGGTATTCAAAACTTTCCGGAGGGGGCGGCGGTATCCGTTCCTCTGAGGCGTGAGGGCTACTCGAGAAAAAAATGTTTCTTAATCGGGCAGTCGAGTGCTTTGGTGGAGCCTGTTGCCGGAGTTATCGGTGCGGCAATGGTGATACACATTCAAACGATGCTTCCGTATGCGCTTGCTTTTGCGGCGGGGGCAATGATGCTTGTGGCGGTGCATGAATTGATCCCACAGGCACAGGAAGGCCGCAAAGAGGGTTCTTTCCTCTATACGATGGGAATTCTCGGTGGGTTTGCGTTGATGATGATTCTTGATGTTGCACTTGGCTGAAAGAATGGAAAGAAAGAGGGAGAGATAAATGAGGGGGAAAACTGTTTTTGCATTTTTGGCTTGCTTTGTTGTTTCTGCGGCGATAAGCACGTGGGTTCTGTGCGGAGCCACAGGAGGGACGCGGACTGCTTCTGCGAACACAGAGGAGCTGACGACGGTCGTTATTGACGCAGGACACGGCGGCATGGATGGAGGGGCGTCTTCAGCAGACGGCACGCAGGAAAAAGAAATCAACCTTGCGATTGCCAAATGCCTTGCTGAAGAGATGAAGGCATATCCGATTCACGTCGTAATGACGAGAGAAGACGATAACGGCCTGTATGTGGATGACGAGCGCAGCATCAGGCAAAAGAAAAGGGAAGATCTTTTGAAGCGAAAAGAAATTATGGAGGCGGACGGGGTGCAGCTTTCCGTATCCATACATTTGAACAGTTTTCCTCAGGATGAAAAAGTATACGGACCACAGGTTTTTTATCCACGCACACAACGGTCGGGAACAAATGTTTCGGATGATGAGAACACCGCAAAAAAATATGCGGAGGCAATCCAAAAATCCCTTGAAACCAACATTGACGACGGACGGGAAAGGGCGGCAATGCCAAAGAACGACATCCTACTTTTTCAGAACACGACTGCAGACATTGTCCTTACAGAATGTGGGTTTTTGTCGAATCCTGTCGAAGCAGAGAAGCTGAAAACCGCTGAATATCAACAAATTTTGGCAAGATCGATTTGGTCCGGGATCAATGAAATTTTATGCCTTGCGCCGACGGAAAAATGTAAAATTATTGACAGTGCGAACGGCGAACAATAATTCAAAAAAATGTACTCAAAAATCTGTGGATAACTTGGTCTTGACAAATGGAACAACATGTTTAATATATTGAAATTTCAACAGAAATCCGAGATGAAGTTATCCACATGCATAAGAGGACAAAATTGTATACAATCACGGCGAAATATGTGGATAATTCCTTTAAACTTTGAAAAATTAACCTTTAAGAAGTGTTGAAAAATGTTTGTCCGCATGCGAACAAAGGTTGACATAATCACACAAAAAAATATTTTGGCGCGGATTATTCGTCCACGCCAAAATCTTTCAAAAAATCTTCAAAATCCTCATAGTTCCGATTTACAAAATCGTGAATCAGCGAGTGATTGAATTCATATTTTGACACCAAAACCAAAGAGGGACCATACCTTGATTCTTCGAGTTCTTTCTCCAGGTTTAAGATGTTTTCGTAACTGCGCGAAGCGAGAACAATCTGTCCACTGTCAAGCACATAGCAGATACCGAAGAGGTCATCGTACATATAATATGTGCTCTGAGCCAGATGCGCATTGCTTGGATAGAAAACAGAGAACAGTTTTCCGCATTCATGTTGTGACAAAAGTCCGGTTTTGAGAAGCGAGAATGTTTTCGTGTCAAAGCCGGACAAATCGCCTGCAACATCGTAAACCGTAACATATTCCGGTTGTGTCAGCATAAGGGAGGATTCCCAAAGGCTGATGCGGAATGCAGATAAGCGTTCGTATTTGACAACCTTTCGCCCTTCGAGCGTTATGCGGGTTGCCGCAAGGTAATATTTTGCGTCGAACTCCAAAAGGGACTCACAGGTATAGGTTTTGCGTGTGTTAAAGGTTCCGAAATCCGTATCGCTGCTTGTTGCGTAGTAATCGGAATTGCTGCCGGCATCATCCGGAGCTTCTTTGATGGAATTTCGGAGCATGTCCGCGGCAGCAAATTCGGAGAAAAGGTCCGTACGCACATAATTCTTCGTCAAAAGCTTCGCGCCCTCAAAGTCACGCGCAAAACAGCGCATGAGAAAATAATTCATCACCTGCATGGGACTTGATATTTTCGTGCATTCTTTGCATATCAAGGAATGCTGCTCCTCGTCGGATAGGTTGAACTGCGGCTTGAGGAGGAAGTCAAACTCGGATGATTTCTGCGGCATCGGGATGCCTCGTTTCGTATTGAACTCCGCAAAGGATTGAACCAAAAAGCGCAATTCGCGTTCTGTGATAAGGTTTTTTTTGCCTCCGAGGCCGGCAGCCAGACTATGCTCGACCGTTTCGACCGCTTCCAGCATCTCCAAATCGGGCTCTCCGAGAAAGCTTTCATAAGTTTCCAGACCGTACTCCTGCCAGTCGAAATAGAAAAACTGGAACATCTCAAAAGTATCATCGCCTGCCTCTGCAAGCCAATGTGCTTTGATGCAGCAGACACCCATAAGACGCGTGTCGGTGATCCATGCGCTTATAAGCCTGTGCGAAGCAGTTTGTTGCTTTGTTTGAAGACCGCCCTTTATTACATGAAAATTTCTGAAATTGCTGTCGTGTTCCATCTCTATGTTCCTTCTTTTGTTTCTTCCGCCGAATTCTGCGGTTTTTCATATATATCAGTATAACTTATTTAAAAGTGATTGACAAGTTAATTAAAGGGTATATAATAGATGTACGGCGAGAGCCGAACAGTAAATAATAGCAAAATCCTTATTAAGAGCGGCTGAGGGAATAGGCCCGATGAAGCCCGGCAACCTAGATGTTTCAGGAGTGAAACGACAAAGGTGCTAAATCCTACAGAATCTAATTCTGAAAGATGAGGAACGATTGGACAAATCACAAGCCTCTCTTTCGAGAGGCTTTTCCTTTTATGAGACAAAAAGATAAGGATAGAAAATGGAGGTAATGAAATGAAGAGATTATTTACATCAGAATCCGTAACAGAGGGCCATCCGGATAAACTTTGCGACCAGATTTCAGATGCGATTCTGGACGCTATTTTCGAAAAAGACCCGTATGGAAGAGTAGCTGCGGAAACGACAACAACAACAGGATATGCAATGGTAATGGGAGAAATTTCAACGAAATGTTATGTTGACATCCCTAAGATTGTAAGACAGGTTATCCTTGATATCGGATACGATCGTTCGGAATATGGTTTCGACGGAAACACATGCGCAGTTCTGTCGGCAATCGATGAACAGTCCGGCGACATCGCAATGGGCGTTGACAAATCACTTGAGTACAAAGACGGAAGCCTTTCGGACGAAGACAAAATCGATACAATCGGTGCAGGAGACCAGGGAATCATGTTCGGATTTGCCTGCAACGAAACACCGGAACTTATGCCGGCTCCGATTTCATACGCACATAAGCTTGCAAAGAGACTTACTGATGTAAGAAAAGACGGCACTCTCACTTATTTAAGACCGGACGGCAAGACGCAGGTTACGGTAGAGTACGACGGTGATAAGGTTAAGAGAATCGACACCATCCTGATTTCAACGCAGCATGACCCGGAAGCAACACAGGAACAGATCAAGGCAGACCTCATCGAACATGTAATTAAGCCGATTATTCCGGCAGAACTTCTTGACGATGAGACAAAATACTATGTAAATCCTACAGGACGTTTCGTAATCGGAGGACCTCACGGAGATTCCGGACTTACGGGACGTAAGATTATCGTAGATACTTACGGCGGATATGCTCGCCACGGCGGCGGTGCCTTCTCCGGCAAGGACCCTACAAAGGTTGACCGCTCGGCAACATACGCTGCAAGATATGCTGCAAAGAATATCGTAGCGGCAGGCCTTGCCGACAAAGTTGAAATCCAGCTTGCATACGCAATCGGTGTTGCAAAACCGGTTTCCGTCCTGGTTGACACCTTCGGCACAGGCAAGATCGACGATGAAAAGATTGCGGAATTGGTTGAAAAGAACTTCGACTTAAGACCGGCTGCAATCATCCGTGATTTAGATCTCAGAAGACCGATCTACAAGCAGACCGCTGCATACGGACATTTCGGAAGAACAGATGTTGATCTTCCTTGGGAACACACAGACAAAGCAGAAACGCTTCGTCAGCAGGCAGGACTGTAATATAATAAGGAAGAAAACCGGTGCACATGCACCGGTTTTTGTATGCGGCAAAAGACAATAGTGTGAAAAACACAAAAAGCACAATAATATTTTGTATTCATAGACGAAAAAACTTGACAAACGACGATTCGAAGATTAAAATAATAATGTTTTTTTGTTATAGGTTTAAGCACGAAGGAGGGAAAATAATGAAGCAGGTAAAGTATATTTTTGTAACAGGAGGAGTAGTTTCAGGGCTCGGCAAGGGTATCACCGCTGCTTCACTCGGAAGACTTCTGAAGGAGCGCGGACTGAAGGTCGCAGCGCAAAAGCTTGACCCATATATAAATGTAGATCCGGGAACGATGAGCCCATACCAGCACGGAGAAGTTTTTGTAACGGAAGACGGAGCGGAGACGGACCTGGACCTTGGACATTATGAAAGATTTATCGATGAAGACCTCAACCGATTTTCAAATTTGACATCCGGCAAGGTGTACTGGAATGTATTGAACAAAGAACGCCGCGGGGAATATCTCGGAGAAACCGTCCAAGTGATTCCGCACATCACGAATGAAATCAAATCGTTTATTTACAATGTCGGGCGTGCGTCCGAGGCGGATATTGTCATAACCGAGGTCGGAGGAACAACGGGAGATATTGAAAGCCAGCCTTTCCTTGAGGCCATCAGACAGGTGGGACTTGAGGTCGGCGAGGAGAACTCCCTCTATATACATGTGACGCTTGTACCGTATCTTCACGGATCGGACGAGCATAAGAGCAAGCCGACGCAGCATTCGGTTAAGAATCTGCAGGGACTGGGGATCAAACCGGACATCATCGTATTGCGGGCAGATGAACCGATAGAGGAAAGCATTTTTAAGAAAATTGCACTGTTCTGCAATGTTAAACCGGATTGTGTCATTGAAAACATAACAATTCCGGTGCTGTATGAAGCACCGCTGATGCTCGAAGCGCACAATTTTTCGGATATTGTTTTGAGAGAATTGGGGCTTGAGGCTCCGGAGCCTGACCTTGCAGACTGGAGAAAGATGATCGATAACATTCACAATGCAGAGCATACGGTCAGAATCGGATTGGTAGGCAAATACGTCCAGCTGCACGATGCGTATCTGTCGGTTGCGGAGGCGCTTCGCCATGCCGGATATGCCTTCAGAACCAATGTGGAAATTGAGTGGATTGACTCCGAGCAGATAAACGAGCAGACCGTAGCGGAGATTATCGGCAGTCTGGACGGCGTTGTTGTTCCGGGCGGCTTTGGAAACCGCGGAATCGAAGGAAAAATTCTCACGGCACAGCTCTGCAGGGAAAAGAATATTCCGTACCTTGGAATCTGCCTGGGAATGCAGGTTGCGGTAATTGATTTCGCAAGACATGTGTGCGGACTTTCGGATGCAAACTCAGGAGAATTTGACGAACTGAGCCGCAATAAGGTAATCGATTTCCTTCCGGATCAGAGCCACCAGGTTGACAAGGGCGGCACGCTCCGCCTCGGTGCGTACCCATGCAGAATAGCAGAAGGCACAAAGATGGCGGCATGTTACGGAAAAGCGGAAATTTCCGAGAGACATCGTCACCGCTATGAATTCAACAATGATTACAGACAGCTTCTTGCAGACGCAGGACTTGTAATCAGCGGAACCTCGCCTGACGGAAGCATTGTTGAGACCGTTGAGGTGCCGGGAAATGACTTCTTCGTGGGTGTGCAGTTCCATCCGGAATTCAAAAGTCGGCCGAATAAACCGCATCCGCTGTTTTTGGGATTGATAGAAAGCGCTTTAAAAGGTAAAATGTAAGAAAAAAACAAGGAGACCTTTATGGGAAAAGAAATATACGAAAATCCGCTTTGCGCAAGATACGCATCTAAGGAAATGCAGCACATTTTCAGCCCGGATCGCAAATTTTCGACATGGAGAAAACTTTGGACAGCCCTTGCGGAGAGTGAGCAGGAACTGGGGCTTGCGATTACCGACGAACAAATCGCACAGCTGCGGGCACATCAGGAGCTTACGGATGAGGATTACGCAAGAGCTGCCGATTATGAACATAAACTCAGACACGATGTAATGGCGCATATCAAGACTTATGCGGACGCCTGCCCGGCAGCGGCACCGATTATACATCTGGGGGCAACGAGCTGCTTCGTAGGCGATAATACGGATATCATTCAAATGAAGGAAGGACTTCTTCAGATAAAGAAACTTCTGCTGGGACTGATTGCGGCACTGGCGGATTTTGCGGAAAAACACAAGGACACACCGACACTTGCCTATACGCATTTTCAGGCGGCACAGCCGACGACTGCGGGCAAACGGGCATGCTTGTGGCTGCAGGATTTTATCATGGACTTTGAGCGGCTTTCGTATGAGCTTGAACACTTGAAACTTTTGGGATGCAAGGGCACGACGGGAACCTGTGCAAGTTTTCTTGAGCTTTTTGACGGTGACCGGAAGAAGGTGGAAGCACTTGAAGGAAAAATCGCAGAGAAAATGGGATTTGAATCGTGCATGCCGGTTTCGGGGCAGACCTACTCCCGCAAAGCAGACAGTTTTGTCCTCAATGTCCTGTCGGGAATTGCACAGAGCTGCAGCAAGATGGCCATTGACATAAGACTGCTGGCTCATATGAAGGAATTTGATGAACCATTTGAAACGGGCCAGGTCGGCTCATCGGCAATGGCATATAAGCGAAATCCGATGCGTTCGGAGCGTATCACTTCGCTGGCAAGATATGTGATAAACTGTGCTTCCAATGCGGCAGACACCGCGGCGGTTCAGTGGCTTGAGCGTTCGCTGGACGATTCGGCAAACCGCAGAATCTCGATACCGGAATGTTTCCTTGCGACGGACGGAATCCTGTCCCTTGCGATTAATGTTATAGAAGGCGGCAGAATTTATCCGAAGGTTATGGAAAAGCATCTTGCGGAGGAAATGCCTTTTATCGCAACGGAAAACATCCTTATGGATGCCGTAAGCCACGGAGGGAACCGGCAGGAACTTCATGAAGTGATTCGCAGATACTCACAGGAAGCCGCCGTCCGCGTCAAGGCAGAGGGAATGGAAAACAATCTTCTGGAAGCACTGAAGGCAGATGAGCGCTTTGGTCTCACCGACGAAAGTCTTGCGGAAATATTGGATGTGAGAAAGTTTATCGGGTGTGCACCGGAGCAGACCGAGAAATTTTTAAATGATGCAGTGCGTCCTTTGCTCGAGAAAAACCAAGGCACGGCAAGGGTCGAAGTGAAAATAAATGTGTAAACGGTTGTAAGGAGGCGAAAAAAATGTTAACAGCAGTAGTCGGAACAAACTGGGGCGATGAAGGAAAAGGCCGCATGGTTGACCTTCTCAGCGAAAAATATAATGTAGTAATCCGTTATCAGGGCGGAAACAACGCGGGACACACGGTCGTAAACGAAAAGGGCAAGTTCATCTTGAACCTTCTGCCTTCCGGAATTCTCCGCGACGAGACCGTGAATGTGATGGGTCCGGGCATGGTAATCGATGTGGAGCATCTTTACCATGAGGTTGATTCCCTTTACGAAAAAGGAATTGAGATTACCCCGAAGCATCTTGTCATAAGCGACAGGGCAACCATCTGCATGCCTTATCACAAAATGCGTGACATTCTGGAAGAGGAACGGCTTGCGGACAAGAAGTTCGGCTCCACAAGACGTGGCATTGCGCCGGTTTATGCAGACAAATATATGAAAAAAACGATAAGAATGGGTGATCTGCTCGACAAGGAAAGCTTACGCGCCAGAGTGGAAGACTTGGTAGAGTGGGAGAATCTTACGGTAAGCGGTGGATATGAGCACGAACCAATATCTGCGGACAACATGATGAAATGGCTCGAAAATTACGGAATGCCGTTTGTACCGTACATCAAAGACACTACGGAATTCCTGGATGAGGCTGTAAAGTCCGGAGAAAATTTGATGTTTGAAGCGCAGCTCGGTGCACTCAGAGATATCGACTTTGGAATTTATCCGTATACATCCTCCTCTTCAACCATCGCAGCCTATGCACCAATCGGGGCGGGAATCCCGTTCTATAAGACAGACGAGGTTATCGGCATCATGAAAGCATATTCCAGCTGCGTAGGTGAGGGACCGTTCACATGTGAAATGTTCGGTGAAGAAGCGGATGCACTCCGGGAAGCAGGTGCCGAGTACGGTGCAGCTACAGGCCGCCCTCGCAGAGTCGGCGGATTCGATGTGGTTGCTTCGCGTTACGGAACCAAGATGCAGGGAGCAACAGCAATTGCTCTCACAAAACTGGACGTGCTTTCCTACATGGAAAAAATCCCTGTATGCACACACTACGAAGTGGATGGAAAACTCACGGACTCCTTCCCTACGGGAGCGGCACTTACCGCTGCGAAACCGCACTACGAGTATGTTCCGGGATGGAACTGCGATATTTCCGCATGCAGACATTTCGACGAACTGCCGAAGGCGGCGCGTGATTATGTGGAAATGATTGAAAAGGCCGTTGGCTGCCCGATTAAATACATTTCGGTCGGCGCAGGCAGAGAGGAATACATCGAAAGATAATGAAAAATATGAAAAAGAAATTAATAAGAATAATCACATTGGGGGCAGTTTTGGCACTGCTGTTTACATCGGCTGCAAATGTCTATGCAGATGTTGCGGAGGAAAAGGAAACACCGGACAGCACGGCAGAGGTGCAGGAACCGGTCAAAATCAACATAGAGAAACTGACGGTTGTTCTTGATCGTTATCTTGCTGCGGCTGACGGCTCGGTTATAACACCGAAGGTTGTTTCCGTCAGCGGCCGGATTGATGACGAAGAGGGCGGAGTGCAGAAAGACCTCAGTTTAAAGCCGGATGAATATGATGTGAAATACTATCGTGTGCATAGCTTTAAGGATGCGCTATATGAAGAAGTTGAGTCCATCAGTGCGGTTGGCGAATACAAGGTCGCAGTTGCGGCGAAAGATACACAAACTTACGAGGGTGAGGCATACAGCCTTTTTTCGGTTGTGGGAAAACCGCAGCAGCTGACAATTACAAGAACAAAGTACACATTGACGGTCGGCAAGCAAGGCCCGCTTCTTGAGCCGAAGACAGACGGAGACGGCACGGGCTTTGTGTTTGTTTCTTCCGATCCTGCGGTGGTAAGCGTTTCAAAGAACGGGCAGACGAAGGTTTTGAAGCCGGGAAGGGCCGTTGTGACGATTCACACGAAGGGTACGACTCTTTCCCAGCCTGCGAATCTGCAGGTTACATTTGAAGTAAAACCGCATAAAACATATTGGGCCGGCAAAGAGCTGAAAAGAGAAAAATCCCGAGCTGCACTGGCGTGGAAAAAGCAAGAAGGCGTAACGACATACGAAGTCGTTTACGGAACGCAGAAAAATTTCGCAAAGCAGAGCAAAACCAAATTTGTGAAGGGCAGTCTTACGAAGACAACTTTGAAGGGTTTGAAAAAGGGAGAAGATTATTATGTAAAAGTGCGGGCACTTACCGAAACCACGGACACGCGCGGAAATAAAAGAACCATGGAAGGTCCATGGTCCTCTGTCCGCAAAATCGCAGGCTGAGCATAATACTGCAGCCGGCTTGAAATCAGTCGAGTTTTCCGACGATTTTTCGGATATGTTTAAAATTATTCTTTAATTGTTTTACGAGAGCCTTTGGAGCATTCTCATAAAGATTGCCGTTGCAATCCTTATCCTCGGGAATGAGCACGAAAGGCTCTTTTTCGTATTCGTCAAGCATGTAGCACGGATAGTAGGTCTGATCCGCGAGCACAACTTCGCCGGACTCGTCCCGTTCAAGGGTGAGTGAAAGAATCAAGGTTTCCTTTGTGGGTGCTGCAAGCATGGACGAGGTGAAATTCCCCATCGAGTAAATATATGGAGTTACGGTATCCTGATAGCGAAGCGGTTCGTAGGGCTGCAAAACATGTGGATGCGAGCCGACAATGTAGTCAACCCCTGCCTGAACAAGCATCATTCCATAACGCTCCTGCCGCGGTGCGGGTGTCTGAGAATACTCGGTCCCGCAATGGTTGTAGGCAATGATATATTGAGCTCCTTCTTTTCGCAAAGCTTGAACATCCGCATTCATCATTTTTTGAATGGGGCGGCTGAGCATATAACTCTGCTCGTCACTTGTAAGGAATTTGTCCTTTAAGTTGTAATATGCCGCATAGGAAAGAATTCCGATTTTGATACCGTTTTGCTCCAATGTAAAATATCTTTTTTCCGAACTGTCTTTAAAAAGTCCCGTGTGCGGAATGCCGCGCCTATCCAATTCTTCCAAAGTCTCAATTATTCCGGTCTTTCCTCCGTCGCATGCATGGTTGTTTGCCATGATGAGACCGTCAAATCCCGCATATTCCAATGCATCAAGCCACTCGTTCGGCGCGTTGAGATACGGTTTGTTTTGCAGGCGGTTCATGTCTTTGGAAAGAGGCAGGCTCTTGCTCACCAGTGTTTCCAAATTCCCTACCACGATGTCTGCGTCATCGAAAATCTTTTTAACATATCGAAAGGTCGGCTTAAAATCGTAGCCGGTGCCGTCGAATGCTTTCGTTTGCTGCAGCGGTTGGCACATAAGGTCGCCCGTCAGCATAACCGTAACTTTATCCGTCGGAGTCTCATCGGCAAAAGCCACCGATGTAAACGTAAGCATTGCTGCAAGTGTGAAGACTGCAGCGGTCGCAAATTTTTTTCGTTTAAAAATACCCAATCCGATTATCCCCCTGTGAAAAGTGTTTAAAATATTATAAACAACATTCTAACACAAATGCCGAAATTTGTCACGAAACGTCGAAAAGAATTGCAGCTTTTTTTCCTTAATATATCTACGGAAAACTCTTGAAATAATCGGGCATTTAGTATACAATAATTAGTAATATTTTTGTCAAGAAAAGATTTTTTATATAAACCAAAAGAGAAGAAAGTGAGGAGAAAATGGCGTTTTACTTTGAAGAACCATCAAGAACATTTAACGAATACCTTTTAGTTCCGGGTTACTCCAGCAAGGAATGCCGCGTTGAGGCGGTTTCCCTGGCAACTGCGGTAACAAAATTCAAGAAGGGCGAAAAACCCGAAATTACAATGAACATTCCATTAGTTTCTGCTGTAATGCAGGCCGTTTCCGATGACAAAATGGCGGTTGCACTTGCAAAAGAAGGTGGAATTTCTTTTATATTTGGCTCACAGTCGATTGAAAACCAGGCAGAAATGGTGCGCCGCGTAAAGACGCACAAGGCAGGGTTCGTGACCAGCGACTCCAACCTCAGACCGGAACAGACGCTTCGCGATGTGCTCGAGCTCAAAGCGCTCAAAGGCCACAGCACGATTGCAATTACGGACGACGGCACGGCAGAAGGCAGAATTCTCGGACTTGTAACGAGCAGGGATTACCGTGTTTCCAGAATGGATCTCGATACACCGATCGGCGAGTTCATGACACCGTTTAACAAACTCGTTTACGGAAAGTCGGGAATTTCCCTGAGCGAAGCAAATGACATTCTTTGGGATAACAAGCTGAACGCACTTCCGATTATCGACGAAAATCAGAGACTGACGCATTTTGTTTTCCGCAAAGACTATGACTCGCACAAAGACAATCCGAACGAACTTTTGGACGAGCATAAGAGATACGTGGTAGGCGCAGGTGTCAACACGCGTGACTATGAGGAAAGAATCCCGGCGCTGGTTGATGCGGGCGTGGATGTGCTTTGCATCGACAGTTCCGAGGGCTACAGCGAGTGGCAGGCAGACACGATTCGCTGGGTGCGCGAAAAATACGGCGACAGCGTGAAGATAGGCGCAGGCAATGTCGTTGACGGCGAAGGCTTCCGCTACCTTGCAGATGTTGGGGCGGACTTCGTGAAGATCGGTATCGGCGGTGGCTCCATCTGCATTACGCGTGAACAAAAGGGCATCGGCCGAGGACAGGCAACGGCGGTTATCGAGGTTGCTGCGGCTCGTGACGAATACTTCAAAGAAACCGGAATTTACATTCCGATTTGCTCCGATGGCGGAATCGTTTATGACCACCACATGACGCTTGCTCTTGCTATGGGCGCGGACTTCATCATGCTCGGCAGATATTTTGCGCGTTTTGATGAGTCTCCGACTAATAAATTGAATATAAATGGTAATTATGTAAAAGAATACTGGGGCGAAGGCTCCAACCGTGCAAGAAACTGGCAGAGATACGACCTCGGCGGCGACCCTCGCATGAAGTTCGAAGAGGGCGTTGACTCCTATGTTCCGTATGCCGGCTCACTTCACGACAATGTGAACCTCTCCCTCACAAAAGTAAAATCCACGATGTGCAACTGTGGCGCACTTTCAATTAAAGAGCTGCAGGAAAAGGCAAAGCTGACGCTCGTTTCGGCGACATCCATCGTGGAAGGCGGCGCGCACGATGTTATTCTCAAAGACGCGTCCGGAAATGTAATTAAGTAGTTGAGGTAGATTTTATGAGAGAAAATATCGTAGTTTTGGACTTCGGCGGCCAGTACAACCAGCTGATTGCCCGACGCGTCCGCGAATGTAATGTATATTGCGAAGTTCATCCTTATACGATTTCGATGGATGAACTGAAGGCGCTGGCTCCGTCGGGGATTATTTTGACGGGCGGCCCGAACAGCGTGTACGGGGAGGACTCCCCGCAGTGCAAT
>JALERA010000072.1:0-54676 GCA_022764365.1 Bacillota bacterium
TTATCATTTGCAGCGCTTTCTATATCTGTCTTTAGCGACCTCAGCCCCTTTTCAATGATGTGATGCAGAATATCCTCCTTGCTCTCATAATATGCATAGAGCGTGCGCCGACTATATTCGGACGCTTTTGAAATATCATCTATCGTCGTTTGTGCGTATCCTTTTTCTGAAAAGAGCTTTTCTGCAGCCGTCAGAATCCGCGCTCTATGCAGCGCAGCGACAGCCTCTTTTCTTGTCATTTGTCCCATGGCAAACCCCTATTCTAAAAAGTATATCGTGAGTATACCATTCAATTTTATCCTTGTCAATAAAAGAACGATAATCGATGCTTGATGTGGCTGGAAGATTTGCATTCGCCATATTATTTAATCCTGAAATTGCAATTATGCCATCTGTAATGTTCTCATCTATAAAGCCGTTTTCTGCATATATGCTTATTCTAGTTTCACTGGAAACCTTTTTGTATAGTAAATCTACAGACGCAAAAAGAGTTCCGACTGCTGGATACAATTGTGAAAAAATATTAAATATCCCTGGCATTTCATCACCATTGCCGTCTGGTGTAACTTCCATATTTATAATATGTTGCTTAGTATCCACGCTTAATACTTCATCATAATACTCTTCACATTCGTTGAAAAGTTCGCCAAAGAATAGTGTTTGTCCCCTTTTTTCTTCGGATTTTGCATGCAGATTTCTTTCACTTCCATGTTGTTTTCAAAGACGGCCTTGCCGTCACGGCCAACGGTTGCCAGATACTGTACCGGATTTGCAAAGTAACCGTTAGGTGATTCCAACGGTTACAGGTTTAAACTTTCTTAATAATTCTCCGGCTTCACCTGAAAATATGCCTGCATATGTCCGCAGACCGGACAGATTTGCGGCGCATTCGTGCCCTCGTATTCGTGACCGCAGTTGCGGCACTGCCATTTGACCTCTTTCGGCTTTTGGAAGACTTCCTGATTCTGAATGTTGTTCAGAAGCGCTTTGTAGCGTTCTTCATGCGTCTTTTCGATTGCGCCTACCATTCGGAACTTTGCAGCAATTTCCGTAAAGCCTTCATCTTCGGCTTCCTTTGCGAAATCGTCATACATGATGCTCCACTCATAGTTTTCCCCGGCAATACCCGCCAAAAGATTCGCTTTCGTATCTCCGATACCGCCCAAAAGTTTAAACCAGATTTCGGCGTGCTCTTTCTCGTTATCGGCGGTTTCCGTAAACAATGCGGAAATCTGCTCATAGCCCTCGCTTTTTGCAGCAGCCGCATAATAGGTATATTTGCTGCGCGCCTGCGTCTCCCCGGCAAACGCTGCCATCAGATTTTTCTCCGTTTTTGAACCCTTTAGTTCCATAACCTGCACCTCTTTTCATACAAACTCTCTTTGTAGTTTTTTCATTTGCATGAAAATTATGCATCGGAAAGAAGCACAAAGTTTGAATCATAATCTTGCAAAACCCTCTTGTTACTGATATACTTTGATAACAAAGAAAACTAAGGGGGATTTTATCTTGAGAAAATCAATTCGTTTTTTAGACTCCAATATGCTGCGGGCACTTGCCTGCCTTCTGATGCTTTGCGACCACATGTGGGCGACCATCGTGCCCGGCAACGAGTGGATGACATGGGTAGGCAGACTTGCTTTCCCAATCTTCGCGTTCCAAATCGCCGAAGGCTTCTTACATACTTCGAATTTCCGCAAATATGCAGTGAGACTTCTGATTTTCGGTCTGGTTTCGGAAGTTCCGTTTGACCTTGTATACGGCAGCACGATGCTTTACCCGTTCCACCAAAATGTAATGTTTACACTTCTGCTCGGACTTCTGGCTGTCAAGGCACTGGATAACGCCAAAGAAAAACACACCGTCAAGGCATGGCTTGTCGGAGCACTTCTTGCTGCGCTGTGCTGCCTCGGAGCTGCGGTAACCTTCACGGATTACGGCGCGCTTGGCGTTGCAACGGTTATCATGTTTTATCTGTGCCGCGAGTTTCGCTTTGCGTGGGCGGCTCAGCTCGGTTTTATGATTCTTTTTAACTTTATACTGTTCACCGGAGAGTACATTCCGCTCACCGTCCTCGGTCACACCTTTGAGCTTCAGACGCAGGGCTTTGCTGTGTTTGCGCTGATTCCAATTTGGCTTTACAACGGCAGGAAGGGTGTTTCGAGCAAGGCACTTCAGTACGGATTTTACGCATTCTATCCGGTGCATCTGCTTGTGCTTTATCTGCTGTTTACTTATGCTCACTAAGCAAAATGCTTAAAATGGTATCTTCATTAGCAATTGCATATTGGCTGAGCTTATAGGAACGAATCCTTTTTTTGACAATAATCGGAGTCACGAATCCGTTAGCGGCAAGCTTTACAGAGCGGTTAATAACAGTTTTGTTCGTGACTCCGTTTACTTTGCTCACCTCAATCGGCGTGTATTCATACAAATGCCTTTGCAATAAGAGCAGAAGCATTTCTTTTTCTTTCGAGTTTAAATGCGAAAGGCTTTCATATAAGCTGCCCTCTGCCGATTCTTTGGAAATCTCGCGTACCTTTGTCGAATACAGTTCCACCATACGCAAAAAATAATTCACCCAAATCTCCAGATGTGGCGGGTTTTCCCGACCGGAATAATAAAGCGGCGGCAATCCCATTTGCAGGGAATTATAGTATTCCTCCGGATCATATGCGAAATACTCCTCAAGCGATCCGATGCCGTTGAATCCATATCCGTTTAAGTCCAGAATATATCCGGACAAAAGCCTTGCACATCTGCCGTTTCCGTCCTCAAAAGGATGTATCGTAACAAGCTGATAATGCACGATTGCGGCTGCAATCAGCGGATGATCATCTGTTGTGTTCACATATTGCACCAGCTCATTCAACAAATTCGGTACATCTGTATATTCTGGTGGAATGTACTCTGCCACTCCGCTTTCTGCATCGTATACCGCAAACAAAACACCGGGCGGCATAGCCCCTCGCAGTCCGATTTTTTCTTTCGATTCACCCTTCTCCACTAATTCCTGCACTCTTAAAATCAAATCAATTGAGAACGGCTCCTTTTCTCTGCATTTTCTTTCCAAATACTCCATTGCCATGAAGTAGTTTCGGATTTCCTGCTCCGGTCTTAGGAAATGTTTGTGCTCGTCCTTTTCAATTGCCTCGTCTGCCTGCTTTTCCGTCAAAGGATTTCCTTCAATCCTGTTTGATGCATATGAGCTTTTTTTCTTGGAATTTTTTCGCAGCCTGTTTGCAGTTGCTTGCGGCAGTTTCGCTTCGTTAATTGAAAAGCGATTTTCGTCAATTGCTGAAATCCTGTTTAGTATTTCATTTGAAAGTGAAACTTTAATCATTTTGCCTCCACCTCTTCTTATCCTATATTTATATTTTACAAAACAAATTTAAAAAATTCCACTATTTTTTCACTATTATTTCACTATTTTGCTTAATAATCTCGATATTCGAGAAATGCGATAACATTACTGAGGGAGGTGTAGGAAAATGCCGCGCGAAAAATTTAAAACGCTTACGGAGCAGATGTTCTACGTTCTCCTGTGTCTTTGTGAGGAGCGCTGCGGAATTGAAATTTTTGAAGCCGTTCGGATGATGACAAACGACCGGGTAAAGGTCGGCTCCGGCACGCTTTATGACCTTCTTGAGCAATTCGCAGCAGAAGGCATTATACGCGAAACCAAGATGGAAGGACGCAGGCGCAGCTACTTGATTACAGAAAAAGGCAGACGCATGCTTGCGGACGAATACCGCAGAATTAAGCCTGTTGATCTTAACTTCGCTCTGGTTTATTCGAGTCTGACATACGAAAATGACCCGGATTCAATAGAGAAGCAAAGAGAAAGAGATGAACTCTATGCAGCTGACGGCTGGCATCCGGCCGCCGACAGGGATACTCTGCGTGTTTATTACAACGAACAGCCGATGTCCGTTGGCATAATAAAGCACTCCAAGCGGCGGAGCAGGGACTCCTTTTACCGCTGAAGCGCTCAAATATTCCGTGTATAATTTTCGCTATCCTATTTGTTTTACTCGTGCTGTCCCTCTTCCTGTAGGGCGGCGCGATTTTCTTTTTTCTCGCGAATCGCTGTTACGACGCTGTAGAAAAGCACTCCTGTCCAGATAAATCCAAACAGGATATATTCGTTTTTCCCCATCGACTCACCCATCAGATAGCTGCAGACGATACCGAGGGTCGGCGATAAATACTGTAAAAATCCCATGATCGTCATTGACAGGCGCTTTACGCAGCTTGCATAAATCAGAATCGGAAGAACCGTCACGATTCCGGCGCCAATCAGGAAAAATTGGATTCCAAGGTCGACGGATGCCATTCCGTTTTCACCCATGCGAAAAATTGCAATGTAAATAATCGCAACAGGTGCTGCAAGAATCATCATTACGCTGGTGCAAAGAGGAGAATCCTCCTTAACACCTTTCATGAATGCGGCGTATGCCGCAAAACAGAACATGAGAACAACTGTAACCAGCGGTGAATTGCCAAATCCGTCACCTGCAAAGAGCACGCCCGCAACGATTATTGCAGTTGCCGCTCCCATCTGCCATGTCATTTTTTCCTTAAAGAAGATAACGCCGAAATAACAAACCGCAAGCGGTGCTATGTAATATGCCATGCTGGTATCGAGGATATGTCCGTTCATTACCGCCCACATATATACTCCCCAGTCGAGGAAGTTAAAGATTGCTCCCGGCACTATGTGCTTCAGCATCAAATCTTTTTTCTTGAATGTTGCAATAATTTCTTTCCCCCGTCCTTGCAGAAGAACAATACTCGTTACGAAAACTCCTGCCCAAAGAATTCGGGACATCAGAAGAAACATCGAGTCGGTGTCCGGCTTGATTGCGTAATAGAGCGGCTGAAACCCCCATACAACATAACATATTATCGTAAGTAAGTAGTCTTTTTGTTTTGTGTCCATTGTGTTCATCTTATTCATCCCGTTACTTTCATTCTGTCGTCATGCAGTGCTTATTATTTCCAAAGCTTGTCGGGGTATTCTCCCTTGTCCTTCATGGACTGCAGGGCGGAAACCACGCCTTCTTTGTCTTCCTTGTATGTCACTCCGTACCAGCGATCTCTTGATTTCAGTACCTTAACCTCCGCTTTTCCTTCGCGCAGGAGTCTGTCAACTACACCGGGGAGGAAGTATTCGCCTTTGAGCGGATTTTCTGCAAGAATTTTGTCGAGTGCCGCAGGGAAACCCGCTTCCATTTCCTTCATCATCGAAGGTGTAAATCCCCAAAAGTTCATGGATACCGTCGTACCTTTCGGCAAGTTCTTCCATGTATTGCCGTCGTCTTCGGTATAAACAATCTCCCCGTCTTTCCACTGGATCTTCGTGCGTTCGGTTATTTCCGTGAGAAAACCTTGCTCGGAAGTCTTGCACACGCCTCTTGAGACGAAACCGTTCTCTGTTAAAGTCTTTTCAATATCGTATCCTACCATGCAGTAAGCGTATTTTTCCCCATCGCACGCGCCTTCAAGAAAATCGTAAATCGTCTGAAATGCGCCGGGACCGTAATAATCGTCCGCATTGATAACCGCAATCGAGCCGTCTGCCAGATGCCTTGCAGCCATAACGGCATGTGCGGTTCCCCACGGCTTCTCGCGGCCCTCGGGAACTCTGTACCCGTCCGGCAGGTCATCGAGCTGCTGAAATGCATAATCAACTTCCATGTATTTTGCCGCACCGTTGTCGATCAGCTTTCGAAAGTCTTCTTCATTTTCGCGTTTAATCACAAAAATGGCTTTCTTGAATCCCGCCATGAATGCATCATAAAGTGAAAAATCCAGTATTATCTCCCCTTTGTCGCTTATCGGTTCGATTTGCTTCAGACCGCCGAAGCGGCTGCCCATCCCGGCTGCCATTATAACCAAAATCGGTTCTTTTTTCATATGCTCCCTCCTGCTTTAAATCCAGCTTATATCGTCTAAGTCTATATCCAATCCGTCCATCTTGCACAATGTGTTTACAAGCGCAAAGATAATTACCGCCCCCAGATTTGCCGTCGTGTTGTCTTGGTCGAAACGAGGCGAAATCTCGCAGATATCGAATCCTCTTATTTTGCGCGTCCTGAGGATATGCTTTATCACAGGGAGTACGATTTCCGGGTCAAGTCCGAGCGATTGCGTTGCACTTACGCCCGGTGCGAATGCAGATGAAAAAACATCGGTGCATATCGTCATATATGCGTTTTCACAGTCTCCCATAAACATATCCACTTTTTCAAGAATCCCTGCAAATCCCGCTGTTTGAAATTCTTTTGCTAATATATATTCCACCCCGAGTGCTTTTGCTACCTTGAAGAGCTGCACCGTGTTGCTGTGCTGCTGGATTCCGAGCGGCAGATAGTGATAATCCTCACCGTCCTCCTTGCAGATGTCGGCAATCTGGCGAAACATCGAACCCGAGGAGCTTCCGTTTTTATACGGCCTCAAATCAAAATGCGCATCAAAGTTCACAATTCCCAGGTGGGCTTTGTGCTCGGGCTGCGTAATGCTGCCTCCGCGAAGATTCTGGTACTCTCCCAGAAAATGTCCAAAGGTGGTCTCATGCCCTCCTCCGAGTACGATGGGAAAGAGATTCAGCTTAAGAAGCTTTTCGACAGCATGGCCGAGTGCCCGCTGACCGTCTTCCATTGATATATCATCGCAGAGAATATTGCCCGCATCAAAGAGTTTTACTTCCTGCGAAAACGAGCAAGGCAAATTTGACATCTGCCCCCTTATGAAATCAGGAGCGAGTGCCGTGCCTACTCTTCCTTTATTTCTCTTTACGCCCTGTTCGCTGCAAAATCCGATAAACGCAAAGCCAAGTTTTCCGTCAAACGGTTTCAGCTCTGCTTCGCTTTCGCTTAAATCCAAAGGGCGTACCCACTGATGCCAGCGGAATGCGTCATAGTCCGTGTCACTGTCCACCCTGCCTTTCCAGCAGTCCATGGCATTTATATAGTACTTTTTGTTATTTTCGTCCATATTGCTTTTCCTTTCACTCCCTCTTATGATACAATAATAATATCATAAAATCAAGAAAGGAGCATACAGAACTATGTTAAAGACCATGCACGATGCGGAAAAAGATGCGATCTTCGCCGTTGCCGATTTGATGGCTGCCGCAGCGAAAACAGCTCCGAAAGGCAGTGGCAAAGATACGATTATCACTGCAATCGTATCCGGAGCGGAAAAGGACAAACTCAGAGATAAGCTTGCGGAACTGGGCAAAGAGTATAACGAGGCATTCATGATGCGTGATTCGGGAAACATCAATAACAGCACATGCGTCGTTCTTATCGGATGTTACAATACATATTTCGGATTAAACAACTGCAGCATGTGCGGATTTGCAAACTGCGGAGAAAACAAGAAACACGGCGGTCCCTGCATTTTCAATGTAACAGACCTGGGAATTGCGGTTGGTTCGGCAGTTTCCGTTGCCGCAGATCATCGTATCGATAACCGCGTGATGTACTCTGCGGGAAGAGCTGCCGTTAAACTTGGTTTGCTCGGTGATAATGTCAATTTATGCTATGCGATTCCGCTCAGCACGACAAATAAGAGCATTTACTTCGACCGCGGACCGGGTGCGGTGCTGCGATAAAAAAGAACTTCAGCTCTAGGGCTGAAGTTCTTTTTTGGCATATACTTTTTCCAAGATTAAAATCGCAATAATGAGAATCGCCCCTCCGAGGCACCAGCCGGCAAGTACATCCGTCGGCCAATGCACGCCGACATAAATACGGCTCGGTCCGATGACAACCGCAAGGATTCCGCAGATCCAGCTCAAAACGGTTTTGAGTTTTTCATTCTTGCAGTACTTCTGAATTAAGTAAAGCAGCAAACCGTAAAAGACGATGGATGTTACCGAATGTCCGCTTGGGAAGGAGTATCCTCCCTGTGTCACAAGGTGTAAGGATGCATCCGGTCTTGCCCGCAGGACGAAATGTTTCAGCGGTTTGTAAATTGCAACACCGCCTAAGCAAGCCAGAGAAACCGGAAGTCCGTAAGTTTTTCGATTCGGCAGTATCAGAAGCACAATACAAAAGGCTATAATCGTCACTGTGTCGGATAGGTGTGTGATCGAACTGATAATCACATCCTGCACAGGTCCGCGCAGGCTGAAGAAAAAGTTCTGAACCGCCTTGTCGAACGGAAGCGGAAGTGTCTCATAAACCACCGCAACTTCATATGTAATATATCCTGCAGCGGCAAGCAAAACCACCGCTGCGGCAATCATAAACGTTTTTGCGTTATTCTTCTTTTCCATTCGTATTACTCCTCAAACATTTTCGTGGACAAGTATCTCTCGCCCGTATCCGGAAGCAGTGCAACGACATTCTTGCCATGATTTTCAGGTCTTTCTCCCACCTTTACGGCTGCACATACTGCTGCACCGGCACTAATTCCGACAAGGACACCTTCTTCGCTCGCCATCTTCCGTCCCATTTCATATGCCTCTTCGTTCTCCACGGTCACAATTTCGTCAAATACATTTCTATCCAAATTTTCCGGGATGAAGTTTGCACCGATTCCCTGAAGATCATGCGGGCCCGCATGTCCCTGACTGATCAGCGGAGAGCCTGCCGGTTCAACGCCTACAATCCTTATATTCGGGTTCTGCTCTTTCAGATACCTTCCGACTCCGCTGAGCGTTCCTCCCGTTCCGATACCTGCAACGAAAATATCAACCTTGCCGTCGAGTGCATCGTAAATTTCAGGCCCCGTGGTCTCATAGTGTATTTCCGGGTTTGCCGGATTGTAAAACTGGCCGGCAATTATGCTTCCCGGTATTTCCTTATGCAGTTCCTCTGCCTTTTCAACAGCCCCTTGCATACCTTTTGCGCCTTCTGTCAAAACTAACTCTGCACCATATGCTTTAAGGAGATTTCTTCTTTCCACACTCATGGTTTCTGGCATCGTCAAAATCACCTTGTATCCCAGCGCATCCGCCGCCATTGCAAGGCCGATTCCCGTATTTCCGCTGGTCGGTTCGATAATTGTTCCGCCCGGCATCAAGAGGCCCTTTTTCTCCGCATCGCGAATCATTGCAAGACCGACTCTGTCCTTTGCACTTCCCGCCGGATTCATCATTTCCATTTTTCCGAAGAGATGAAACGACAGGTTTTCCTTCGCAATGATTCTATTTAATTTCAATATGGGAGTGTTTCCCACAATTTCTGTGACACTGTTGTAAACCTTCATACTTGGTCTCCTTTTCTTATTTCATCTTACATATTAAATATTATACACTTTTTATGTGGAAAAAAACAACAGGAATGTGCTATAATATCTTGTAAGTTTACAAAACGGAGGTGTTCTTTTGAAACTTTTTAACAATATATATGGAATTCTCACCGTTATAGGCGGAATGAACAAGCTAAAAGAAAACCGCATTGCGATTGAAAATGCGAAAGCGTCGGGCGACGTAAAAAAAGAGCAGGAAGAAATTCTCAAGGCCTGTCAGATCTGGTCTTCCCACATCGTCGATGAATTTCAGGTTGACTTTACGGTCATTCATCCTGAAAATCTCCCGCAGTCGGGGCCTGTGGTCTTTATTTCAAACCACCAATCCTATGCGGACATACTGAGCTTTTTATATAACGTAAAGAATCATCAGGTTGCATTTATCGCAAAGGATGGATTGTCTAAAATCCCAATTTTTGGAAAATGGGTTTCGAGAATCCGTGGCATTTACATTCATCGAGGTGATGCCAGGGCCTCCCTCAAGACAATTAATGAAGGCGTCGAGTATTTGAAACAGGGTTTTTCCCTTGTAATCTTTCCGGAAGGGACAAGAAGTCGTTCCTCCGCCATGGCCGAGTTTAAGCACGGCAGTTTTAAACTTGCGACCAAGGCAAGAGTTCCGATTGTTCCTGTTACTCTGAACGGAGGATACCACACTTATGAAGAGACGGGCAAGGTAACAAAAGGATGCCATATCGACTTCATGGTTCACAAGCCGATTGAAACCAAAGACATGTCCCGCGCCGAGCTTGCAGAGCTTCCGGCCGCTGTTGAACAAATCGTTCGGGATGGTTTGGCTGTTCTTACCGATGATGATGATAGAAAAGGCGATTCGTAATGAATTGCCTTTTGTTTGCGCTTTTATTGATTGTTTCACATGAAACAATCCTTTTTATCTCAGTGATTTCAACATGTCTATAAGCCGCTCGAGCTCATCTTTGCTGAAAAATTCTATTTCGATTTTGCCTTTGGAACCTTTCTGGTTAATATTGATTTTCGTGCCCAAAACCTCTTTCAGTTCCTCTTCGACTCTGCTTACATTTGGATTTTTGACGCGTTTTGCGGGTTTCTTTTTCGGTTTTCCGATTTCGTCAACAAGGCGCTCCGTTTCTCTTACGGATAGCCCTTCTTTCACAATCCTTTCGCAGATTCTCTTTCTGACTTCATCATCTTCAACGGTGATAACCGTTCTTCCGTGGGCCGCAGAAATTTTTCCTTCCGAAATCAAGTTTAAAACATATTCAGGGAGCTTCAGAAGTCTTAACGAGTTCGTGATATACGGTCTGCTCTTTCCTACGCTTTTGGATACTTGTTCCTGGGTCATTCCGTAATTTACGATCATCTGGTTCAGACCTTCCGCTTCTTCGATTGGATTCAGGTCTTCGCGCTGCATGTTCTCTATGATTGCAATCAGCATATTCTGCTCATCATCAAGTTCTCTGATCAGACACGGCACTTCGGACAGCCCCGCTTTTATCGCGGCTCTCCAACGCCTTTCTCCGGCAACAATCTCGTATCCCTTGTCCTTCTTTCTCAAAACAATGGGTTGTATCACACCATGTTCCAAGATGGAGTTCGCCAAATCCTGAATCTTTTCTTCATCAAAAGTTTTTCTCGGCTGGTTCGCATTCGGCATGATGTCAAATGTTTTTATATATCTGACTCTGTCAGTGGAATCTTCATGCTCTCCGCTTTGTTCTTTGGCTGCTCCGACATTCTCAATCGGTGCCGCATCAGCTATGAGTGCTTCCAGTCCTCTTCCGAGTCCTCCTTTTTTTGCTGCCGCCATTAGTCTTCCTCCAGCTCTAAGAATTCATCCGCAAAGTCTCCGTATGCTTCCGCTCCCTTCGACTTTGGGTCATATTCGGTTATCGGCATTCCGTAGCTTGGCGCTTCTGCCAGTCTTACATTTCTCGGAATAACCGTGGAATAAACCTTGTTCCCGAAATATCTTTTAACTTCCTGCACTACTTGGAGCGACAGATTCGTTCTGCCGTCAAACATGCTTAAAATTACCCCTTGAATTTCGAGCTTCGGATTCAGGCTTTTCTTTACAAGTTCAATTGTACTTACAAGCTGGCTGACACCTTCAAGCGCATAAAATTCGCATTGAATCGGAACGAGTACGCTGTCAACTGCAGCCAGTGAATTAATCGTCAGAAGCCCCAGTGACGGTGGGCAGTCTATAAATATATAGTCGTAATCTTCTTTTATTTTATCCAGCCCCTCTTTTAAGGCATTTTCGCGGCCATCGACGCTCACGAGTTCGACCTCCGCCCCGGCAAGATCTACACTGGCAGGTATCAAATCCAAATTATTAACGCTTGTTTTTATGATTGCTTTTCTTGGATCATAATCCTTATCAATCAGAATATTATAAATGGTATCTTTGAGATTTCTCTTCGTTACACCGATTCCGCTGGTTGTATTTCCCTGAGGGTCTATATCAAGAATCAACACCTTTTTTCCCCTGATTGCCAAGCAAGCGGCAAGGTTAATATTTGTTGTTGTTTTCCCTACACCACCTTTTTGATTAAATATTGCTATTGCTTTTCCCAAAATAATTCCTCCTTGCGATGTCAAAGTTTCTCACACTAATCCTAACGGTATTATACACTACTATACAATTTTTTACCACATCAAATAATAAAAAAATTGGATGTTTCACGTGAAACATCCGTTATTTTTAGGAATAAGAATCTTTACTTCCATGAATTCGCCTTGGTCATTTTCTATAAATCTCGCGTTCTTTTCAACATTTTTTACTTGGTTAAACGCCTTTCTGATTGTGTTCAAATAGATCTTGTAACTTATGTAATTAATTTTGTTTTTCTTTCTGTATGCCTTCTCCTTGCCCTCAAGAAAATCTTCAATGAGTTTTTCGGTTTGTTTTACATTCAGATTGTTGTCTATTACTCTTTTCAATATTTTTCTTCTGTCATCTTCATCTCCGAGCTTCAGAAGTGCCCTTGCATGTCTTTCCGTAAGTTTGTTTGTCATAAGCATTTGCTGCAATTCTTCCGGAAGCGCCAATATGCGTATTTTGTTGGAAATGGTTGATTGCTGTTTACTCACTCTCTTTGCTATCTCACCTTGTGTAAGATTGAAATCCTCCATAAGTTTCTTATATGCCCTGGCTTCCTCAAGGAAATTCAAGTCTTCTCTTTGCACGTTTTCAACAAGTGCAATGAGGGCTGCCTCCGGCTCCTCAAGGTCTTTTATAATAACCGGCACGCGGTGAAGGCCCGCAAGTTTTGAGGCCCGGAGTCTCCGCTCACCTGCAATAAGTATAAATTTTTTTCCTTCTACCCTTTTCACAAGCAGAGGCTGCAGAACACCGTATTCTCGAATAGAATTGGTTAATTCTTCCAATTCATTGTCAGTAAACACCTTCCGCGGCTGCTCAGGATTGGGAATGATGAATTCCACAGGAATCTGTACAACTTTCATTTTTTTCCTCCTTTGTATTTAACACACTTTCTATAGGGAAATAATAACATTTCCGATGCCTTTCGTGTAAACATTTTATAAACAAAAAACCCTTATCATCTTCACAATAAGGGTTCTTTCGTCGGTGTGCCCGCTTTTCTCGGGTATTTCGACACAGTATTTTTCACTTTTTTGATTACAACAATTTTATGGGAAATATCATATTTTTCAAGGCTTGCATCATATATTTCCGCAAGATTTCCACCAAGAAGCTTTATGGCATTCTTCGCAGCTTCGGCCTCCTCCGCAGCTTCCGGCCCCTTGTATGCCATCAGGCAGCCGCCCACCTTGATAAAGGGCAGGCAGTATTCGGCCAAAACAGCCATATTGGCAACCGCTCGCGATACACATAAGTCGTATTTCTCTCTGTGCTGTTTATTTCTCGCAAGTTCTTCCGCCCGCGCGTGGATTGTTTCAACATTTGAAATCCCGGCCTCCGCACAAAGCTCGTCTATTATTTTGAGTCTTTTTCCAAGCGAATCCATAAGCACGAAATTCTTATCCGCAGACATGATTGCAAGCGGTATCCCCGGAAAACCTGCCCCGGTTCCCACATCGATAATTTTTCGAGCGTTCTGATATTCTTTATGCGTGCAGCAAACGAGTGAATCGAGAAAATGTTTCACGATAAATTCATCGGGCTGCGTAATGCGTGTTAAATTAACCTTTTCATTCCAGGCAAGAATCCCCTGCATGTAGGTTTCAAATTTATTTACTTGATCATCGCTGCATGCAAGCCCTGTTTCGAGAATCGCATCCTTTAAGTTAATCACTGTCTACCTCTTCTCTTCTTTTCCAAATATACCATTATAACATTTATATCGGCAGGCGAGACTCCCGATATACGAGAAGCCTGCCCAAGGGACGCCGGGCGAATCTGGGAAAGCTTCTGCATTGCCTCTATTCGCAATCCCTCTATATCCGAGTAGTTCAAATTTTCATCAAGCTTGCGGCTCTCAAGCTTCTTGTATCTTTCCACTTGCTGAAGCTGTTTTTGAATGTAGCCTTCATATTTGAGCTGCACTTCAAGCTGCGTTATTTCATGATAAGAAAGTTTCGGTCGATCAGCGCCGTCAACCTCCGCAAGATTTTCGTATGTGATTTGCGGACGCTTCAAAAGCTCTGCCAAAGAAACTCTTCCGGAAACAGGTGCGCTTTCGTATTTTTCCAAAAAATCATTAATCTCTTTCGGAGAAACGGTTTTTTCACGCAGACGAATCATTTCCTTTTGGACGTTTTCCTTCGTTTTGAGAAATCTGTCATATCTTTCCTTTGTTGCCAATCCAATACTGTATGATTTTTCCGTCAAACGCAAGTCAGCGTTGTCTTGCCTCAGAAGCAGCCTATATTCCGCTCTGCTGGTCATAATTCTGTAAGGCTCATTGGTACCTTTGGTCACTAAATCGTCGATGAGAACGCCAATATAAGCCTCGTCTCTTCCGAGGACAAACGGATTTTTTCCGGAAATTTTGAGTGCTGCGTTAATTCCGGCCATCAAACCTTGTGCGGCTGCTTCTTCATATCCGGAGCTGCCGTTAAACTGCCCCGCGCAAAAAAGATTTTCAATGCCTCTGTATTCCAAATTCAATTTTAAATCCTGCGGATCGATGCAGTCATACTCTATCGCATAGGCAGGTCTTACAATTCGAATGTTCTCAAGACCCGGTATCGTCTTATAAAAAGCGTACTGTACATCTTCAGGAAGGCTCGAGGACATTCCCTGAATATACATCTCGTCCGTATCAAGCCCTTCAGGTTCGATGAAAGTCTGATGTCTTTCCTTATCTGCAAAACGATTGACCTTATCCTCAATCGACGGGCAGTATCTCGGACCGATTCCTTCAATCTGTCCGCCGAAAAGCGCTGAACGATGAAAATTCTCGCGAATCACGCGGTGCGTTTCCTCATTTGTATAAGTCAGCCAGCACAGTGCTTTGTTCTCGCCGATTTCGTCATTCATGAAGGAAAACGGGACAATCTTCTCATCTCCATACTGCGGTATCATTTTTTCATAGTTTAAGCTGCTTCCCAGACATCTTGCAGGGGTTCCCGTTTTGAATCTGCGAAGCTTCATGCCATGCTTCTTGAGATTGTCCGCAAGTTCGTTTGCCGGAGCAAGTCCGTTCGGCCCGCTCGAAAATGCACTGTCACCGATAAATATTTTTCCTCTGAGGAAAGTACCTGTCGCAAGAACGACAGCCTTTGCCGTATAGTAAGTATGCGTCTTGGTTTCAACCCCGCATACCTTTCCGTCTTCAAGAATTAAGTCGGTAACCTCCCCTTGCTTCATATCAAGGTTCGGCTCTTTCTCAATCGTTTTTTTCATCTCAAGATGGTATTTATTTTTATCCGCCTGTGCACGCAACGAATGAACTGCGGGTCCTTTTGCGGTGTTCAGCATTTTACTTTGGATGAAAGTTTTGTCAATATTGATTCCCATTTCACCGCCGAGCGCGTCAATTTCTCTTACCAGATGTCCTTTGCCGGTTCCTCCGATGGAAGGATTGCACGGCATCATTGCCACTGCTTCGAGATTGATGGAAAACATCAGCGTTTTCATTCCCATTCTCGCCGAAGCAAGCGCGGCTTCACATCCGGCATGTCCTGCACCGACAACAATAACATCGTATTCACCCATTAAATTTCTTTCCATAATCTATCGTCTTTCTCTTATTTTCCTAAACAAAATCTTGCGAAAACTTCATTTATAATATCTTCTTCCACCGCTTCTCCGATGATTGCGCCGAGGCACTCATACGCTCTGCTTGCATCAATCTCAAGAAGTTCCAGCGGCTGACAGGCTTTTGCCATTTCAATCGCATCACCAAGAGAGCTGTCCGCTTCTTCAAGCAGATTTTTATGCCGTACATTGGTAACCATCATGCTGTCAGATTGTTTGACCTCGCCTCCGTACACCAGTTTCTCCACGACATTCTCGAGTTCCTCGATACCTTCTCCGTTTGCCACAGCGGCTTCAATGATGCAAGCCTCCGGCAAAAGTTTTTCGATTTCCGCTCTGTCAAAGGCTTTCGGCAAATCGGTTTTATTTAAAATAACGATTGCCTTCTTGTTTCCTATATGGTTTAAAATCGAAAAGTCTTCTTCGTCAAGCATCCTGCTTCGGTCTGCCATAAAGATAATCAAATCCGCATTGTTGAAAGCTTCTTTGCTCTTCTCAATTCCTATTTTTTCTATTAAATCTTTCGTTTCTCTGATTCCGGCAGTATCCGTCAGCTTTACCGGAATACCACGAATCGTAAGCATTTCTTCAATCGTATCTCTGGTCGTTCCCGGAACGGAAGTTACGATTGCTCTGGTTTCTCTGAGCAAAGCGTTCATCAGCGAAGATTTTCCGACATTCGGTTTTCCTATAATGGAAATCTTTAAACCTTCACTCATAATCCGTCCTGTGTCAGATGTTTGCAGCATTTTTTTAATCTTCGCACGAACGGAAGTTAAATCTGAAACCAGATTTTCAAAGGTCAGCTGCTCAATATCCTCATCCGGATAATCAATATTTACAGTTATGTTTACGAGGCTGTTCATAAGTTCTGCACGAATTTCACGAATCTTCTTTGAAAAATTTCCTTCAAGCTGATTCAGTGCGACATCAAATGATTTGTCCGACTTGGCGCGAATTAAATCAATCACAGCTTCCGCCTGTGACAGGTCAAGCCTTCCGTTTAAAAAAGCGCGTTTTGTAAATTCGCCCGGTTCTGCAAGACGTGCCCCGTTTCTTAAAACCAGTGATAAAATTTTGCGAAGGGAAACCATGCTCCCATGGCACTGAATCTCAACTACATCCTCCGCTGTGTAAGAATACGGTTCCTTAAAATATACGGCCATTACCTCATCTATGAGATCTCCGCTGAAATTATCCCGCGCAAAACCGTAGTGCATCATGCGAGGCACCAAATCTTTTTCGCTGTTTTTTTTTGAAAAAATCTTTTTAAGAATTTCTTTAGCGTTTTCTCCGCTGATTCGAACGACTCCGATTCCTCCCTCTCCGGGCGCAGTCGCAATTGCAGCAATTGTCTCTTCCATTTTTTTGCTTTCTGCCGGCACAGTTTTCTATTGCCGGTCTTCTAAACTAAAAAGTAAGCCCGTTTAAAAAACGGGCTACAAAACTACTTCAATTCAATTATAACCCTTCTGTATGGATCTTGACCTTCACTTCTGGTTGTAACCCGAGGATGGTTTTGAAGAGTTGCATGAATCACCTTTCTTTCGTAAGGATTCATAGGCTCAAGTCTGACACTCTTTTTGGTTCTTGCAACCTTGTTTGCCAGTCTGACTGCGAGCAATTCAAGAGTTTTCTCCCTCTTTGCTCTGTAATTTTCCGCATCTACAACGACTCTTGTATATGCATTCTGTTCTTTGTTAACGACAAGGCTTGTCAGATACTGAATCGCATCCAAAGTCTGTCCTCTCTTACCGATAATCGTTCCGGAATCTTTTCCCTGAATATCAACATAGAGAACATCTTTGCCTTCCTTGGCCGTTATATCAAGTTCCAGTCCCATTTCCTTGGTAACTTCTTCAAGGAATCTAAGTGCTGCATGGTCTTCACACGGAGTGAGATTTTCCTCAGGTTCCTTGGAAATCACAGGCTTAACACTTTCGATATCAAACTTAGGGGCTGTTCTTTCTTTTTTATTTCTTGATGCTTCCTTTTTCGGAGCTTTTTCTCTTTCCGGTTTTGCCTTTTCGGCTCTTGCTTCCTGTTTCACAGGTGCAGCCGGTTTTTCCTGCTTCTTTTCTTCTTTTGCAGGAGCCTTTTTCTTTTCGACTCTTACTTTTGCGAGTTTTGAGCCGATACCGAAAAATCCACGAGAAGATTCTTCCAAAACAGTAACATCAACTTCATCTCTGGTAAGATTCAGATCCAAAAGCGCCAGTCTAACGGCCTCTTCTACATCTGTTCCATACTTTTCAGAAAAATCCATATTTATTTTTTCCTCCAATGTTTTATGCTTTTGCTCTTCTCTTTCTGTTTTTCGCTTCTCTGGCTTCTCTTTCTTCTCTCTGTTTCTTTCTCCACGAATTAAATCTCATATTATAGAAGATTTGGATTACCTGGCTGCCGAACCAGTAAACAGCAAGACCTGCAGGATAGCTTCTTGCCATCCAAAGAATCATGATAGGGAAAAAGTACTTCATGATTTTGGTCATAAACGCCGTCTGCTGAGCAGCACCGCCTGTATTCATTGTGGACTGAGACATTGAGAAGGAAATAAATGTAGCAACAGCTGCAGCAATCGGAAGAATCCACTTATCCGGCTGTGCTAAGTCCTTAATCCATAAAAAGCTTTCGTGTGTAGCGAAAATCATGTCGCTTGATGTTATGTACTGCATCGGGTTTCTCAATAAAGCGAAAAGACCCATGATAACAACCATCTGTACGATCATAGGAAGGCATCCGCCGTACATGCTTGCACCTTCACTCTTGTAAAGCTCATTGAGTTTTTCGTTCATAAGAGCTTTATCTTTCGCATATTTTTGCTGAATTTCCTGTATTTTCGGCTGGAATTCAGACATTTTCATAGTAGATTTTGTCTGCTTGGCATATACAGGATAGAGACACAGCTTTACTACGACAGTTAAAATAACAATCGCAATGCCGTAATCGCCTATCACATCATACAGCCATGTGAGCAAAAAACTTAATGGTTTTGCTATTAGTCCCATCAATTTCCTCCATTATTTTAAAGGGTCATATCCTCCCTCATGCCAAGGGTGACACTTTAAAATTCTCTTAATACCTAAATAACTACCTTTAAAAACTCCGTATTTTTCAAGCGCCTGTATGAAATATGTGGAGCAGGTAGGATAAAACCGGCATGTAGACGGAAATAAAGGTGAAATAAATCTCTGATAAAATCTGATCATCAGAATCATTATCTTTTTAAAAAAGTTACCTATAAATTTCATTTATCTTTAAGTACTCCGGTTTTCTTAAAAGCGGACTTGAGAGATTTTTCAACATCCGCACATTTTCTGCCTGAAATAGTGTTCCTTGCTATAATTATGAAATCATATCCCTGAGGAAGTTCTCCGGAAAACGTCCGGTACGCTTCCTTCATCAGGCGTCTGGCACGATTTCTTTTCACACTGTTTCCGACTTTCTTGCTTGCTAAAAACCCTGTTCGATTGTAAGGCAAATGATTCGGTCTGAAGAACAGAACCACATACCGCTCGCCTACTGATTTTCCTCTGTTATATATGGAGGAAAAATCACTTTTTTTTCTTAAAACATTTTTTTTCAGCATTTTACTAAACCATTCGGCTTTTCTTTTGAGATTATGCAGTTAATTTCTTTCTGCCTCTAGCCCTTCTTCTCTTTAAAACGTTTCTGCCGTTCTTTGTTGACATTCTCTTTCTGAAACCATGTTCTTTCATTCTTTGTCTTTTCTTTGGTTGATATGTCTGTTTCATCACTAGACTCCTTTCTGAATTGTATTTCGTGCGAATCTAAATTCCAATACGCACATATGCCTAAATATTATACTTTATTCATATTGCAATGTCAATCAAATGTTAAATTTATCTTTCTCCTTCCGTTTAAAATTATCCACAAAAGTTATTCATAAAGTTATCCACACTATATGGATAACTTTTCGACAAATTATTTTTTTTATTTGGCAATTCACTCTTGCCTATGTATAACTTTTTATATAAAATAGAATGGAGTAAGAATAGGCAATAAATCAAGAAGGTGTAAAAGTGGAAAATTACGAAAAAATATGGTCAGAGGTTCTGGAAATAATCAAAGAAAACACCACCCCTATCAGTTTTGACACATGGTTTAAGGAACCTTTGAGTATCAATAAAATAGATAATGATCTGAATATCGTATATCTTCAGGTTAACTCTCAGAGAGGCAACGATTTTATCATCAGCGTATTAAAAAACAGATATATTTCCTATCTTCAGTTTGCATTTAAAAGCGTACTGAAGGAAGAATATCGAGTTGTCCTCAAATCCTCAGATGAATATGATAAACCTGTGGATAACTCTGTGAGCACACAGAAAACAAAAGTTAATAAAAAAATTTTGGATAAGCAAAAACTCTTCAACCCGAAGTTTAATTTTGATAATTTTGTGGTTGGGAGCAGTAATAAGCTGGCACACGCAGCGGCACTTGCGGTTGCGGAATCTCCTTCCGAAACTTATAACCCTCTCTTTATATATGGAGGTTCCGGACTCGGAAAAACACACCTGATGCACGCGATCGGGATATACCTTCTCGAACACAATCCATCACTTAATGTTCTTTATGTTTCTTCCGAAATGTTCACAAATGAGCTTATAAAAGCCATCGCCGAACAGAAAATGAACGAATTTAAATTAAAATACAGAAAAGTAGATGTTCTTTTGGTTGATGATATTCAGTTTTTGGAAGGAAAAGAAAACACACAGGAAGAATTTTTCCACACATTCAATACTTTATATGACCTTAATAAACAGATTATCATTTCAGGTGACCGAGCACCGAATAAACTTATCAACTTAGACGAACGGCTGCGTTCAAGGTTTCAATGGAATCTGCTTGCGGATATTCAGCCGCCCGATTATGAAACCAGAGTTGCGATTCTCATGAAAAAAGCCGAAAATCTGGGGATTGAAGTTGACGATGATCTTTATGAAGTCGTGTGTCTCATTGCGGAAAAAATAAAGGATAATATCAGAGAACTTGAGGGCGCCTTCACAAGAAGTGTTTCTTTTTCTCATCTTTTAAAAGAAAAACTCGACAAAAATTTTGTAAAAAGAACGCTGAAGGATATTATGAATACCGGTGAAATCACAATAACACCCGAAAAAATAAAAAAATTCGTATGTAAACAATATGGTATAAAGCTCAATGAAATCGAATCTTCAAAGAAAACAAACAATATTGCTTTTCCGAGACAGGTTGCAATGTACCTCATGCGTGACATGACTGATATGTCGCTTCCTAAAATCGGCGAATATTTCGGGGGAAGGCATTATACAACCGTAATGTATGCCTGTGAAAAGATAGAAGATGAAATTAAACGAGACCCGTCGTTTGATAATCTTATCCGAGAATTAAAAGAAAAAATAAAAGACTGACAGCTTGTGAATAAAAGAGGATAATTTTTAAAACTTATCCATAGTTTTCAGACAATAAATTTCGGTGAATTTTTAACGGTTGCAGGGGTTATCCACATATTTCACAGCCCCTACTACTACTATTACTACAAATAATATAAATTAATAAATAATATTTCGGAGGTTTTTATGAAATTTTCTTGCAGTCAACAAAATCTAGCAAAAGCATTAAATATCGTTTCTAAGGCGGTAACAGCCAGAACAACGATTCCAATCTTAAAAGGGATTCTTCTTAAAGTAAATGAAAACGGCGAACTTACGATGGCTGCATCCGATCTTGATTTAAGCATCGAAAAGAAGCTTGAAGTAGAAAATTTCGAAGCCGGTGAGGCTGTTGTGCAGGCAAAGCTTTTTGCGGATATAATAAGAAAACTCCCAAACAGCCTTGTTTCCGTAGAATTAAACCAAGGAAACATTATTATCAAATGTGCAAGTTCTGAATTTAATATCATAGGACTTCCATCGGATGAATTTCCTAATATAAATATTGAGATAGAGCCAAAGGAAAGAATCGCATTTGACAGAGAAACTTTAAAAGATATGATAAGAAAAACTTCATTTGCCGCAAGTATTGATGAATCAAGAGGTGTAATCACAGGCGTTCTTATCGAAATGAAGGAAAGAAAGCTTAATATGGTTGCGCTTGACGGATTCCGTATGGCTGTGGCAAGGGAAAACATAATAAATGCAAAGGAACAGAATATTATTATTCCTGCTAAGATTCTCAATGAAATAAGCAAGATTATAACCGAAAACGAAGGAGATATGCAGGATGTTGATTTATATATCAATGAAAAGAGAGCAGTTTTTATCATCGAGGATACGAAAGTTGTTCTCAGACTGCTTGAAGGTGAATTTGTGGATTATGCGAATATTCTTCCGAAAGACAGTAAATGCAGAGTCGTTGTAAACAGAGAAGATTTACTCGAAAGCATCGAAAGAGCATCCCTGCTTGCAAAAGTAGGAAAAAATAACCTCATAAAACTTGATATAAAGAGCAGCAGCATGGAAGTTACATCGAAATCCGAAGAAGGTAATGTGAAAGAAGAGGTTATCATATCAAAAGAAGGCTATGATTTAACGATAGGATTTAATTCAAAGTATATGATAGACGCATTAAAAGCAATCGAAGATGAAAATATCACTATGAATTTTAACACAAGCATCAGCCCTTGTCTCTTGAAACCTATCACCGGAGAGTCCTATGAATATCTGGTTCTCCCTGTAAGAATCACAAATAATTAAAAAAATGTATATAAAAAATATAGAACTGAAAGACTTTCGTAATTACGAAAGTCTTAATCTTCAATTTAACAAAAATGTGAATTTAATTCTCGGCAAAAACGCACAAGGAAAGACCAATCTGCTTGAGGCAATTTATGTTACTTCCATAGGAAAATCTTTCAGAACAAACAAAGATTCCGATCTCATAAGATTCGGAAGTGAATTTGCGAAGGTCTATATAGAAGCCGTGAAAGATGACATGGATTCCAATGTTGAAATTATATATGCAAAAGAGCAGAAAAAGTATGCGAAAATCGACGGAGTGAAATTAAAAAGAACATCGGAACTTTTAAAAAACGTCTTTATTGTTATTTTTTCACCCGAAGATTTAAAAATCGTCAAAGATGAACCCGAAAAGAGAAGAAAATTTACGGACAGAGAGCTTTGTCAGATAAAACCAGCATATTATGACAGCCTGTCAAATTACAAGAAAATTCTGATCCAAAGGAATTCCTATCTGAAAGAATTTGAAATAGACAGGTCTATGCTTGATGTATGGGATGCACAACTTGCAAGGTACGGTGCCGTTGTTATGAACTTGAGAAATGAATTCATAAAGAATTTATCCTGCACAGCTGCAGAAATTCATAAAAAAATAACAAACGGAAAAGAAAATTTAGAAATAAAATATACACCGAATATCGATTTTTACAATGACAGAAAAAAACAAGAAGAAGTTTTTTACGAAATATTAAAAAAATCTTATGATGCGGACATAAGACAAAGAACCACAACCAAAGGACCGCATAAAGATGACTTTGAGCTTTATATAGACGGAATAAATGTGAGAAATTTCGGTTCACAGGGTCAGCAGAGAACCGCGGCGCTTTCTTTGAAACTCGCAGAAATTGAAATAATAAAAGATGAGACAGGATATGCACCGGTACTTTTGCTTGACGACGTTATGAGTGAACTGGATTTAGAGAGACAGGAATACCTTGTAAAAACACTCTCGGATGTGCAGCTTTTCATAACGACAACCGAAATTCCAGAATCACTTACAAAAAAATTTCCGGATTTCACATCATATAATGTCGAGAGAGGAAAAATAAGTATATTTAAATAATATATATCAATATTAAAATATAAAAAATAAAACAAATAATAAAGGATTTAAGCTATGTTTTGTGATGATTTAATGATAAATCTTCACATCGTGTTTAAATCCTCTTTTTTGGTTGAAGTATTTCTGTTTTAGTGGTATAATGATATATCTATGAGTATAAGAAAATGTAAAGAAAAAAGGGAGATAATATGAGCTTAGAAGAGAAAACAAATGGGCAGTATGATGCCGCCCAGATACAGGTTCTTGAAGGTCTGGAGGCTGTAAGAAAAAGACCCGGTATGTATATCGGAAGTACAGGACCAAAGGGACTTCATCATCTCGTATATGAAATCGTTGATAATAGTATAGATGAGGCTCTTGCAGGCTACTGCAAGACGATTCACGTTACCATTCAGAGTGATAATTCCATCATGGTGGAAGACGACGGAAGAGGTATGCCGGTTGATAAACATCCAAAGATGGGAATTCCGGCAGTGGAAGTTATCCATACCGTTCTTCATGCCGGAGGTAAATTCGGCGGCGGAGGATATAAGGTGTCCGGCGGTCTTCACGGTGTAGGTGCATCGGTTGTAAATGCGCTTTCCACACATATGGAAGTTGAAATAAAAAGAAACGGAAAAATATATAAACAGTGTTACGAAAAAGGAAAAACAGTATCTAAGCTCGAAGTTATCGGTGAATCAAGAAAAACAGGTTCAAAAACAACCTTTTGGCCGGATCCGGAAATCTTTGAGACAACAGTGTTCGATTTTGATGTGCTTGAACACAGACTCAGAGAAATGGCTTTTCTTAACAAAGGCATTAAAATTGTATTTAAAGACGAGCGTGAAGGAAAAAAGAGAAGCGAAACTTACCACTATGAGGGCGGTATTAAGGAATTTGTAACATTCCTTAATAAAAACAAAGATCCTCTCCATCAAGATGTAATTTATTTTGAAATAATTAAGGAAACTTGCGAAGTCGAAGTAGCGATGCAGTATACAGACAGTTACAGCGAGTTGATTTTGGGCTACGCAAATAATATCAATACAACTGACGGCGGTACGCATATTGTCGGATTTAAGAGTGCTCTCACAAGAGTATTTAATGATTACGGAAAGAAATCGAAAATTTTAAAAGATAACGATTCCCTCAGCGGCGAAGATGTGCGTGAGGGCTTAACGGCGATTGTATCGGTTAAGCTTTCCGAGCCACAGTTTGAGGGTCAGACAAAGGCGAAACTCGGAAACTCCGAAATTCGTGGATTTGTCGAAACGTCAACGAATGAAAATCTTACAGCTTTCCTTGAAGAAAACCCTGCTCAGGCAAAGATTATTATCGAAAAGTGCATTAAAGCAGCAAGAGCAAGAGAAGCAGCAAGAAAAGCAAGAGATTTAACCAGAAGAAAAGGCGCGCTCGAAAGCTTCTCCCTTCCGGGTAAGCTTGCAGACTGCTCAGAAAAGGATCCGGCTCTTTCGGAAATTTTCCTTGTCGAAGGTGACTCCGCAGGCGGTTCCGCAAAGGACGGAAGAGACAGAAAGCGTCAGGCAATCCTGCCGCTTAGAGGTAAGATTTTAAATGTCGAAAAAGCAAGACTCGACAGAATTCTAAGCTCGGAAGAAATCAAGAACATGATTACCGCATTCGGCTGCGGAATCGGTGAAGATTTTAATCTCGAAAAGCTGAGATATCATAAAATTATCATTATGACCGATGCTGATGTCGACGGCGCGCACATCAGAACGCTGCTTTTGACATTCTTCTACAGATACATGAAACCTTTGATTGAAGAAGGTTATGTTTATGCTGCCCAGCCGCCGCTTTATCAAGTAAAGAAGGGCAAAGAAGTTCACTACACATACAGTGAAGAAGAACAGGCAAAGCTCATGGCAGAAATTGCGGACAAGCCGGGCAAGGCAGACATACAGAGATACAAAGGTCTTGGTGAAATGGATGCAGAACAGTTATGGGAAACAACCATGGACTTCAACCACAGGACTTTGGTACAGATAACACTCGAAGACAGTGCTGCGGCAGATGAAATATTCACAACTCTTATGGGCGACAAAGTTCCGCCTAGAAAGAAATTCATCGAAGATAATGCGCAGTATGCGACAATCGACGCATAAGGAAGGGGAAAGTAAATGACGACTTTATTGGAAGATCAAAAAATGCTTCAACATGAAATTCATGACGAAATGAAGCAATCATATATCGACTACGCGATGAGCGTAATTGTAAGCCGTGCCCTTCCGGATGTAAGAGACGGGTTGAAGCCGGTACACAGAAGAATTTTATACGGAATGAGCGAGCTTGGCGTTACACCGGATAAACCTCATAAAAAATCCGCGCGTATCGTCGGTGAAGTAATGGGTAAATACCACCCGCACGGTGACTCCTCCATTTACGATGCAATGGTAAGACTTGCTCAGCCTTGGAATATCAGGCACCAGCTTGTTGACGGACACGGAAACTTCGGTTCGGTCGACGGCGACGGCGCTGCAGCAATGCGTTATACAGAGGCGAGAATGACGCCGCTTGCATTACAGATGCTCAGAGATATTGACAAAGAAACGGTTGACTTCATCCCAAACTTTGACGGAGAAGAAAAAGAACCGGTTGTTTTGCCGTCCAGATTTCCGAATCTGCTTGTAAACGGTTCCAACGGTATCGCAGTCGGAATGGCGACCTCAATTCCGCCGCATAATCTCGGCGAAACCATCGACGCAGCGGTAAAAATCATCGACGAACCGGAGTGTTCCATCGATGATTTATGCAAAATAGTTAAAGGTCCGGATTTCCCGACAGGCGCAATTATCATGGGCAAAAACTCCGCAAAACAGGCGTACAAGACAGGACAGGGAAAAGTCGTTGTCCGCGCCGTAACGGAGATTGAAGAAACAAATAAAGGCAGACAGCAGATTGTCGTAACCGAAATTCCTTATCAGGTAAACAAAGCAAGACTCATCGAAAAGATGGCAGACCTCGTAAAAGAAAAAAGAATCGAAGGAATTTCCGAAATCAGAGACGAATCCAACCGTAAGGGCATGCGAATCGTTATCGAACTGAAAAAAGATGCGAACGCGCAGATTATCTTAAATAGATTGTACAAGCATACGCAGATGCAGGAAAGCATCTCGATGATTATGCTTGCAATTGTGGACGGAAGACCGCGTATCCTGACGCTTCGCGAAATTCTGGACGAATATCTGAAGCATCAGAAAGAAATTGTAACCAGAAGAACGATTTACGATAAGAAAAAAGCAGAAGCAAGAGCGCATATCTTAGAAGGCTACAGAATTGCGCTTGACAATATCGACGAAATTATAAAAATCATCAGAAGCAGCTACAATGACGCAAAGGAAAGATTGATGGAGCGCTTCGGACTTTCCGAAATTCAGGCGCAGGCAATCCTCGACATGCAGCTGCGCAGACTGCAGGGTCTGGAAAAAGAGAAGATTGAAAACGAATACCAGGAACTCTTGAAGAAGATTGCGTACTATACACAGCTTTTGGAAGATGAACACCTGTTGATGGGAGTTGTCAAGACAGAACTTCTTGAAATCAAGGATAAATGGGGCGACAAGAGAAGGACCAAAATCAAAGCGGATGAAACGGAAATCGATGAAGAAGATTTGATTGAAGAAGAAAATGTCTGCATTACGCTCACACATCTCGGATACATCAAGAGAGTGCCTGTAGATACTTACAAATCGCAGAGAAGAGGCGGAAAAGGCGTAACAGGAATTACGACAAGAGAAAACGACTTTGTAAAGAATCTGATTATGACCTCGACGCACGATTACCTTATGTTCTTTACCAACACAGGAAAAGCGCATAAGATTAAGGCATATGAAATTCCGGAAGCAACAAGAACTGCGAAGGGGACACCTGCCGTAAACTTCTTGAATCTGATGCAGAGAGAAAGAATCACCGCTGTAATTCCAATTAAGGAATTCGCAGAGGATAAGTTCCTCATTGCGGTAACAAAACAGGGAACCATCAAGAAAACGGCACTTTCAAACTTTGATACAAACAGAAAGACCGGTCTCATAGCAATGAATCTGAAGGATGGCGACGAACTTATCGGAATCAAGCAGACCAGCGGCACGAACAACGTTATCATCGTGACGAAAAACGGCAAATGCATTTGTTTCTCTGAGGATGATGTCAGACCGATGGGAAGAATCGCAGGCGGCGTAAGAGCCATCAAGCTTGAAAAAGACGATGAAGTCGTAGCAATGGAACTGGTTGAACCGGGTCAGGAACTTCTGGTTGTAACCAAGAAGGGATTCGGCAAAAGAACAAAAGTAGAAGACTACAAGATTCAGGTTCGCGGCGGCAAAGGATTGCTCACCTATGATAAGGCGAAGTTCAAGAAGACCGGTGAACTTGTGGGTGCTATGGCAGTTGATAACGACGATGAAATACTTTTGATTAATTCCGACGGAATTATCATACGCATGGCAGCGAAAGAAATTTCAAAGCTCGGAAGAGCAACACAAGGCGTGAAGATTATGAATGTCGGAGAAGAAGCAAACATAATTGCTCTTGCAAAAGTTATCAAAGAGGAAGAATTTGAAGGAGCAGAGGATGCTGCCGATACTAAGAAAGCCGTAGACAATGCAGATACACAGGAAGAAATGAAATTCTAAATCATGTAGAGAAGCAGGAAGGAGGTTTTGATAGGCATGGCAGACAAAGTAAAGTTTACCATTCCGGGCAAACCTGAATATCTGACAATGGTAAGACTGGCAATCGGTTCGATTGCCGATACATCCGGGTTTAATGTTGAAGAAATTGAAGACATTAAAACAGCCGTAGGACAGGCATGTAAAAATATTTCCTGTCACGGAAAAGAAGGTGTTACCACAGAATACACTCTCGAATGTGTCAGCGATGAGAATCTTTTGGAGATTTATGTGACGGATACAGGTTCGACAGATGCATCCAAGGAATTTTCCATGAAATGCATGGACTGCCCGAATGAAGGAGATATTGGAGTTTTTCTTATAAAAACTCTTATGAACGAAGTCGAATTGCTGGACAATTCGAGCGGCAAAAAAACGATTAAAATGGTGAAGAGGAAATAATGCAGCAGAAGCAGACGACATCGGAATTATTAAAAGAATACGCAGAAAATCCGTCGATTGAACTGAGAAACAGAATCGTCGAAGAAAATCTGTACATCGTAGACATTTTAATAAGAAAATATCTGGGCAAAGGTGTGGATTATGATGATTTATATCAAGTAGGCGCCATGGCTCTTGTTTCTGCTGTCGAAAGATTCGACCCATCAAAAGGATATGAATTCCAAAGCTTCGCCACACCTACAATATTGGGAGAAATTAAAAAATACTTCCGTGATAAAGAATGGAGTCTCAAGGTGCCTCGCAGGATGAAAGAAAATGCGGGAAAAGTACAAGAGGCGAAGGAAAAACTTACCGGAAAACTGGGAAGAGTCCCTACGGTTGAGGAAATATCGGAAATTACGGGACTCACGCACGAACAGATTATCCAGGCAATGGAGAGCGCGAAAGCCTACGGAACATATTCTCTTGACAGCCCGGCAACGACCTCCGACGAGGAAGCCGACGCCGCAGCTATCGAAAAATATATAGGATTCGAGGATAACGGATTTGAAAGAGTCGAACTCGGCGAAATTATAAACAATGTGCTGAAAAATTTCAGCGACACTTATAAGTATATATTTAAACAAAGATTTATTCTTAATAAATCACAAAGCGAGATTGCTTCCAAGCTGGGTGTATCGCAGATGACGGTTTCACGCGCCGAAAAGGCAATTATCGAAAGTTTTAAAAAGGAGTTAAAGAAATGAAAAGAGTTTTTTCGGGCGTACAACCGACAGGAAACATACATCTTGGGAATTACCTCGGTGCACTGAAGCAATTTGTGGAACTTCAGGAAGACAATGAGTGTATTTATTGTATTGTAGACGAACATGCAATCACGGTACCTCAAGACCCAAAGGAATTGAAGAAGCATATTTTGGATGTGGCGGCACTTTATTTGGCCGTTGGCCTTGACCCGAAAAAGTCCATCATTTTCGTACAGTCACAAGTAAGCGGACATGCTGAACTCGGCTGGATTCTTACCTGCTGTGCAAATACGGGCGAGCTTTTCAGAATGACACAGTTCAAGGCAAAGAGCCAAGGCAAGGAATCCGTGGGAGCCGGCCTTTTAACCTACCCGACACTCATGGCAGCGGACATTCTGCTTTATGATACGGACGTTGTTCCGGTAGGAAATGACCAAAAACAGCATATTGAGCTGACAAGAGATTTGGCAATCAGGGTAAACCATCATTACGGGGATACATTTGTCGTTCCGGATGGAAGATTTATGAAGGAAGGTGCAAGAATTATGGCGCTGGATGACCCTACTTCCAAGATGTCAAAATCCGCCGAGAATATTCACAGCCGAATTTCACTGCTGGATGAACCTTCAAAGATCAAAAAATCAATTATGAAGGCAACTACGGACTCAGACGGAATCGTGAAATTCGATGTAGCGAACAAGCCGGGAATCAGCAACCTCCTGAATATTTACAGCGCACTTTCCGGGAAAGCGGTTGCAGAACTTGAAACGATGTACGAAGGAAAAGGCTACGGTGATTTCAAAAAAGATTTGGTGGAAGTTACCGTAGATGCACTTGCTCCGATAAAGCAGAGATATCAAGAAATCAGAGAATCCAAGGAACTGATTGAGATTTTAAACGACGGTGCACAGAAAGCGGATGAGATTGCACAAAAGACAATGAAGAGAGTAAGAAAAAACTTCGGATTGGGAATTGAGTAGTCAAAAAGAAGGATTGCATTGGCGAAGAGGTTTTAATTTATGGTAAAAGGAAAGACAGACAATTCCATATTGGAATACATTCCGCTTCCGGCATGTTTCATAAATGCGCAAGGAAAGGTTACCGGGGCGAGTGCAAGAATAAACGAAGTATTTGTCTACGACGAAATACTCGAAGGCGATATCTTTGCACTTACCGGAATAAAGCTCAGCGAGCTTTATGAGTCAGCCGCAAGCGGTACACATCCTTTAATAAAGAGAAACGACAAAACGTTCCGAATTTCCGCAAAGAAGCTTACGGAAGATGATGAGGACGGGCTTGCTGTATTTTTCAGCGATGTAACGAATCTTGAAGATTTGAAGGACAGGTACAATAATGAAAAACCATGTGTTGCCAAGATACAGCTGGACAACTATGACGAACTGATAGACAGCACAGGTCCCGTTCCAAGACTTGCACTTTCGAGCCAGATTGACGGAATCATACGAAAATGGGCTGCAAAGATGGATGCGTCGGTAATACGCGTAAAGAGCAGTTTGTATGTCGTATGGTTTGAGCAGCAGCATCTTGAGAAGATTATTGCGGCGAAATTCGACCTTTTGGATGAGGTAAGAAATCTCGAAACGGGTGCAGACTTTCCGGCCAGTCTCAGCATAGGCGTGGGGGTTGGCGGCAGAAACATGGCACAATCGGAATCCTATGCGGATACCGCGCTTGACCTTGCTCTCGGAAGAGGCGGAGACCAAGCGGTAATAAAGAGAAACATCAAAATAGAATATTACGGCGGCAAACTCCAGACCGTTGAGAAAAGCAACAAAGGCAAATCGAGGATTGTAGGTCATGCGCTGAAACAACTCATTGAACAATCAAAGAAAATATTTATTATGGGTCACGATAATCCCGATATGGACAGCTTCGGTGCGGCGCTGGGAATATCAAGACTGTGCGCTCTTTCGGAGAAGGAGCCGTATATCGTAATTGATGAGTACAACGAGTCGCTTCATGCCATTTTCAAACAGGCAAAGGAAAGCGATGAATACAGATTCCTTTCATCCGAAAAAGCACTTACGCTTGCGGAGCCTGACAGCCTGCTGATCGTTGTGGACACACACAGACCGAGCCTTGTTCAGTGCCCGAAGCTCTTAGATATCTGCGAGAAGGTTGTGGTTATCGATCATCACAGAAAAGTTGAGGAGTTTATAGAAAATCCGGTGCTTGCATACATGGAATCGTATGCATCCTCCGCATCCGAACTGGTCGCGGAGATCCTGCAGTACATGAGCAAAAAGAAAAGCCTTGCGAAACTTGAGGCTGAAGCACTTCTTGCAGGAATGACGGTGGACACCAACGGATTTGCGGTGAAGACGGGAGTAAGAACATTCGAGGCGGCGGCATGGCTCAGAAGACAAGGCGCCGATCCGACGGAAGTAAAGCGTTTCTTCCAGGAAGATATTTCAAATATAAGAATCCGTGCCCGCGCAGTTGCGGAAACGCAGGTATTTGACGGCGGGGTGGCAATCACCACGTGCCCGCAGGTCAAGACGGACGCACAGCTCATCTGTGCACAGGTCGCAGACCAGCTCTTGACAATAAGAGATGTGAAAGCATCCTTTGTTGTAGGAAGAAATATTGACGAGAAGACGGTAATCAGTGCAAGATCACTTGGCGATGTAAACGTACAGCTCATAATGGAAAAATTCGGTGGGGGCGGACATCTTACAACGGCCGCTGCGCAAGTAGAGGATTCCATACAGGAGACCGTACAGAAAATTATGGAGATAATGGAGGTAAAGAAAGATGATAGTAATCTTGAATAGAGATATAAAGGGAACCGGCAAGGCCGGCGATGTTGTTAACGTAAGCGACGGATACGCAAGAAATATGCTCCTTCCGAAAGGCTATGCAACGGAAGCAACAGAAGGCAACATAAGAAGTCTTGAAAAACAGAAAGCAATCGCTGCCGAAAAGAAGGCCGAGGAGAAGGCGGCAGCACAGCAGACAGCGGAAAAGATCGGGAAAGTCAGCGTTGAAATCAAAACAAAAGCCGGGGAAGGCGGCAGAATTTTCGGCTCCATCACATCAAAGGATATTGCAGATGCACTTAAAGCACAGCACAACATTACCGTTGACAAGAAAAAAATTCTGCTCGACAGTCCGATTAAGCAGACCGGCGAGATGACGGTTGAAATAAAACTTTACACAGACGTAAACGCAAAACTCAAAGTTGTAGTAAACGCTCAATAGTTAGGAGAAGAGGCATGATTGACAGAATCCCGCCGCATAATGCCGAAGCGGAAAGATCCGCTTTGGGTGCAGCCATGCTGGACAAAAACATTCTTTCGGATATTCTTGAAGAAGTGAAGGAAGAAGATTTTTATAATGAGAATCACAGAGAGATTTTTCGTGCAATTTGGGACTTATACCGAGAAAATTCACCGGTGGATGTCCTGACGGTATGTGAAGAACTGAAGAGAAGAAAAGCATTGGATATGGTCGGCGGACGGGCATACATAGCCACGCTTACGGCAGATGTGCCTTCAACGGCAAACGGTGCGGAATATGCTAAGATTGTTGCAGAGAAAGCAACGCTCCGCCAGATGATAAGAACGACCGAAGACATCACGAATAAGGGATACGAAGCGAAAATGGATGCAAGCGAGATTTTGGACTATGCGGAGAGCGGAATTTTCAGTATCGCTCAGAAAAGACAGAAGAATGACTACGCCAAAATCCAAGAAGTTTTACTTGAAAACCTCAAAATCATCGACGAAGCTTCAAAAAACAAGAATAAAATAGTGGGTATACCTACGGGATTCAAAGAACTCGACGAAAAGACAAGCGGCCTTCAACGGTCGGATTTGATTATTGTTGCAGCAAGACCGGCTATGGGTAAGACCGCCCTCGCTCTCAACATCGCACAGCAAAGTGCTGTCAAGGCAGGCTCGTCGGTTATCATTTTCAGCTTGGAAATGGCAAAAGAGCAGCTCGGTCAAAGGCTTCTTGCAATGCAGGCGAGGGTCGAGATGCAAAAACTGAAACAGGGCGATTTGGAAAGGGTTGACTGGGACAGAATTTCCATGGCAGCAAACGATCTCAACGGCACTAAAATCGTCATTGACGACACGCCGGGAATATCGCTGATGGAAATGAGAAACAAATGCAGAAGACTCAAAGCAGAGCAAGGTCTTGACCTTGTGGTTGTGGACTATCTTCAGCTTATGAAATTTGACGGAAAGGCGGACAGCCGCCAGCAGGAAATCAGTGCAATTTCAAGAAACCTCAAACTTTTGGCAAGAGAAATGGACTGCCCGGTAATCGTGCTTTCACAGCTTTCCCGAGCACCGGAACAGAGACCGGACAAGCGTCCTATTTTGTCTGACCTCAGGGAATCCGGTTCCATCGAGCAGGATGCGGACATTGTAATTTTCCTGTACAGAGACGATTATTATAACCCGGATACAGAGACACCGGGAGTTTGCGAAATCAATATTGCAAAACACAGGAGCGGCCCGACGGGGAAGATCGAGCTGACATGGGTATCAAGATACACCAAGTTCAGCGACAAAGCACTCTAAACGGAGCATGCCCATTTTGCATGACGAAACGAGGGTAATATGAACTTCAAAACCGAAAGGATTAAAGATTTCTATCTTTTGGCGACAGAAGTGGAAAATATTTTTATAAATGAATATCTGCCCCAGGCTCCCGGGGATTATGTTAAGGTCTATCTGTATGCGCTGCTTTATGCGAAACAGCAGACGGAAATAACCCACCGCGGCCTTGCGGCACAGCTTGGACTTAAGGACAGTGATGTTGACCTTGCGTGGCAGTACTGGGAAAGAATGGGCGTTGTAAAAAGAGAAATGAGAAGCGATACAGAGCTTGATTACGGCATTACATTCGTAAATCTGCGTGAACTCATGTACGCAGGCTCCCTTGAGACACCGCAGAAATCCTCAAAGTCTTCGGAAGCACTTTGCGAGAATGAGCTGAAAGAAATCTTTGATTTTGTGGAAAATTTAAAGGGCCAGCCGGTATCGCCAAAGGAGATGCAGGAAATTGCCTCATGGCATAGCGAGATGTCGGCAGAACCGGCACTGATCCAAAAAGCATTTGAATACTGCTATGAGAAAGGAAAGACACAGCTGAAATATATCGGTGCCGTTATACGCGAATGGGCGAAAAAAGGCATTACAACGGTAGAGAAAGCTGACGAATATATAGAGGAAACAAGCCGCAGATACGGTGATTATAAGCGTATTCTGAACTCCTTGGGGGTTGTGGGAAGAATGGCAACCGACGGGGAAAGAAAAATTATAGACAAATGGTTTGACGAAATGGGATTTTCTCTCGAGAGAATTCACGATGCATGTCAAAAAACGGTTGGGATACCGAATCCCAATGTGAATTATGTAAACAAGATTTTGGAAAACTGGCAGAAAGAAGCAGCTTCCTTCGGAAGAGATGTTAACAGAAAAACGACAGTCAGTCAGACGGATTTAAACAGTTACTACGATTTTTTGCGGCATGACGCCGAGAGAAAGGCACAAGAAGCCAAAAGAGAGGTTTACGAAAAACTTCCGAGAATCGAAGAAATCGACGATTCGCTTAAGGATTTGGGGAGCAGGCTTTCCAGAGCCGTGTTGAGCGGAAGCGAAGACCTCGAAGAGATAAAAAAACTCACAACACTCCTCGAACAGGAGAGAGCGGTTCTGTTGACGGAAAACAATTTCCCGTTGGATTTTACAGATGTGAAATACCTTTGCAACGAATGTCATGATACGGGAGTAAATGATGCCGGCAGAAGATGTGCATGCGTGAGGGATAGAATAGGAGATGCTGAGTTATGGCTAAACGCAAGAGCAAAAAAATCAAAAAAATAAAGACCGATTTTACAATATGGGATTTCTGTGCAAGCATAATAACAGGAACAGATGAAGTTCTTGATGAAGTAGAGGAAATCCTCGAGGACGGAAAAGAGGCAATCTGGAACATTGCGGGTTCAGCTGTCATCGGATATGACAAATTCGCCAATGTTGTGGCTTGGTTCTTCTGGAAAACCTTTGTTTTGTTTGCAAGGAGAATGCACGACGGCAGAGTGAATATGCTTAAATATCGAAAAGAGATTCTTAAGCATGCCGGCATCGTATTTATCGTCCTTCTCGGACTTGTAGGGGTTTTCGCTTCGACAACCGACTACGAATATTCCTATAACGGAAGAACGCTCGGTATTGTAAAAGAGCAGAGGGACGTTTTGGAAATACTGGATTTAATAAGTGCAGAACTTTCACATGAATACGGTTCAAACATATCCATTGATGCGGAAACGGATATAACATTTAAACCTGTTATTTCCATCGGAAAAGAAATTGATGATGCGGATACCGTACTCAGACGTTTCACCTACATGGGTGATATTCAGGCTCAGGCATTTGCGATTGTTGTAGACGGACAGCGCATTGCGGTTGTAGAGAGCCAGGCGATCGCCGAAGAGGTTCTTCAGTCGGTCAAGGATCTTTATGTGAGCAAGAAATCGAGCAGAAAATACGAAGAGATCGGTTTCAAAGAAGACGTTAAGGTAGAGCAGACCAGCACAACGCTCGCGAAGATCAGCAGTAAATATTCCGCACTGAAGAAGATAAAGAGCGGAAAGCAGCAGGAATCCACATACAAAGTAAAATCGGGAGATACCCTATACGGAATATGTGAGAAGCTCGGTGTAACATTCAAGGAACTGAAGAAGATGAATCCAAAGATAACGGAAAACTCGGTGATTCACATCGGAGATAAGTTCGTTACCCAGCAGGCGGTGCCTCTTCTGACGGTAAGAACCGTTGAAGTATCAACCTTCGCAGAAAAGATTAAATACAAGACCGTTTACAAAAAGTCGAGCAGCTATTATCAGGGCGAGCAGGTTGTTCAAAGATCCGGAACCAACGGAAAGTCAAAGGTAACCGCACGTCTGGTAAAAGAAAACGGCAAGACGGTATCGAGAAAAGATTTAAGCAAGGAAATAATCAAAGAGCCGATAAGCAAGATTGTTTTGAAAGGTACAAAGAAGGTTCCTCCAAAGAAAGGAACGGGACAGCTTCAGAGACCGGTTGCCGTAGGCGTATACAGAGGCTACGGACCTAGATGGGGAAGATGGCATTATGGTCTTGACTATGCGGCACCGACGGGAACCGCAATAAGAGCAGCCGACGGAGGAACCGTAATATCGGCCGGCTGGTCGGGAGCTTACGGTCTCAGAATTATGATTGACCACGGCGGCAACATTAAGACATTGTATGCACACTGCAGCGCAATCTATGTAAGTGCAGGCCAGCAGGTATACAAAGGTCAGACAATTGCTGCAGTAGGAAGTACCGGACGAAGCACCGGTCCTCACTGCCACTTCGAGGTATTCAAGAACGGTTCGAATGTAAATCCGGCAAACTATGTATAACGAATCAAAACGGGCGGCATTGCTGTCCGTTTTCTTCTGTAGTGCAGCCGGCATTATCATATTTTTATAGATACAATGCATATAATGAAACAATCAGTATTGCCCGCGGGATACGGGAAGAGAAAGGAAAGAGCGTATGGAGAATCATTATATAAGCATTGACAATCGAGAAAAAATCACTATAAGCCAGGTGGCAGATGTTGACGCATTTGACGAAGACACTCTTTGGGCCAATTTAAAAGAAGGAGGTCTTGAGATAACAGGGCGCAACCTCAATATAGAAAAGCTGGATCTGGCGGAGGGCATACTTGTTGTTACGGGAAATGTATGCTCGGTGACATATACAGATAAGACAGCCAAAAAACCGGGAAGAGGATTGCGTAATTTCGGAAGGTGAAAAGAATAATGACAGAACTCATACATTCACAGATTGTCATTATTGCCGTTATGCTGTGCTGCGGAATCGGCGGCGGGCTGATACACAGCACATTTAAAAGCTTTGAGAACAGAAAGAAAATGAAAACGGTGGGAAGAGGTCTTTTGGAGGGACTGTATTTTCTGTCGCTCGGATTCCTTTACAGTGAATTTTCTTTTTTCTGTGAAAACGGTAAACTGTCCTTCCTCGGCTTATTTTCTTTCCTGATCGGTCTTTGGTTGTGGAAGAAGTTATTTTGTGGTATACTCTTCATGGGTGAGGACAATGAGAAAAAAGAAGAGCAATCTCCGGGAGTACGAGAAGAATAATCGGGTTATCAACATCCCGCAGGCGAGAAACGACAGGCGCGAGCGGCTCGAAATTCAGAAGAGCAAGGCGCAGAAGAAAGACAATTACATAAAAATTGCCGTATGCGCTGTGGTGGCAATCCTCATAGTGTATTTTGGCGTATCCGCAATTAAAATAATCAAGCTGAACAACGAAATGGATGAGGTTACAGCATATAATCAGGAACTTTTGAAAGATAAGGAAAGTCTCCAGCTTGAGCTCGAAAACATAAACTCGGCTGACTACATAGAGTCGCAGGCGAGAAGGGATCTTAAGCTGATTAAGCCGAACGAGCTTCTTTTCCTTTTCCCGGAAAAGGATTACAGCAAAACAGAGAACGAAAACACGCAGCAGGGAGACAAGCAGGAATAGCACATGGACAAGATTAACATCAAGGAAACGATCGTTGTGGAAGGAAGAGATGATACCGCTGCGGTAAAACAAGCTGTAGACGGTTTCATTATCGAGACCCATGGATTTGGAATTAAACGGCAAACGTGGGAACTTATTGAAAGAGCCTACAACAACAGAGGAATTATTATTTTTACAGATCCTGATTTTTCAGGTGAAGAGATCAGAAGAAAGCTCACAGAAAAATTTCCAAGAGCAAAGCAGGCTTTTCTTGACCGGAAGCTGGCAACCAAGAAAGGCGACATCGGAATCGAGAATGCGCGGCCGGAAGACATAGCCGAAGCCCTGACGAAGGCACACTGTACGGTTCAAACCGAAGGTGAAGAAAGCTTCTCACAGGAGGACTTGTTCCATGCCGGACTTGCCGGAGGAAAGACATCGGGCCGGCGGCGGGAACAGGTCGGAAAAATCCTTGGAATCGGATACGGGAACACAAAGGCATTCCTGAGGAAACTAAACAAGTTTGATATAAGCAAAGAGGAATTTTATGAAGCTTTACGCACCATCGACAATTAAGGAAATCAAAGAGAAGTACGGTTTCAGACTTACCAAAAGTCTCGGACAGAATTTTCTTACAGATAAGAATATAATAGACCGAATCATCGAAGAATCGGGGATAACCGAGGAAGATCTTGTGATCGAAATCGGACCGGGGATCGGTGTTATCACTTATGAGGCATCGCTGGCGGCAAGACGCGTTATTGCCGTGGAAATAGACCGAAATCTTATTCCGATTTTAGAGGAAACTTTGGCGGAAAGAGAGAATATACAGGTTATCAACAGTGATATTTTAAAGACAGATGTGAACCGGATTATAGAAGATGCGGAGAAGGAAGATCCGGAAATCAAGGGGGTCAAAATTATCGGGAATTTTCCATATTACATTACAACGCCGATTATCATGAAACTGCTTGAGGAAGGTGTCAAAGCCGATGGAATAACCGCAATGATGCAGAAAGAAGTTGCGGACAGAATCAAGGCGGCGCCGGGCACCAAGGCATACGGAGCGCTTTCGGTGGCGGTACAGTATTATTGTGAAATTGAGAGCGTGGTCAATGTACCGAAAGAGGTATTTGTGCCGCAGCCAAAAGTTGACTCGGCGGTTTTAAACTTAAAAATACGAAAAACCTGTCCGGTCGAGACAAGAGACAGAGAACTGTTTTTTGCGGTTGTCAAGGCAGGATTCGGGCAAAGAAGGAAAACACTCAGCAATTCACTCATGGGGGTAAAAGATATTACCAAGGAAATTGTTTTGGAATCGCTTAACGCGGCAGGCATTGATCCGTCGCGAAGAGCGGAAACATTAACCTTGGAGGAATTCGCAGAATTGTCAAATCAGGTGGCTTTGAGATTATAAACAGAAAGGGAATTGTATGGACAAAAATAAGAAAGAGAATAAACTCGAAAAATTCGAGCATTTTAACCAATTTGAAAAACTTGACAGAAAAGTAGAAGAAACAATACGCGAAGTCGAAACCATGGACAAGCGTAAATTTTACAAGAACAGTTTTGTATTTGCAGGAGTTTTGGCACTTGTGCTGAACCTCGTTATCGAAACGCTTGGCCGCTTTACGACGGCAGGAGTTTTTGGGGGTCTGAAGTTCATGGTGTCGGATCCGCTGGTATTCCTGTACAATGCTTTGATAATATTCGCAACCCTCTGCGTGGCATCGATTTTCAAAAGAAGGGTATTTACCTTTACGGTCGTATCCATATTTTGGCTCGGAATCGGCATTGTCAACGGCGTAATACTGACACAGAGAATGACCCCATTTACGGTAAAGGACCTGAGCAATTTAAGCGACGGACTCACGATTGCGACCAACTATCTTAAGACATGGCAGATTGTTTTGGCGGCGGTTGCTATCGTAGTTGCAATAGCGGCTCTTGTATTGCTTTTCATAAAAGGACCGCAGAAAAAGGACAAGCTCCACCGAAAGAGAAACCTTGTGGCGGTTTGTCTGGTCTTTATCGTAACATTTATATCTTCCTCCGTGGCAATAAGCACCGGGGTAGTTGAAACGTTTTTCGGAAATCTGGCATATGCATACCGAGACTATGGTGTTGCATACTGCTTTACGAATACATGGCTGAACACGGGAATCCATAAACCTTCCGGATACAGCGAAGAAAGCATAAAGGGCATTTTCACAAACAAAGAGCTGGGGGATGATGATGCAATGCTCCTCGAACAGAAGGATGTCGATGAGCAGTATCCGAATCTTTTGTTCCTGCAGCTGGAGTCCTTTATTGATCCGATGACCATTAAGTGCATAGAACTGTCAGAGGATCCGTGTCCGAATTTCAGAAAACTCATGAGCGAGTATCCTTCGGGAGAACTTATGGTTCCGGCATGCGGAGCGGGAACGGCGAATGTGGAGTTTGAAGTTCTGACCGGTTTGAGCGCAAAATTTTTCGGACCGGGAGAATATCCGTATAAGTCCGTGCTGAAGGAAAATCCGGCGGAGTCACTGGCATTCGACCTTGACAGCCTCGGCTATAAATCACATGCGATACACAACCACAGAGCGGTATTCTACAACAGAAACGAAGTTTTCGCAAACATTGGATTTGACACTTTCACAAGTATCGAATACATGAAGAATGTTGCAAAGACACCGAAAAACTGGGCGAAGGACAAAGTTCTGATTGAGTGTATCGAAGACGCACTCGATTCAACCCCGGGAAGAGATATGATTTATACCATATCGGTTCAAGGGCACGGAAAATATCCGAGTGAACAGGTAATAACAAACCCTAAAATTAAGGTGCTTTCGGCTCCGACCGAAGAACTTAAGTGGAAGTACGAATATTATGTAAATCAGATTTACGAAATGGATCAGTTCATAGGGGAACTTGTGGACAAGCTTTCGAAGCGGGACGAGCCGATTATGCTCGCAATGTATGGTGACCATATTCCTGCGATCGATATAACCGAGGATGACCTCGAAAGCGATAATCTGTATGAGACGCAGTATCTGATTTGGAACAATATCGGAATCAAAAAAGATGATGAAAACCTCCACAGCTACCAGCTTGCGGCATATATGACGGATATGGTCGATTTGCAGGTTGGAACGATATTTACGTATCAGCAGAACCACAAAAACAGCGAAACGTATCTGGAGGATTTGAAGGCACTGGGTTATGATATGCTTTACGGAAAAGGATATATCTACGGAGGCAAGAATCCTTTTGAAGCGACCAAGCTGAAGATGGGCGTCAACGATATCAAGATTGATAAGGTTGTAAAGATCGGAGACAAATATTACATCAAGGGTCAGAACTTTACGCAGCACAGCAAAGTAACCCTCAACGGGAAAGAACTGCAGACGATATATTTGGGAGAGGGCGTGCTGGGTCTGCTTGAAGATGTGGATCCTAAAGACGCACCGAACATGAAAGTAAGTCAGATTGAAAATAAAAATAAAGAAATATTAAGTACAACGGAGTAAAAAATGAAAAATATTGAAACAGAGAGGTTGAAACTTACACCTTGGACCTCGAGCAGAGAGGATGCAGAGGGCCTTTATGCCTATGCAAAAAATCCGAATGTGGGACCGAATGCCGGCTGGGCGCCTCACAAGAATGTTGAAGAGTCGGCAGAAATCATCAGAACTCTGTTCATGCCCCACGAAGTTTGGGCCATCAGAAACAAGGAAACCGGACAGATTATGGGAAGCATAGGACTTGAACCCGACCGTAGGAGAGAGGATGTAAAAAGCCTTGAAATGGGCTATTCTCTGGGTGAAGAGTTTTGGGGACACGGCTATATGACAGAAGCCGCACACGCAGTCATGGAGTACGCATTTAACGAGCTTGATATCGTTGTAATGGCAATCTGTACAGGTCCTGAGAACAAGCGCTCGCAGCGGGTGATCGAAAAATGCGGATTCAAATTTGAAGGGATCCAAAGAAAAGGATACCACATCTATGATGGATCGGACAGAGATAATATGGTGTATTCCATACTGAAAGAAGAATATTACGGAAAATAACAATTAAACGGAGAAAAGATGAGAAAAATAAAGAATTTCTTCCTTAAATTGCTTGTGCTTGTTATCTTTGTTGCCATGGTGGGAGCAATGGTGATCATGCTTGTCAACAGCAGAGTGAAAGCAGGCACACGGGACGACATCCTTTTTGTTGTCCAGGGAAGCGATATTGAACTGAATTCCATTGCAAAGGGGAGGCTTGAAGAGTTTGATGCGGAGTGCGCAATTGTACTCGGATGCGGAATTGATGACAGCGAAACTCCGAGCCCGATGCTTAAGGACAGGCTGGATGTAGGCATCGCCTTGTACAAGCAGGGGTTTGTGCCCAAAATACTGCTAAGCGGAGATAACGGGCAGGAAGGTCACAACGAGATTCATGTAATGCTGAAATATACGAAGGCAGCAGGTGTGCCGGACAGTGATATCTTTTGCGACCATGCGGGGTTCTCGACTTATGACTCGATGTACCGGGCTGCTGATATTTTTAAGGTGGACAGGGCAGTTGTCGTAACGCAGAAATACCATGAATACCGTGCGCTTTACATAGCAAAGAAACTCGGGATAAAGGTATGCGGCATTGCATCCGACCAGGAAAGCTATTTCGGACAGACGTACCGGGAGGCAAGGGAAATTCTGGCCAGAGACAAAGATTTTGTCAAAGCAAACCTGAGATCGAAGGCAACCTACGGCGGCGATGCAATTCCGATAAACGGCAGCGGAATAACAAGCCACGGGGAATAAACTTCGTTCACACAAAACAATGTGCAAAAGCATAGTATGTAGAGGACAGAAATGTCCTCTATTTTTATTATGTGAGGAAGGACTTATGATATATTTAGATAACGGAGCGACATCCTATCCAAAGCCCAGAGGCATGGTGGCGGCGATGGAAGAATGTATAATAAAATATTGCGGGAATCCGGGCAGATCGGGACATTTTATGTCTATGAAAACGGGCGAAGAGGTCTACCATGCGCGGAGGAAGGTCGCAAAAATTTTCGGTATCGAGCAGGCAGACAGAATTATTTTTACCAAGAATACAACGGAGGCATTGAACCTTGGTTTAATGGGAATTCTCAAGGAAGGTGATCATGTAATCACGACATCCATGGAGCACAACTCCGTGCTTAGACCGTTAAAAAACCTTGAAAGAAACGGAGTTTCGCATTCCATCCTGAGGGCTGACAGGGAAGGCAGAATCAAGGCATCCGACATTGAAAAAACAATAAGACCGAATACCCGAATGATTGTGATTACGGCAGCATCCAATGTTACGGGAACCGTGATGCCGCTTGCCGAAATAGGGAGTCTTGCAAGAAAGCGCGGAATACTTTTCATGGTTGACGGTGCACAGGCGGCGGGTTCTCATGTGCTTAATGTAGACGAAATGAATATAGGAATGCTGGCCGTCCCCGGACACAAGGGACTGCTTGGTCCTTTGGGGACAGGTGCGCTGTATGTAAATCCGGATATTTCTTTACAGCCGCTTCTTGCCGGGGGAACCGGAACCGAGTCCAAAAGCAGAATACAGCCGGCAGAGTTTCCGGAGGGCTTCGAAGCAGGAACAATCAATGCTCCCGGGATAATCGGCCTTGGATTTTCGGCATCCTTTGTGGATAAAATAGGGGTAGATGTGATAGAAGAATACGAACGAGAGCTTATCGGATACCTTGACGAGCGCTTTGACAACATGGAATTCGTGAAGCGCTACGGACCGTCCGCAGAAGAAAAGACAGGCATTACTTTAATAAATATAAACGGGGTCGGGGCGGAGGAGGTCACGACCATGTTAAGCACAAATTACGGGATTGCGGTCCGCGGAGGCTACCACTGCGCGGGACTGGCACACAAAACCATCGGAACATGGGAAACCGGCGCGGTAAGGATCAGCGTGAGCCCATTCAGCACAAAACGCGATATCGATAAACTAATCGATGCTGTGCACCAAATTGGAAAAAGATAAAATCCCATAAACGGGAAAAGTATGTTATAATGGAAGACATAAAACTACGAAACGGGGGAAAAACATGAAAAAGAAACTGATAGCCCTTCTTTTGTCGGTTCTGCTTGTTTTTACGCTGGCAGCTTGTTCGGGTGAAAACGATGAGCCGGCCACAGAAAACGGAACGGTAAATGAAGTGACAGATGCAGCAGAAGGGGGAGACGGAACACCGGAGGTTACAATACCTGACGCCGGTGTAAATATAGACGAAGAGGCGGTAGATCTTGGCATTGAGGTAAAGAAATCCTTTAAGATGTCGGGAACCCTTAAGAAAATAAGCTATAAGGATATTTCCGCATCGGGAGAGAAACTTGAAAACATGCTTAATGCAGCGCTTAAGAAAGCACAGCTCGGAGACTTTGTGCTCGCATTCAATGAGTACGAGGATGATGATACGGAGGGAATTGATAAAATTGCATACGTTGCGGCAATAGAGGATGACGATATGGATAAAGCAACGATTGAGATGGGGGTTTACCACAGCACGGAGGATGATAAATATTATCAGTATAACGGCTACACCTCGGAGACACTTACCGACGCATCGGCATCGGTAAAAACAATTTTATCGAAAATTGAAAGTGCATACGGAATAAAGCTGTCACAGAAGAAAGTGGAAACGGTGCTCAAGCATGCATGGGAAAAATCTGCGAAAAGAGAGGATTTCTACGGCACATATCAGACGACAGAATACAAGGGTGACGGTTATATCGACAAGATAACGGTGCGTGTTGATGTCGGATATGATGAAGGCGATAATATGGGCGCCTACATCTATGCAGAGAGAGAAAGATTATACACATAAACGGAGGTACATATGGTTATAAACTTCGACGGCGGAGGAAACGGAACAAAACTTATCAGAGAATATAAAAATTTTCTTGAAAGGGTAATTAAAAACAACGAAATATGGATTTTGTTCGAGGACGGCAGGGTTGCGGTAGTCGAAACAGAGGAAGGAACCTGCGTGCCGCTTTGGTCAACGCCGGAAGGGGCAGAAGCCAACCGTGAGGATGATTGGGTCAAGTTTGAAGTGCAAAAAATGTCCCCGGCCGAATTTGTAACATTATGCATTCCTGATCTTGAAGAGGACAATATTGATGCGATTGTTGAAATGAAGGATGGCACGGGGATACATAAGAAACTTCTTGCCCTGGAAGAAGATTTGTATGAAGAAGCAGATAATCAGTCCGTTGACCTTGATGAGATGTGCATGGAATTCGAGGATTTCCTGGATGCGAACGAAATGTATGAGGACTTCATTGAGGACGCCCTCGAAGAAGGACTTTTGTGGATCTTGACAGATGAAAACGGAGAGACGGTTTTCGCGGATGTAGAGGAGGAGACGGCGCTTCCGGTATGGACCTTGTATGAAGAGGCGTCTTTAATGTGTGAGGATGAATGGCAGGACTGCGAGCCGGAAGAAATTCTGCTCACGGATTTCCTTGAGCACTGGGTGCCGATGCTCGAAAGGGAAGGAATCAACGTGATGTTCTCCGTCGATGATTTGGGCGGAATGGGAACATCCGCTCGAATCATAGCGGAAGACCTCCGTCGCGGGCTGGAGACTTTAGGCCATAAGTTTGATAATGTGATACAGTTTCCGATGAAATAGGAAGTTAACGCACAGGGTTTGAAAATCTTGTGCGTTTTTGATTGGCACGCAAATTGCAAAGTATATTTACACACATCAGAGAGGTTGAGATGCCATGTTTAGAAAAATACTTGAGTCCAAAATTGCACTTGTGATATTATTCGTTGCTTTAGCCCTTCTATGGGGACTGTCATTTGTGTTTATCAAAAAAAGTCTCGTCTACCTGGAGCCGATAGAACTGCTTTCAATAAGGTGGGCTATTGCCGTTGCATTTTTTCTGCTGCTTCGGCTAATGAATCTGATTAGGCTTGTTTATAAGAATAAACCAATAAAGAAATTAGTCCCCCTTGTCTTATGTCAGCCGATTGTTTACTCCTTCCTTGAAGCGCTGGGCGTAAGTTATTCAACGGCATCGGAATCAGCTGTAATCATTGCAGCACTTCCGTTTATGGTGTTACTTCTTGGCATAATCGTTCTTGGAAGAAGGCCAAACGCAGGAGCCGTTACAGGCATGGTAATCGGTTTCGGCGGCGTAATCCTTACGATTGTACTTGGGCCGATGTTTTCTGTTGAAGGAAACTACAAGGGCTATGTTTTTCTGCTTCTGGCAATTACGGTGGGAGCAATCTATTCTCTGCTCGCAAGTGAGCTGGCAAGCATTTTTTCACCAATTGAAATTACATTTGCCATGGCCCTTGCAGCCGGCGTGACATACAATGCGGTGAATTTATTCGGCGGCAATTTGGTTCATACATATGTGACATTTATCAATACACCTGTATTGATATGGGCAGGCTTGTTTCTTGGCGTGGGCTGTGCATGCTTGGGCTTTCTGATTTGCAACTATACCTTGTCTCGCATGGATGCATCGATTGCAACTGCGATTCAATGCAACGCAATCAATATCGTCGGCGTGGTGTCCGGTATTGTGATAAACGATGACCCTTGGGGATGGTATACAATTTTGGGTGTGCTCTTGATGACAATAGGAATCGTATATGTTTCTGTTAATAACGACAAGTAAAAAACGGAGGGAAAAATGAACAAAATAAGGAAAGAATTAATTGCGGAAATGATTGAATTCAGAAGATGGATGCATCAAAATCCGGAACTCAGCGAGGAAGAAAAGAAAACCTCGAACCATATATGCGAGGTGCTTAAAAAACACAAGATTGAATATCGAGCAAATATAGGCGGATACGGGATTGAGGCGATAGTGCGAGGAAAAAGACCGGGCAAAACGGTTGCAGCAAAGGCAGATATGGATGCTCTACCGATACAGGAAAAGAGTGAACTTGCATACAAATCTGCAGTCGACGGTGTCATGCATGCATGCGGACACGACGCAAATACGGCAATTTTGCTCGGAACTGCAATACACTTGAAGGAAAAAGAAGAGGAACTGCAAGGAAATGTAAAATTCTTTTTTGAACCCGCAGAAGAGACCATCGGAGGGGGCGAGCTGATGGTCAAAGAAGGGTGCATGGACAACCCAAAGGTTGACAACATAATCGGTCTGCATGTGATGCCATACTTGAATGTAGGACAAATTGAGATAAAAAAAGGGTGTTTGAATGCAAGCACAAACGAAGTTGAAATAACAATTCGGGGTAAAGGCGGGCATGCCGCAGAACCTTCGGAATGTGTGGATCCAATCGTTGTAATGGCATATATGATTACCGCACTTCAGACATTTGTAAGCAGAAACACAGCACCAACCGATTCGGCGGTTCTGACATTCGGAATTGCAAAAGCGGGAAGCAAGGGAAACATCATACCGGACACGGCATATATAAGGGGAACATTGAGAACACTGCTTCCGGAGCAGCGCGAAAATGCAAAGAGACGCGTAAAAGAAATTGCCCAGCATACTGCTGAAGCATTTGGAGCGAGTGCAGAAGTCAACATTATCGACAGTTACGATGCAGTAATAAACGACAATGAAATTACGGATTTAATAATCGATAGCAGCAAAAGACTTTTCGGTGAAGAGTCGGTTGTCATGAAAGAGGAACCAAGCATGGGAGCAGAAGATTTTTCGTATTTTACAATGAAAGCCAAAGGCGCATATTTTCATATTGGATGTAAAAATCCGGAAGAAGAGGAAATATGTAATCTTCATACCGAGCGCTTCCACCTTGACGAAGACTGCATTGCCTATGGTATAATGATACAGTCGGAAGTATTACTGAAGTTGCTGGATTAAGGAATAAACAATGGGAAAAAGTGTAAGACGAATTAAAATAAACGGAACGCCGAACAGAATGGGACTGATATTTTTGGTGCTTAGAGCCATTGCCGATTACGGTATAAACATCATAACCATGGAATCCGACCCGTACATTTGCTGCAAGATCGAATGGAATGATGAAAATTCGGAGGAGGATTTCCTTCGATTTATGCAGGAACGAGTTCCGGAGATCGAAAGTATTTCGTATATCGACCTCATGGAATACGAAAGAATTGAAGTGGAACTTTCTACGCTCCTAAATAGTATTGATGATGCAATCATCAAAGCAGATGCACTGGGAAATATTGAAAGTTATAATGAATCAGGAGAACAACTCCTGAAAACGGGCAGTAGGATAAACAGCACACTGCAGGAGCTTTTCGGGGGAAAGAGGACATCCGTAGAATCTATCGCCGCACAGTCAACCATTGAATTCTCGCGAAGAGAAAAAGGAAAAGAGCAGCGATATTATGCTCTTGTTAATCCAATAAAAAATGAGCAAAACAAACTTACAAGTATCTTTGTGATTGTAAAGAAATATGAGAACATTAAAAATCTCATCAATACCATTATGCGCCCGTCAATGGTGACATTTGACAATATAACGGGGGAAAGTCCGGCATTGATTGAAGCGGTTAATTTGGCTAGACAAGTGGCAAAATCAAACGCATCCGTCATGTTAAGAGGCGAAAGCGGTACCGGAAAAGAACTGTTTGCCAGGGCAATCCATATGGAAAGCGACAGGGCAAAAGGGCCGTTCATTGCGGTCAATTGTGCATCCATACCCGAAACGCTCATAGAAAGTGAATTTTTCGGATATGAAAAGGGTTCGTTTACGGGGGCAAATGCTGCCGGAAAACAGGGATTTTTCGAACAGGCGGCCGGGGGCACCCTCTTCCTGGATGAAATAGGAGAACTGGCACCGCACCTTCAATCCAAACTGCTCAGAGCATTGCAGGAAAAGAAGATAAGAAGAATCGGGGGCAGACAGGAAATGGATATTGATGTCAGAATCATATCCGCAACCAACAGAAACCTTGAGGATATGATTGCGGACAACTCCTTCAGAGAAGATTTGTACTACAGATTAAATATTATACCGATTCATATTCCACCGCTCAGAGCCAGAGAAGGCGATATCGAGAAGCTCACCCGCTACTTTGTAGAAGATATTTGCAGGAACAACGAACGCGAAGTCCTGCCGATATCCGAAACCGCAATGAAAAAACTCAAGAGCTACAATTGGCCGGGAAATATAAGGGAACTTAAGAATGTTTTGGAACGCGCTGTTTTCGTAACAGAACGGGTCATTACGGACCAAGATATCATACTGGACAATAATAAACCGGTAATGCCGCAAAAAGAAAACAGTACCAAATGCGGATATGAATATCCGGTGGACTTGCCGGCAAAACTCAGGGACATTGAATTGGAATATATTGTCGATGCGGTGGAAGAATTCGGATCGTACAGAAAAGCCGCACAAAATCTTAACATTTCGCATACATCGCTTACGATGAAGTACAAGGAAAGAAAGCTGTAAATATTTTTTACACAATGTAAAAAATATTTACAAAGTCGTAAAAATATTTTACATCAGAGAGCGCAGCGCTTTGGCGGACTGCGTTCTTTTATTTAAGTGGGGAAAAAAATGTTTTTTTTCATTGGCATACAATTTGCAAAATTATATGGCGTCGACAAATAAATTGAAAGGAGGGCATTATGAAAATACTGTTTATCAGACCTATTATTACAGAACGGCCGGATATTCTTGAAGAAGACATTCTGAGAGAGTTTGCACTTCCGGGTGTTGAAATAACAGCACGTCACTTGGAGTTCGGCCCAGAATCGATAGAGAATGAGTATGACTTAATCTATAGTGCTCCGTTTGTTCTTGAAGAAGCAATCAAAGGGGAGAAAGACGGCTTTGACGGAATTATCAGTTATTGTTTTGCAAACCCTGCTGTTGATGCATGCAGAGAAGCCGTGGATATCCCGGTGTTGGGGTCAGGTGAAGCTTCCATGACTCTCGCATCGGCGGTTGGCAGAAAAATCGGAATTGTGACAATTCTTCCGAATATTGTCCCTCTTATCCGTAAGCAAAACATGGAATATATCAATTCTTCAAAGCTTGTTTCCATCAGAAATGCCAACATACCGGTAGTCGGCATTAATGACGGAAGCGACGAAATATTCAATAAACTCTATAAAGAAGCAAAAGCTTGTATAGAAGAAGACGGAGCCGACACCATTGTGCTTGGATGCACAGGATTTGCCGGTTTTGCGGAAAAAATCTCCGGGAAACTCGAAAAAGATGGATACCGGGTACCCGTAATCGATCCGGCAGCGGCATCGCTTAAGATGATAGAAGCACTTGTTACATGCAATGTAAAAAACAGCAATGTTTCCTATCTTAAGCCAATCGAGAAGAAATACATTCTTCCGCGTAAAGACAGATGAGAAAGAGGTTAAAAATGAAGGGCAAAATTTCAAACATTGATGAAGCAAAAATATTTGTTCAAGGGGCGACCTTTTTAGGAACGGGAGGCGGTGGTTTCCCGGCAGAAGGATTAAGAGTGCTCGGAGAAGCACTTGATGCAAAAGGAAAAATCGAATGGAGCGATGTGGATGATATCGCAGATGACGAAATAGCGATTTGCACATTCCTGATGGGCTCAACGGCACCCATGACTCCCGAAAAGGAAGAACAGATGAAAAAACTCGGATTAACCGACAAGAAATTTAAGACAAATATGATGAATGCAATTTCCGAGTGGGAAGAATACACGGGCAGACATGTTGATATCGTGGTTCCGCTGGAGGTTGGAGGCTCCAACTTACCGGCACCGATGGCCGTTGCCACAATGATGGGCAAAAAAATCGTGGATGGGGACTATGCCGGAAGAGCAATCCCGGAAATTTTCCAAATAAGTTTGCAGAAAGAAGATGTAAATCTTTGTCCTGCGGTAAGCTTTGATAAATACGGCAATATCAGCATAATCAAGAGCGCAATTTCCCTGACGATAGGTGAAAGAATGGGTAAGTACCTCAGCGAAGTTGCTTTCGGCTCTACGGCGATAGCGGGATTTCCGATCACTGGAAAACAGTTAAAGCGATTGATTGTAAAAGGCTCCGTAAGTCAGGCTTACCGTGCCGGAGAATTAATTGAAGAGGCGAAGAACGATCCGAAGAAACTGCCGGAACTCGTCAGTGAATTGGGGATGACAAAGATCTTTGAAGGCGTCACCGTAAGAAAAGACTGGGTTGACGAAAACGGATACTACATGGGTTACCATTACCTGAAAGGGGAAAACGAGTACACAGGGCATGAACTCAAAATGTATTTCAAAAATGAAACACACATTGTATGGATTGATGGCGAATACAAGGTTTCAAGCCCTGACTTGATATGCACAATTGAGCCGGAGACGGTTGTTCCTCTCAGAAACGATGACATCGTTGAGGGAACCAGAATTGCTGTATACCAAAAGGCGTGCCTGCCTATTTTGAGAGACGAAAAAATCAAAAAATATATTGACCCGCAATATTTTGGATTTGATATTGAGTACAAGGAAATTTAGAAGAGAGGAGAACAAAAATGAAAGAGGAATTTAAAAAGACTGAAGTAGATCAGCCGGTAGGCGGAGGAAAAATTCCGTCGTTCGGATATTCGTTAGCGGCATGTCTGGCATTCCTTATTATAGTATGTTTAGGTCTGATTGTTTTTAAAGTTGATACTGTAATTACAGCATTAACGGGTTTAGTTGTTGTTGTACTGATGTCCAAAAAACTAGGGTATAAATTTATTGAACTTGAAAAATTTATGCTATACAATATTTGGAGAACAATGCCTGCGATGCTCATACTGATTTCTGTTGGTGCAGTTGTAGGCTCCTGGATTGCAGCGGGAACAATACCTGCGCTTGTTTACTACGGATTGAAATGTATAACACCGGCGCTTTTCCTGCCGGTTGGACTTATTCTTTGTTCCGTTATGTCCATGGCAGTCGGATCCTCGTGGGGAACGGCAAGCACACTCGGAATCGTATTCATGGGCATTGGTGCATCCCTCGGGATCAATCCTGCCGCAACCGCAGGCATGATTGTATGTGGTGCTCTTTTCGGAGATAAAATGTCACCGATTTCGGACAGTACAAACCTGGCACCTATCGGAGCGGGAACTGACTTGTGGTCACATATACATTCAATGACCAAAACAACAGCACCGACCTATATCATCACATTGGCATTCTTCATATTTATGGGAATCCGCGTAAAAGAAACGGCAGCTGATTTGGAGACAATCGACCTGATTATGCAAGATTTGGATGCAAATTCAAATTTATCCATTTGGACGATGATTCCGATTATCATTACGGTAGTGCTGTCAGTAAGAAAATGGCATCCACTCGTTGCAATGTACAGCGGGATATTTGCAGGTGCACTGGTTGCGATATTTGTACAGGGCGAAAGCATTCCGAGCATATTCACATACCTCAACTACGGATTCTCCATTGACGGTGTAAATGAAATGATCGCACCGATCTTAAATCGTGGCGGACTTCAGAGCATGATGTGGACATTCTCATTAGCAATCATTGTAATTTCACTTGCGGGAATCTTGCAAGGCGTAGGTTACCTGAATGCAATTGTTATCGCGATTACAAAGAAGATACACAAGCCGGCACCGATGATCGTTGCAGCGATTATCACAGCGATGTTTATTACAATGGTAACCGGAGATTCCTATTCAGCGATCCTGCTTACAGGAACACTGTTCGGAGAGGCCTTTGACAGAGTCGGTCTTGACAGAAGCATTCTTTCCAGATGCTGCGAAGAAGGCGGAACCCTTTTCGTTGCAATCGTACCATGGGCTACATCAGGTGCGTACTTTACCGGCCTGTTTGGAGTTGCAACGCTGGCATATCTGCCGTATGCAATACTCTGCTGGCTGAATCCGCTCGTGTCAATTGCCTTCGCATTCTGTGGCAAGGCATTGATCTTCAGAGACAAGGATGGCAACAAGGTTGAAAAGACTTTCTTCGGAAAAGAGAAAATTTCAAAACCAATCGAGATGTAAGAAAAAATCGGAGGAAAAAAATGATTTGTGATAACTTGACTGTATCAAAAGATGGGACACATTTGCAATTTGCAGGGGTTGATACGGTGGAGCTGGCTAAAAAATATGGCACGCCGCTTTACCTGATGGATGAAATGAAAATTCGGCAAAAATGCAAGATTTACCAAACGGCACTCAAGGAAAACTTCGGTGCCAAGGCCGAAGCTTTGTTCGCATCAAAAGCATGTGCGTTTAAAAGGCTTTATCAAATCATTGACGAAGAAGGATTGGGCATCGACGTTGTGTCATGCGGCGAAATCTACACAGCGTCAATTGCCGGATTTGATTTAAAAAAAGCATATTTTCATTCAAATAACAAGACGGACGCAGATATAAAATACGCAATCGAAAAAGGCATTGGCTATTTTGTTGCAGATAACATTGAGGAGGTTAACGCAATCGAAAGAGAAGCGGCAAGACGGAATATCACGCAGGACATTCTCCTCAGGCTGACGCCGGGAATCGATACGCATACTTATGAAGCGGTTGCGACCGGAAAAGTCGATTCAAAATTCGGCTCCGCGATCGAAACCGGACAAGCGGAGGAAATTACAAGGCAGACACTCCAAAAAGAGCATATTAATTTGGTCGGTTTCCATTGCCACTTAGGCTCCCAAATTTTTGACGAGGATGTGTTTGAACGGGGAGCGGAAGTCATGCTTCGGTTCATCGCATCGGTAAGAGATAAATACGGATACACGGCAGCGCAGCTTGACCTCGGAGGAGGTTACGGCGTACGCTATACGGAAGATGACCCCGAACTTGATATTGCGACCAAGATAAGCGAAGTAGCAGACAGAGTTAAAAAAGTCTGTGCAGAGCTTTCTCTCGAAGTACCCGAAATCCGCATGGAGCCGGGCCGCTCAATTGTCGGAGACGCCGGAATGACTCTGTATACGGTTGGGACGATAAAAAGCATCCCGGGATATAAAAACTACGTCTCCATCGACGGCGGCATGCCGGACAATCCGAGGTTTGCGTTGTACAAGTCATCCTATACGTGTTTGACAGCGAACAAAATGGACGAGCCGCATAGCTTCAAAGCTTCTCTTGTGGGCCGGTGCTGCGAATCCGGCGATATTATTCAGGAAAATGTCATGTTCCCGGAAAGCATTATGAGAAATGACATTGTTGCTGTTCTCACAACAGGAGCGTACAACTACTCGATGGCATCCAATTATAACAAAGTGGCAAGACCACCGGTTGTGATGCTTGCAGACGGAAAAGACTATTTGGCGGTCCGCCGTGAAACCTTCGAAGATATGGCGGAAAGAGACATATAAATTCAAAATCAAATCAAACGAAAAGGGAGTCTATATGAGGCGCTTGGTGTGAATTGCCTAATTTTTCCAGAGCGAAAGTTCGCTTACCTGAACCCTCAGATACAAACGGGCTGTAGCATTAGCAGGAATCGTTAATGCTACAGCCCATTTGCTTTGGTATCCCCGGGCGGAATCGAACCGCCAACTATGCTTTAGGAGTAGACCCGATACGACATCGGGAAGTGGCATCTAATGCTTAAAAATGCTTGGAAATACAAGGTTTTTCAGCATTTCAAATCCCATCTGATACTACGCTGTGATAGCTAATTCAGAGGGATTTTACACCGTCCGATTGGCTCGAAATTAGCAAGTCTTTCGATTTTTGGTGGACGTTGCAAGTGCAAGCAAATTCCTCTATGTAACTTCTCGTGATACGAAATGATAGGAAATCCTATTCATTCTCGTGCGGAGGCGCTGATGTCTTTAGACACCATCTTAGTCTGTTTAATATATCATTTCAAAATAGATTTTTCAACCAGCATTATTAAGAATTTCAAAGGTTTTTTCAGACTCAATGATTCTATGTAATTTAGACCCGCCGAAGCAGGTCTTTTTTTATTTCAGCATAATCTCTCTATCCTCAGCGCCGAGCATATAAGCACCCTTGGCAAAAGCATCCCTTGCCAGAAGCTCTGCTACATCAACCCTATCGAACAGCATCCATATTTCTTTCTCTTTCGGAGTCAGTTCATGGCTATGGTCAAACAAATGCTCAAGTCCCAATCCTTCAAGCAATGCCGACTTTGCTGCTTTGTATTCCTCAGCT
>JALERA010000091.1:0-6814 GCA_022764365.1 Bacillota bacterium
AGGGCGACTGTGTTCACATCAAAGCGGGAGGAAAAAACATCCTGATAGACGGCGGCGGAGCAGCGGAATATAATGTCGGGAAAAATAAATTAAAACCTTACCTCCTGAAAAACGGGGTTTCAGAGGTGGACGCGGCAATCGCCACGCATCGGCACACCGATCATTACAAGGGTCTTACGGAACTCAGTGAATGCATGAAAACAGGTGAAATTTACACTGAAATGACGAAAGGCAGGACTTTGCGAATGTCCGAAGATGTGTATATCGAAACGGTATGGCCGCTTATACTTCCCGAGGGCAGCACGCAGGATGAGAACAAGGACTGCTCCGTTTTTTTAATTCATTACGGCAGGTATAAAGTACTTATTACAGGGGATCTCGACAAGGAAGGAGAGCGGGCATTAATCAAGCATTATGCGGGAACCGATACGCTGAAAGGCGATATTCTCAAAATCGGGCACCATGGAAGCAGAACAAGCACATCTCCGGAATTTCTAAGTGCGGTATCTCCTGATGCGGCAGTCATACAGGTTGGCAGGAACAATTATGGACATCCGTCGGAAGAAACCTTGAAAACTTTGGATGCGTTCGGCTGCGTGATGTTCAGAAACGACACGGATGGAGCAGTCGGCATAAGCTTTGACAAGAAAAAAATCAGAATACACACAAATTTCTAATGCATATATTTTAAAACAATTGAAATGCATAGAAATAAAAGGTATAATATACATCGGTGATTTATTATGGCAAATAAAAAAGACAAACAGGAACATGCATACAAGAAGTTCGGTGCGGACTTAAAAAGTGATGATTTCGGACCGGTTCTTTTTTTGTACGGAATTGAACAGTACCTGGTCGAATGGGCGGCACTTTCTTTAGTAAAAAAATATGTGAATCCGGCGGCACTTTCTTTTGACTTTGTGAAAACGGACGATGAGAACACGCCGGTGGATGAGATTATTACTGCATGCGAGACTTTTCCGATGTTTTCGGAGAAGCGGGTTGTGTGGGTAAGGAATCACTCGCTGCTGAAATCCATAAACCCAAAGGGTTTTTCGGCGGCTGACAAGGAAGCGCTTCTCAGTTATGCGGAGAATCCGTCCGAACAGACCATCCTGATTCTTTCGACCGATGCGGACGGCGAGAAAAACGATTTTTTCAAAGAGCTGAAGAAAAAAAGCCAGTCATATGATTTTTCGGCATTGGATTACGCACAGCTTGCGGCTTTTGCAGAAAAAAGATTCAGGGCCGCGGGCATTGCGGTCAAACGCGACATTCTGCGCTATATGATTGAGGAAAGCGGATATTTCAATAAAGAGGGCGAGTACAGAATCCTCAACCTTGAGAATGACATTAAGAAGATAATCGCACACAGCGACGGCATGGAAGTACGGCTTGAGGATGTTTCAGCAGCATTAAACGGAGACATGGATACTTTTATCTTCAATTTTACGGATGCTGCGGCCGGCAAGAAAAAGGATGTGGCGTTTACGCTTATGCACAACATGCTGAACGCCGGAAGCGATGTGTTTGCGGTAACGAAAATGCTCATAAATCAATTTGAACTTATGCTTGAGGTCAAAGAATTCAAAGAAGACGCAATGCCGATGCCGGAAATCGTCAAGATAATGAAAATTCACGAATTTCGGATAAAAAAAGCAATACAGGCGGCTGACCGGTTTACAAAAGCCAAACTCAAAGAAATACTGGTACAGCTTTACGAAATAGACAGAAATATCAAAACAGGCGTTTTGGAGCAAAATCTTGCGCTTGAGCTATTGGTGGGGAGGATATAAAAATTGCAGCAACTGAATCACAAGAAACAGATGAAGGCAGACTTCATGCTCATCTTGGTAACATTATGTTGGGGAATTTCCTATTATTTGATGGATTTGTGCCTTGCGGACATGGATCCGTTTACGCTGAACGCATTCCGGTTCCTGGGGGCGTTCTTAATCGCAGCGGTTTTCTCATGGAATAAGATTAAAACCGTAAACAAAACAACACTGAAGTACAGTGTAATCGTTGGGATTGCATTGGTGTTCGTGTACATAGGAGCCACCTTCGGGGTGAAATACACAACCCTTTCGAATTCCGGTTTCCTTTGCGCACTTACGGTTATTTTTACACCGTTTTTTGCGTGGATTTTTCTGAAAGAAAAGCCGAACAAGAAGCTGACCGTTGTCGTGCTTATGTGTCTTGTAGGCATTGCACTTCTCACATTGAATGATGATTTTTCGATCAACAAAGATAATTTAAAGGGCGACCTGCTTTGCATTATGTGCGGCATCGCTTATGCCATTGATTTGCTTGTTACGGAGAAAGCAGTGTCGAATGAAGAAGTGGATGCGTATCAGATGGGGGTATTCCAGCTGGGAGTAACCGGGACATTGAACCTCATTATGTCCTTCCTTGTTGAAACTCCGCATTTTCCGATGACGGCGGCGGTATGGGCTTCAGCACTGTTTCTTACAGTATTTTGTACGGGTGTGGCATTCATCGTGCAGCCTGTTGCGCAGCAATACACAACGGCATCTCATACAGGCGTGATCTTTGCGCTTGAGCCGGTATTTGCAGGCGTAGTCGCTGCGGTATTTGCACACGAGATACTTTCGTTTAAATCATATTTAGGTGCCTTTCTTATGGCTATGAGTATTTTTATTATGGAAATCGACTTCAGCACCATTGGAAATAAAAAATCAAAAGATGTAGAAGTTATTGGAGCAGAAGAAAAGGAGGCAAGCAAGTGAATAGATTATACATTAAATCACACGATACTGCTCAAAAGACCATGGAAGGTCTTTACAAAGATTTGGAGAGAAGAATCATCGCAAGCCCGCCGGGACAGTGCCCGGTTGACTTGACGGCTTCTTTCCTGAGACTTTGTCATTCGCAAAGCTGCGGTAAATGTGTGCCTTGCCGTGTCGGACTTGGCCAACTGCAGCATATCATCGACGATATCGTTGATATTGACAATGAAACAGAAATGGACAAGCTGAAACTTTTGGAAAGAACAGCGGAGGCCATCAGTGTTTCGGCGGACTGTGCCATCGGTACCGAAGCCGCAAACATGGTACTCAGAGGGCTGAAAGGATACAGGGAGGACTTTGAGTCCCATATTTTGAACCATACCTGTACCGACAGAATACGCAACCAGGCACAGCCGGTTCCTTGCGTGGCAATGTGTCCCGCAGGCGTGGATGTGCCGGGATATATTGCGCTTCTCAGAAGCGAAAGATATTCGGATGCGGTAAGACTGATTCGAAAGGACAATCCGTTCCCAACGGTATGCGCACTGATATGCGAACATCCATGCGAACAGAGATGCAGGAGAACGCTTATCGACGCACCGGTTAATATCAGAGGACTCAAGCGCTATGCAGTTGACAACTGCGGCACGGTTCCCGTACCGGAAAAAATGGATAGCACAAATAAAAAGATTGCAGTTATCGGCGGAGGTCCGTCAGGCTTGAGTGCAGCGTTCTTCCTTGCCATTATGGGGCACAAAGTAACCGTATACGAAAAGAGGGCACAACTCGGCGGAATGCTGCGCTACGGAATTCCGAGCTACCGCTTGCCGAGAGAAAGACTTCAGTGGGATATCGATGCAATTCTTTCCACCGGCATCGAAGTAAAAACCGATTACGATGTTTCGACTCCGGAAGCCATGGCGGAAATCAGAAATAATTTCGATGCAGCCTATATTTCAATCGGTTCCCATAATGCGAAGAGCATCGGCATACCGGGAGAATACGCAAAAGGCGTAATTCCGGCAGTTGAAATGCTCAGAGGCATCGGAGACGATGCTATGCCGGACTTCCGCGACAAAGTGGTTGTGGTAATCGGCGGCGGCAACGTGGCAATGGATGTGGCAAGAACAGCAAAACGCCTCGGAGCGACGGATGTAAGCATCGTTTACAGAAGAAGAAGAGATGACATGACCGCACTTCCTGACGAAATCGGCGGGGCAATTGCAGAAGGCTGTAACCTCTTGCAACTCAAGACACCTTCGAGAATAGAAACCAATAAACACGGTGAAGTTGAGGCTCTTTGGGTGAAGCCGCAGATTGCCGGGAAAGCGGATAATTCGGGAAGACCGAAGCCTATGGATTCTTCCGAGCCGGAAGAAAAGATCCCATGCGATATTATTATTTCCGCAATCGGACAGGCAACCGATATTCGATTCTTTGAAGAGTACGGAATTCCTGTATTCCGCGGAAACATTCAGGCAAAGAAAAGCAGTGTAATCGCAAACGTTAAGGGTACCTATGCCGGCGGTGACTGTGTAACGGGACCGTCAACTGTTATCAATGCGATTGCAGCCGGAAAGGTTGCAGCCGCAAACATAGACTCCTACCTTGGATTCAATCATGAAATTGAAGTTGATGTGGATATTCCACTGCCTACCCCGGATGACAATATGCCTTGCGGAAGAACAGAACTCAAAGAAAGATTCGCAAACCAGAGAGGCAATGACTTCGATGAAGTCGAACAAGGAATGAGCCTTGAAGAAGCAATGCAGGAAGCATCAAGATGCCTGCGATGCGATTATCACGGCTTCGGATCATTCAGAGGAGGGAGGAATACAAAATGGTAAAACTGATTATAAACGGACAGAACATCGCTGTTGAAGACGGAACCACCATCATGGAAGCTGCAGAAAAGGTCGGCATCCATATTCCGCATCTCTGCTATCTGAAAGATTTAAATGAAATCGGCGCGTGCAGAGTCTGCCTCGTTGAAATAAAAGGCATGGAAAAGCTGGTAACCGCATGCAACACCGTTTGCGAGGACGGCATGGAAATTATGACAAACAGTCCGCGTGTCAGGAGAACCAGAAGAATCAATGTTGACCTGATTCTTTCCGACCACAAAACGAACTGTGCAAGCTGCATCAAGAGCGGAAACTGCACATTGCAGACGATCGCAAACGATTTGGGTATTATCATAAGCGATTACGAAAACACAGCCGAAATCGACCGGTGGGACAAGGAAATGCCGATCATAAGAGACGCATCCAAGTGTGTGAAATGCATGCGCTGCATACAGGTCTGCGAAAAAATACAGGGGCTGGGTGTATGGAATTTGTCGGGTTCCGGATACAGAACTACCATCGGCGTAAGAGACAACAGCGATATTAACAGTGTAGACTGTGCACTTTGCGGACAGTGCATTACCCATTGCCCGGTGGGGGCTTTGCGGGAAAGAGACGACAGATTTGACTTAAACGATGCGCTTGCGGATCCGGACATCATCACGATGGTGCAGATTGCACCGGCCGTAAGAACCGCCTGGGGCGAGCAGATCGGACTTAAGGATAAGGACGCAACGCTCGGAAAGCTCGTATGTGCACTCAAAAAAATCGGAATCGACTATGTTTTCGATACGAATTACACAGCGGACCTTACCATCATGGAAGAGGGCAGTGAATTCCTCGAAAGACTTGCAAACCGAAACCGCCACAGATGGCCGATGTTTACTTCGTGCTGCCCGGGCTGGATAAGGTTTGCAAAGACACAGTATCCGGATTTGGTAGAAGATTTATCCACGGCAAAATCGCCGCAGCAGATGTTCGGCAGCATGTCAAAGACTTTTATCGCATACAAGCTCGGAATTGATCCCGATAGGATCTTCTCAGTATCCATCATGCCTTGTGTTGCAAAGAAATACGAGATGACGGTTCCTGAGGTAAATGACAGCCAGCACGGCAGAGATGTCGATTTGGTACTCACAACAAGAGAACTCGACCGCTTCATAAGAAGTGACAGCATTAAACCGCAGGATCTTACGGACATGCCGTTTGACGACATTTTCGGTGAAGGGTCCGGTGCGGCAACGATTTTCGGAACAACCGGCGGTGTTATGGAAGCAGCACTCAGAAGCGCATATTACCTCGTAACCGGCGAAAATCCACAGCCTGATGCGTTTAAGGAAGTCAGAGGCATGAAGGGCTGGAAAGAAGCGAAATTCGATTTGGCGGGCACACAGCTTAAGGTTGCCGTAGCAAACGGCCTGGGCAATGCAAGAGCACTGATAGACGCTGTCAGAAGCGGAAAGGCAGAGTATGATTTCGTTGAAATCATGGCATGTCCGGGAGGCTGCGTAGGCGGCGGCGGACAGCCGTTCAGAGACGGTCAGGAACTTGCCCCCGAGAGAGCGAAGAAGCTTTATGGACTTGACAAGGTGAACAATTTGAGGTTCTCCCACGAAAACAAGGCCATACAGCTTACCTATGAGGAATTCCTCGGAGAACCGCTTTCCGATCGTGCACACAAACTGCTCCACACCAATCTCGAGGAATGGAGCCTGTCGATGAATAATAAATAAAGCAAAATGTGCATCAAAATCGATGCACATTTTTTATGCATTTTAAATCAGTCCTCAGACACCGATTAGAAGAAATTCACGCTGTAGCTGATTTCTTTGCCGACACCCGAAACTTTAACTATAAATTTGTCGCCGCTCTTGCAGTGGCCGATATTCTTCGGATTAAATATAATACAGCCTTTTTGACCATAGCCGTCGTTGTTTACATAAAAAGCACCGTCGGCTTGTTTTTTTGAGAAATTCCATACCTTGTTATCTGAAAGTCTTGTAAGAGTTACTTTGATTTTTTCCGAGTTTAACACTTTACCGAGAGAAAGGCTCCACGGAGTACCTTCCGGGAAATAGGAGACAGGCATTTGCTGTGCAGGCCATGCGACCTGATAATTTGTCTTAACTTTTCTGCCGAAATCGAAAACATACATCGTATTGTAGGTGCCACGGGAACCGGATACCGCACCGAAACCGGTTCTTTTCATTTCCGGGCTCA
>JALERA010000100.1:0-22785 GCA_022764365.1 Bacillota bacterium
TGCTTCATATCTTGCTTCAGTGCCTTGTCTATCTGCTTTTTCAGTGCTTCGCTTTGAGATTTTTCCGTAATCGCACCGACAATCGGATCACCTACGATATTACCGTTTCTGTCCACCACATAAGTGGTCGGAAAAGCATAGACGGTTTCAATGAGTTTTCCCGTTTCACTGTCTGTATTGAAATAGACGTTTCGGTAGCTTGCTCCTTTCTTGTCGAGAACCGCTTTCGCCTCGTCGACTGCTGTCTTGTCTCCGTCCAGTGTAAAGGAATTGATACCGATGACTTCGCCGCCCTGCTTCGAAAGATCCTGATTCAGCGCGTCAAGATCGGAAAGTTCACCCACACAAGGATTTCAGGTCGTAAACCAGAAGTTTACAACGGTAACCGCATTCTTCGAAAACAGTTCGCTGCTTTTTACCTTATTCCCGTTTAGGTCGCTGCCCTCAAAGGAAGGAAATTGTTTCATGGCCTCTGCATCCGTGCTCATGTCCATGCCACCGTCTAAAGCCTTCTGTGCCGTCTCCGGATATTTTTCTTCGATTGCGGTAAGCTTCTTTTCGATTTCACTGATCCGCGTTGCCTTCTCACGCAGCAAAGTAAGCTCATCCTCTGTAAATTCGTCGCTTATAGACTCTATGGTATCAAGAAGAAACTCGCCGTAATTCTTTCCGTCTTCCACCATCGCCATGCCCTTGTCCGCCTCCATATAGACCTTTTGCCAAAGTTCGGTGTTTTCTGCGAGGATCTCCTGTTCCTCACCCATCAGTGTCTTATACATTTCGATTGCTTCTTTTTCGCTTGCAGGCTCTGCACTCATGTTGTCCGGATCGCCTCCGTTTTTGGCACATGCCGCCAAAGAAAGTACGAGCAGTGTGATAAGCAGCATTGATAATAATTTTTTTTCTTTCATTTTAGTTCTCCTTTGTTTCATATTTTTTTTCGGAAGTCTTCTCAGATTTTTCGAAACCGTATCGAAAAGCAATCGCATCGCAAGGGCAGGCTTTGACGCACATTCCGCAGCGAATGCATTCCGCGTGATCCGGCGTTTGGGTTACGTCCACATCCATCTTACACGCTTTCGCGCATTTGCCGCATGAGACACACTTTGTCTTATCGACTTCCATGCCGAGCAGCGACACTTTGTTCATCAGCGCGTAAATCGCACCGAGTGGGCAGAGCCACTTGCAAAACGGGCGATAAAGCAGTATGCTGAGTACGATGACAGTCGTCAATATGCCAAGCTTCCATGTAAAAAGCTTTCCGAGCGCAGCTCGTATTCCCATGTCGACTATGGACAGCGGAATCGCGCCCTCGAGCACTCCCTGTGGGCAGAGGTACTTACAGAAAAGCGGATCGCCCATTCCGACATCGTTTACCCAAATTGCCGGAAGCAGCACCACCATGACAGCAAGCACCGCATATTTGACATAAGTCAGTGCTTTCAGCCTTTATGTTGAAAATTTTCTCGTCGGTATCTTGTGCAAAAGTTCCTGAAGCCAGCCGAACGGGCATAAAAATCCGCATACAAACCGTCCAAGCATCACCCCTGTCAAAATCAGAAATCCGGCTATATAATAGGAAAAACTAAATTTTGACGAGCCTGCGACCGCCTGAAAAGCTCCTATCGGACATGCAGCTGACGCGGCGGGACAAGAATAGCAGTTCAGTCCCGGCACACAAACGGCTTTTCCCACTCCCCTGTAAATACCGCCGCTCCCAAAATTCGCAAGGTGCAGATTGGAAAGCAAAGTCGCCGATGCCTGAAAAACTCCTCTGAAATGTGCCAAAATCCGAGATGTTGACTTTGATTTACGCTTTTTCTTCTTATCCAATTCCCACATACTCCAAACACAGTCTGACTGCCTTGGACAGCACGATATCAATTTCTCCGCGCCAAATCCCAAGGAACAGCATTGCAACGCCGCAGCCGAGTAATATTACCTGCATTGCAATCTTTTTTCTAATTTTGCTTTTAGATTGATTCATTTTCTCACCTCTTTATCCCACATTTTAGCATGACGGATATAAAATTACTGTTAAGAACGAATATTTAACCAAAAATTTATGTCGACATGGTATACTGTAACTATCTAAACGAATGATTCGAAGCGGATGAAACGTAACGGATGATTCGAAACACAAGGAGGACTTTTATGCATATTCTGATCGTTGAAGACGAGCGCACGCTTTGCGAAACGATTGTGCGCAGCCTTAGGAGACTCGCATACAGCGTGGATTTTTGCTATGACGGAAATGAGGCTTTGAATCTCTTAGCTGTGGAAAAATACGATCTTGTACTGCTTGATTTGAATTTACCCGGCGCGGACGGGATGACCGTTCTCCGACAGCTTAGGCAGACGGATAAGGATACCCGGGTACTGATTCTCTCGGCACGAAGCGAGGTTTCGGACAAGGTAGCCGGGCTCGATGCCGGGGCAAGCGATTATCTCTCCAAACCTTTTCATCTGGAGGAACTCGAGGCACGCATACGCAGTCTTACGCTGCGTAAGTTTACGCAAAATGATGTCGTGCTTTCCTGTGGGGATCTTTCCTTTGACACGAAATCCCGCACGGCCTCTGTTCGGGGACAGGAACTTACCCTCACAAGAAAAGAAATCGGTATTTTGGAATATCTGCTGCTGCACCAGGGACGCCCTGTCAGTCAGGAAGAGCTGATTGGGCATGTCTGGGACAACAGCGTGGATTCTTTCAGCAATTCGATTCGCGTACATATTTCCTCTCTTCGAAAAAAACTGCGTGCGTCGCTGGGATGCGATCCTATATATAACCGCATCGGAGAAGGTTATGTTATGGAGGATAAAGAATCATGAAAAAACTCTCGCTCAAGTGGCGTATAGCCTTGACAACCTCACTTTTGATAGGGGTAATCTGTGTGTCCATCAATCTTCTTCTCAGTTATTCCGGAAGCCGATATATGGACTCCATAGGGTCCTATGTATCCAATTGCGAAATCACCGCAGGCAGCGATCCGGAAGCTTTTAGTCCGGAAACCGACAAAACCGACAATAATCTTACTATTATAATCGACGGTATGCAAAAAGATTATTACTTTACAAACTGGTGCATCACATTCGCCGTAACGCTGCTCGGCGGAGTACTTGCGTATTTTGTGAGCGGACATGCATTGAAGCCTTTACGGAATTTTGCGTCGCGTGTGGAGAATGTGCAGACTACAAACCTAACAGAGATGAAAATCACAGAAGATGTCATTCCGGAGTTTCAGCATTTTAAAACTTCCTTTAACTGTATGATGGACCGCCTTGATGAAGGATTTAACGCTCAGCGTCAGTTTCCGGGAAATGCCGCGCATGAACTCCGCACACCTCTTACGCTTATGCAGGCGCAGATCGAACTGTTTGCTGCCGAGCACCCCGACATCCTGCAGGAGACTGCGGATTTTCTGAAGTTGCTGGAAGAGCAGACCGAGCGCATGGCGCAGATGACCAGAACTCTGCTTGAAATGAGTGAACTTCACACAATCCCGTGCAATGACAGAATCCAATTGTTTCCGATGATAGAAGAAATTTTTACGGATCTTGCTCCTCTCGCAGAAAAGAAGAGCATCAGCCTTACGCATACAGGGGATGCCTTCATGACGGGAAGCGACACGCTGATCTATCGTCTGCTGTTTAATTTGATTGAAAATGCCATCCGCTATAATCGGGATAACGGAGCGGTAACCGTTTCGGTAACAGAGGATGATTCAGATCTTCTTATCAAAGTTTCCGATACCGGATTTGGAATTCCGAAAGAGTATCGCGATAGTATCTTTCAGCCCTTCTTCCGGGTTGACAAATCACGCAGCAGAGAATACGGAGGCGTGGGACTCGGCCTTTCACTCGTTTGGAATATAACTGCTCTTCACGGTGGCGAAATAAGGGCTGAAGAAAACTCAGAGTGTGGAACTTCCATGACAGTCAGATTCCCGGCTTCTGATGAAAACTAAGCTTTCTTTTTTAAAACAGACTGCAAGTCGGAGCTTTTGGACAGCAAAGCACGGGAATGGCTATCGGTATGTGGAATTATAATTTTAATCAGACCAAAACGCCACGGCTCTAAGCGGAGCGCCGTCGGCGTTTTTCCATTTCAGCGGCAGTGCGAAGAACCAGAACAGGTCCTTGCCGCATTTATCGAGATTGCAGAGATTTTCAATGTTAATAATTTCATGCTTGCGGAAAAGTTTCTTGTGACGCGTCAGGTTTGCATCGGGAATCGGATCCATGCCGATAACATCAAAACCGATCCCTTTCTTTCCCGTACCCAGGATGAAATCCAAAACCTCATCGTCAATGCAAGGGTAATCGCCGAAATAACGGTCGCTGCCCCAACGCTTATCCCAGCCAAGATAAAAGAGCAGAAAGTCAGCAGCTTTTGCTTTTTCGATGTCCGCTTTTTCCATTTCTGCCATAGTGATAGTCTCGCCTTCTGCAAGATGCGTGCAGTCGACAACCAGTGCTTTTCCTGCAAATTGCTCAATCGGAAGTGCGTCCAGAGTTGTTCTGTCCGCAAACAGATGAGCGGGTGGATCCACATGGGTTCCGGTGTGCGAATACATGGAAAGAAGGGTCTCTTTAAATCCGTCTCTCTCGTATGTATTTGCCTGTTTTAAAACCGGTGGCTCGGTGCCCGGATAAACCGGCATGTCTTCGGAAATCGTATGCGTCAAATCGATAATTTTCATGATAAAACCCCCTTCTCGCAAAATTTCCTGCATCCATTTTATCACAAATTCAAAAACTTATCAAAATTATTCGCATGCTTTTGCAGCGTTTTCGTAGAAGTTTGCAGACTACTTCAAGTCTGCGGCAAACACAATCACATCATCCGAAGGCGATGTCGCCGTTATGCGCCCATGGTGCCCTTCCGCAATGCTGCGTGCGCAGACACCATTGGCAGACAGCTCGGATTTTTTCAGACAGAAGCTATCTCGCTGTGAGGTGCGATTCATTTTAACGGGTATACCATTACGCTTGCAGACGGAACGGTCTTGAAATAAAAAAATGCTTGCATTTCACGGATTTTGTAGTATAATTATTGGGTACGGTTGTGCCCGTACAATTCTCTGCGACGATGCGCGAATTTCGGCAGTGCGGCCGGAAGCGCGGAAAACGTCGCCATATAAGTCCATAGGGAGGTGACAAGATGACAAATTATGAAGTTATGTTCATTATCGACGCTGCTTTGGAAGATGAAAAGAAAGATGCGACAGTAGAGACAGTTCAGTCCATTATTGCTGCTGATGGTGAAGTTGAAAAAGTAGACGTTTGGGGAATGAGAAAGCTTGCTTATCCTATCAACAAGAAGGAAGAAGGATACTATGTAGTAGTTGACTTCAAGGGCAACCCGACATTACCTAAGGAACTTGACAGAAGACTCAAGATTTCCGATAACGTAATCAGACACATCATTTTAAGCAAGGATGAGAAATAGGAGCGAGGTGTAATATGAACAGCGTTGTATTAATCGGAAGATTAACCAGAGACCCGGAAGTAAGATATACAGCCGGCACACAGATGGCGGTATGTACGTTTACCGTTGCGATTGACAGACCTGTGAGAGCAGGCGGCGAGAAGCAGACGGACTTTCCGAGAGTTACCGTTTTCGGCAAACAGGCTGAGAACTGCGAAAGATTCCTTGCAAAGGGAAGACTGGTAGGCGTTCAGGGTAGAATCCAGACCGGAAGCTACACCAATAAGGACGGTGCAACTGTTTACACCACGGATGTCGTAGCTGACAGAGTAGAATTTTTAGAATGGGGAGACAGACCTTCGGGACAGGGGAGTTCATCCGGACAGCAGTACCGAGCACAAGCGGTAGACGAAGCACCGGAAGGATTCGCTGCAATTGACGAAGATATTCCGTTCTAACAGAAAGGAGATATGAAACCATGATGGATAAAAGACGCGGTGGCGGCATGAGAAGAAAGAAAGTATGTCAGTTCTGTGCCGATAAGAGCGAAAAGATCGATTACAAGGATGTAGAAAAATTAAGAAGATACATCACTGAAAGAGGCAAGATTTTACCTAAGAGAATCACAGGTACTTGCGCTATGCATCAGAGAGAAGTAACGACTGCTATCAAGAGAGCAAGAATCGTTGCACTTCTTCCATATGTTGCAGACTAATTCCGAAAAAATGCATAAAAATTGTATATTTTAAAATACAAGATGCCCAAATCGGAGAAATAATGAAAAAACAGAGAACGCAGACGGTAAAACAATAACTTTACGGATGCGTTCTTTTTTTCGTGCGAGAACAAATGCTTAAATTTCAACGCATACAGGTGAAAAAAATCGGTGAACGCTGTTAAAAAAGAAACGGTTTTATAAATATACACGATAAAGCGGTAATGCGTTAAAGTGTAAACCGGGAAAAATATTTTGGTTTCTTTCGAAGAAAAATCGTTCAAAAAGGCTTAAAAAAGCCTGAATTTAGCAGAATTAAAGCAAAAAAGTATGGAATATCGGCGACAAAAATATTATAATATTAAGTAACAAATTAAAGAATGCTAATGCGGATAAATATTCGTGAGAGTGAATAATTATAAGAAATGGAGAGAAAAAATGGCAGTAATTATTAATGGACGCGATCTTACGATCGAACAGGTAATCAGCGTATGCAGACATCACGAAAAGGTTGAGCTTGCTCCTGAAGCTATCGAAGCTGTTAACAAAGCAAGAGCATATGTTGAAAAAAAGGTTGCTGAAAAGGCGGTTGTTTACGGACTTACAACCGGTTTCGGTAAGTTTGCAAGCGTTGCAATCGACACTGACCAGACAGCAGAACTTCAGAGAAACTTAATTATCAGCCACACTTGCTCGATGGGCAAGCCTTACGACCAGAAGTATGTAAGAGCGGCTATGCTCCTCAGAGCAAACTCATTATCAAGAGGAAACTCCGGAATCAGACTTGAAACTTTGCAGACTTTAATCGATATGCTTAATGCCGGAATTCATCCTATCGTTCCTGAAAAAGGTTCCGTAGGAGCCTCCGGAGACCTTGCACCGCTTTCCTGCATCGCACTCGGACTTATCGGACTCGGAAAAGTTGAATACAAGGGCGAAGTTATCGAAGCAAAGGAAGCTTTCGAAAAGACTGGTCTTAAGCCGGTTGTACTTGCTTCCAAAGAAGGTCTTGCACTTAACAACGGAACTCAGATGCTTACAGCAGTAGGACTTAACACATTATACGATGCAATGCATCTTATGAAAATTGCTGATATAGCAGCAGCCCTTACAGGTGAAGCACTTCACGCAATCGCAAAAGCATACGACCCGAAGACTCACCTCCTCAGAGGACATCAGGGACAGATGGATGTTGCAGAAAACATGAGAAACCTTCTTGCAGGCTCCGGAAACGCACTTCCGCTTCACCCTACAAAGGTTCAGGATCCGTATTCACAGAGATGCATGCCGCAGATTCACGGTGCTTCCAGAGATGCGATTATGTATGTATATGAAGCAGTATCCAGAGAAATCAATGCGGTAACAGACAACCCAATCGTATTCCCGGATGACGATGAAGTAATCTCCGGCGGCAACTTCCACGGCCAGCCGATGGCACTTGCTTTCGACTTCCTGAAGATTGCGATTTCCGAACTTGCAAATGTTGCAGAAAGAAGAACGGAAAGACTTGTAAACCCTGCATTATCCGAAGGACTTCCTGCATTCCTTGTTAAGGATGGCGGTCTTAACAACGGTTTCATGATTGCACAGTATGCATCTGCATCCATGGTTTCCGAAAACAAGGTTTACGATCACCCTGCATGTGTTGACTCCATCCCAACATCCGCAAACCAGGAAGACCATGTATCCATGGGCGCAACTTCCGCAAGAACAGCAGCGATGGTACTGGACAATGCTCAGAAAGTAATCGGAATTGAACTTGCTGCAGCAGCTCAGGGAATTTGGCTTCGTCAGGAATTGGGTGAAAAGGGAATTGAGAACCTCGCACCTGCAACAAAAGCAGCTTATGAACATATCCGTTCAATCGCAGAGCCGGTTGAAAAGGACATCATCATGATTGATTACCTTGCAAAATTCGACGAAATGGTAAAAGACAACTCCATTTTGGAAGCAGTAGAAAAGGTTGTAACACTTAAATAATATACAAGAAACGCAATATTTTACCGACCGGTCCTGCAAGGCTGGGCCTGTCGGTATTTTGTATAAGGAGGAAGAAATATGTTAGATAACAAAACACTCGAAGGTGCAATGAAGATTCGCTTAGATAACGAGTATCCGGACTATCCTGAATTCCAGGAAGGAATCAGACGTGCACCGGACAGAGGATTCAGACTTACAAAGGCGCAGACAAAGGTTGCTTTAAAGAACGCATTGAGATACGTTCCGGAAGAACTTCACGAAAAGCTTGCTCCTGAGTTTATGGAAGAACTCACAACACGCGGCAGAATCTATGCTTACAGATACAGACCGGAAGGCAGAATCTACGGAAAACCAATTAACGAATATAAGGGTAAATGTCTTGCGGGTAAGGCTTTCCAGGTTATGATTGATAACAACCTCGACTTTGAAGTTGCTTTATATCCGTATGAATTGGTAACTTACGGTGAAACAGGTTCTGTTTGTCAGAACTGGCTCCAGTACAGATTGATCAAGAAATACCTTGAAGAATTAACGGAAGACCAGACTTTGGTAGTGGAATCCGGACATCCTCTCGGATTATTCCCATCCAAGCCGACGGCACCGAGAGTAATCATCACAAACTCCCTGATGGTTGGTATGTATGACAACCTCGACGATTGGGAAATCGCAGAAGAAATGGGAGTTGCTAACTACGGACAGATGACAGCAGGCGGATGGATGTACATCGGACCTCAAGGCATCGTTCACGGAACATTCAACACAATTCTGAATGCAGGTCGTAAAGAACTCGGCATTCCGCAGGACGGAGACCTTGCAGGACATACTTTCGTATCGTCCGGACTCGGCGGCATGAGCGGCGCTCAGCCTAAGGCTGCAAACATCGCAAATGCAGTAGGTATCTTTGCAGAAGTTGACCTTTCCAGAATCGAAACAAGACACGACCAGGGCTGGGTTGATGTTATCATGGATGACATCGATGAAATCTTCAAACTCGCAAATGAGAAGATTGCAGCTAAGGAATCCATTTCCATCGCATATCACGGCAATATCGTTGATCTTCTGGAAGCAGCTGTTGAAAAGAACTTCCACATCGACCTTCTTTCCGACCAGACTTCCTGTCACAATGTATACAACGGCGGATACTGCCCGGTAGGAATGACATTTGAAGAAAGAACAAGAGAACTTCACGAAAACAGAGACAACTTCATTAAGGAAGTTGATAAGACTTTACATAGACACTATCACGCAATCAAGACTCTTACAGAGAGAGGAACTTATTTCTTCGACTACGGCAACTCCTTCATGAAGGCTATGTATGACGCAGGCGTTAAGGAAATTTCCAAGAACGGATACGATGACAAAGATGGATTCATTTGGCCTTCCTATGTTGAAGACATCATGGGACCGATCCTCTTTGACTACGGATACGGACCATTCAGATGGGTATGCTTGTCCGGAAAGCCGGAAGACCTTGATGCAACAGACAAGGCTGCTATGGAAGTTATCGACCCGAACAGACGCGGTCAGGACAGAGATAACTGGATCTGGATCAGAGATGCAAAGAAGAACAAACTCGTAGTAGGTACACAGGCTCGTATTCTTTACCAGGATGCGGAAGGCAGACGCGACATCGGCCTTGCATTCAACAAGCTGGTAAGAGAAGGAAAGATTGGTCCTGTCATGATGGGTCGTGACCACCACGATGTATCCGGAACGGATTCTCCGTTCAGAGAAACTTCCAACATCAAAGACGGTTCCAATGTTATGGCAGATATGGCTGTTCAGTGCTTCGCAGGAAATGCAGCAAGAGGAATGTCCTTATGTGCACTTCACAACGGCGGCGGCGTAGGCATCGGCAAGTCCATCAACGGTGGTTTCGGTCTTCTTCTTGACGGATCCGAAAGAGTTGATGAAATTTTGAAGTCCGCAATGATGTGGGACGTAATGGGCGGTGTTGCCCGCAGAAACTGGGCAAGAAACGAACATGCTGTTGAAACATCCGTAGCTTACAACGAAAATTATGCAGGCAAGGGTCACATCACAATCCCTTACATTGCAGACGAAGATTTAGTTGAAAAAACAGTAGATAAATTCGTAAAATAAAAAACCGATAAACGAAAAGGAGAGACTATGTCTACTTTACTCGTAAAAAATATAGGTATTCTGCAGACCCCGGCGGGAAGTTTCCCGCACAAGGGGGCTCAGCAGGGTGAAAATATTAAATTAAAAGATGCGGCGGTTCTCGCAGAAGACGGCATTATTAAGGCAATCACCTCAGACGGGGAGCTTCCTTGTGCGGAAGAGGATGTCGATGTGGTGCTTGATGCCGAGGGGAACCTCGTAACACCGGGACTTGTTGAAGGACATACCCATTTGGTATTCGGCGGATACCGACAGAACGAGATTCCGCTGAAGCTCAAAGGCGCAGGTTATCTTGACATCCTGAGAGCCGGCGGCGGCATAAACGACACCGTAAAGAAAACAAGAGAAGCAAGCTTTGAAGAGCTGTACGACAAGACGGAGGGATTCCTTGATGAGATGATGACTCTCGGAGTTACCACTTGTGAAGCCAAGAGCGGCTACGGAATTGACCTCAAAACAGAAGTGAAACTTCTTGAAGTACTGAAAAAACTCAATGAAGACCACCCGATGGATATTGTTTCCACTTTTATGCCGGCGCATGTTGTACTTGCAGACTGGAAGGGCAGAGAAGATGAGTTTATTCAGCTTTGCATCGACGAAATGATGCCGTATGTAAAAGAACATAATTTGGCAGAGTTTATCGATATCTTCACGGAAGATTCTGTTTTCGACGTGGAACAGAGCAGAAAGTATCTGCAGGCCGCAAAAGATATGGGATTCGGACTTAAGATTCACGCGGACGAAATTGAAGCGATTGGAGGCAGTGTCCTTGCCGGAGAAATGCATGCGACATCGGCAGAACATTTAATCGTAATCGACGATACGGGAATGGCGTCCATGGCAAAAGGCGGAACAATCGCAATGTGTCTTCCGGCTACATCCTTCTATCTGGGCGCAACCTTTGCACCGGTAAGGAGAATGATAGATGAGTTTGAAGTACCGGTTGCAATCGCATCAGATTTCAACCCGGGTTCCTGTCCGTCACTGAACCTGCAGTTCGTAATGAACCTCGGTTATTTGAAGTACAGAATGACACCGGAAGAAGTCCTTACTGCTGTCACAATCAATCCGGCATGCGGAATCAACAGAGGAGACAGAGTCGGTACACTTGAAGTCGGAAAAGATGCGGATATGGTAATCTGGAACGCACCAAACATGGAAATGCTTTGCTACCGTTTCGGATCCAATCTCGCACTGCAGACGATTAAGAAAGGAAATTTGGTTTAATGAAATTAGTTGAATTAACGGTAAAAGATTATTTGGATTTATTGAAATCCGATGCACCGGCACCGGGCGGCGGCAGTGTAAGCGCACTTTCCGCAGCACAGGGAATCGGTCTTGTTGCAATGGTTTCGGATCTTACAATCGGAAGAGAACGATATGCTGATTTTGAAGAAGGCTGCAAGAAAGCAAAGGCAGAAGCGACAGAGCTTTATGCAAAACTTGTGGAAGCCATCGATAAAGATACGGAGGCATTCAACCTTGTATCCGCTGCATTCAAGATGCCGAAAGACACCGATGAAAACAAAGAAGCAAGAAGCAAGGCAATCGCGGATGCAACTCTCGTGGCAACGGAAGTTCCGTTCGAGACACTTACGCTTTGCATGGATGCCCTCAAAGTAACGGAAACAATCGTAGGAAAATCCAACCCTAACGCAGTTTCCGACCTCGGCGTTGCAGCACTTAACCTGCTCGCAGGGATCAAAGGTGCATGGCTGAACGTAATGATTAACCTTCCGGGCGTTAAGGATGAAGCTGCGAAAGCAAAATTTGCAGAAGGTGCAAAGATGGTGGAAGAAGCGGAAGTTATTGCGGACGCAATTTATAAGAAAGTTTTGGAATCACTGTAAAATACAATGCCGCAAGGCAAGAAGGAGATAGAAATGGCTCAGATTATTGAAAGCATCCCTAATATTTCAGAGGGAAGAAATCAAGAAGTTATCGAAGCATGTGTGGACCAGATCAGAACAACTGCAGGCTGCACACTGTTAAACTATTCATCAGACCCTAACCATAACAGAACCGTTATCACTTATATCGGCGATGCAAAGGGCGTAGAAGAAGCAAGCGTAAAACTTGCAAAGAAAGCTGTAGAACTCATTGACCTCAACAAGCACACAGGCGAACACCCAAGAATGGGCTGTGTTGACGTTATGCCGTTCGTTCCGATTAAGGACGCAACAAACGAAGAATGTATCGAACTTTCCAAGGTTGTCGGCAAGAGAATCGCAGAGGAAGCAGACCTTCCGGTATTCCTTTATGAAATGTCAGCAACAAGACCGGAAAGAAAGAACCTTGCAACAATCAGAAAAGGACAGTTTGAGGGCATGGCAGAAAAGGTTCAGCAGGAAGAATGGGAACCGGATTTCGGAGGCAGAAGAATCAACCCTACAGGCGGCGTTGTTGCAGTAGGAGCAAGACCTCCTCTGGTAGCATACAACCTCAACCTCAACACCTCCGATGTTCAGATTGCAAAGAACATTGCAAACATCATCAGAGAAAAAGACGGCGGTCTCCGTTGCGTAAAGGCTATGGGCTTCATGCTTGAAGACAGAGGAATCGCACAGGTTTCCATCAACATGACCGACTACAGAGTAACACCATTATACAGAGTTACGGAACTTGTAAAGGCAGAAGCAAAGAGATACGGCGTGCAGGTAATCGGTACAGAAGTAATCGGACTTTGCCCGATGAAAGCATTGGTTGATACCGCAGAGTATTATCTTCAGATCGAAGATTTCGATTTTGACGGACAGGTACTCGAAAACTATATTCTGTAAGGCATTACAGAATCGAAAACCTTAATTCGTTTAGGAGCAAGAATAATGACAGACAATCGGGAGTTTTCCCCTTCATCATCCCTTACGGAAGAAATCGCAGATGTGGTCCGCGAAAGAATCTTAAGAGGCGAGTATGAAATCGGAGAAAAAATCAAAGAAAATCAAATAGCAACAGAGCTGAGGGTGAGCAGAACTCCTATAAGGGAGGCATTTAAGCTCTTGGAAAACGAAGGTTTGATTGACTATGTTCCCAACCGCGGCTGCTTTGCGAAAGGCTTCACAAAGCAGGATGTTGAGGATATTTATGCAGTGAGAGAATCGTTGGAAGAATTAGCCGTTGTATGGGCAGTAGAACGGATATCACCGGAAGAAATCGCAGCTCTTGAAGAGCAGTGCGAGATGATGGAGTTCTATACAAAGAAGATGGACCGAAAAAAGGTTTTGGAGCTCAACGCAGGTTTCCACGATGTCATCTATGCCTCGGCAAGAAGCAGATTTCTTGCACAGGTTTTGAGATCCTACAAAGCATACATAGATAAGACCAGAAAATCAATTTTTTACGAGCAGTCGTATTTGGAATCAATCTTAAAGGAGCATAGAGCTATTTTGGCGGCAATAAAGCTTCGTGACAAAGAAAGAGCAATCTTTGCCATGAAGCAGCATCTGGTTGCCTCCCAGCAGCGGGCAGAGCGGATTTGGAACGTAAAATAGCTGAGTTAAAAAAATGAAAGACAAGAAGAAACACGGAAGAAAAGCAATTATAAATCGGATTTTGACGGCAGCCTTTCTTTGCGTGTTTCTTTTTTCGTTGTATAAGATTGTAAATATTTTTCTGGAGTACCGCAATATCGACAAGCTGTATGACGATACAGTCACGCAATATACCTCCGGCGAGGATAAGACAGACACAGATCCGATTGAAGTTGACCTTGAGCAGCTGCAGGAAGTGAATGATGATGTGATAGGATGGATCTATATTCCGGGGACAAATATCAATTTTCCTGTTTTGCAGGGGAAGAATAACAAACAATATCTTTTTCAGTCATACGAAAAGGAATATTTAACCGCGGGAAGCATATTCATAGATTATCGCTGTGGCGCAGACTTCACAGACAGAAATACCGTTATCTATGGGCATAACATGCATAACGGAAGTATGTTCGGAAAACTCAAAAAATACAAAGATGAAACATATAAAAAAACACATCCGTGTATATACATTCTGAACAGCGCGAAAGAGTGGAGTCAATATGAGGTAATTGCATGCTTCCAGGCAGATGTGGAAGGACCGGTCTATGATCTTCCGATTAATGAGGAGAGCAGCGATAAAAAATTTGAACGGCTGAGTTCAACAATCCAAGCGGAGAATATTTACTCCGATGATGTACAAATAAGCAAAGAAGACCGCCTTATTACGCTTTCAACCTGTACACAGGACAGTCGGAAAGACGTAAGAGTCGTAGTAATCGCAAAGTTAATATAACAGGAAAGAGCCTCTCCGATGAGAGGCTCTTTCCCTGAAAGTGTGTGTGTATTCAATAAAAGAAGGAAAGTTTGCTAATATAACTATTCGCAAAGTATCTTTTACTTTTGTATATTTTAGCACTTTGTAGACGCAAAGTCAACAAACTGTTAAGAAATTTATTGAATTTTTTCTTAAAAAAATTCAAAGTGTGAATATTTATTCGCTCATTTAGTATTGTTGGGACATCATAAGATTGAACATTTCCATATCATTTTCGTTCTCTGCATCATAAACGATATTCCCGCCGAGTACCGTCATGCACGCATGTAGTCTCGGAATAAGATTGATTTCACAATCGAGCGGGTTTTCATCGAAAATAGCAAAGTCAGCGAGCATGCCGGCTTTGATGCTCCCGAGCGAGTCTTGCATGCCGATTATGCGAGCGGCATTAATCGTGAGTTCATTTATAACCTCTTCCGCCGAAGCTGCGTGTGAATATATGCTTCTGTCGGCCAGAAGATTTGTACCGCATGTGGCGATTACTTCGCTTGATGAAGAGCGTACAGAGGCCTCTTCGTCTGTCAGTGTATGATCGGAAGCAATTACAAATGTATTTTTATAGCCTTTTGAACGGATGAATTCGAAGGCATCGTAGGCCATCAGCATATCTTCGCGATTGATTGCCTCAACGAAAATATCAAAGCTTTTGTCGGATACCTCCGCAAGTATCGTATTCAGAGCGTCCTGCGAAAAGGGAACGGGACTGTTTGAGTTGTCAAGATACAAGTTCAGCATGTTTGCATTCAGAAGTCCGTTGAGTTCCAGGCAAGTTGTCTTTCGATTCATAAGGCGTTTTATGATGGGCTTCGGTATGAGCGGACGATTCATGTAATAGGAGCCGAAGAATCTTTGGCGGATCTCCCCTTCGTTGTACAAACCAATTATGGAGTCCTGATACAGGCTTTCAAAATAATCAGGTGTACCGAGGTTAAGAACACTTGTAAATCCGTGGTCTGCCAGATCCTCGATTTCCTGTTTGACATCTTCCTCAATCTGCTCAAAATCAAAAGGAATCAGCAGGTTCAGCACATAAGTGACAGTTATGGTCTGAACATATTCCTCTTCGGCAGTGGAAGCGATAATTTCGTCCGCAGCACGGTTTGTCCAGCAGTCAACACCACTTGCACACAAAAGAAGAACAGGTTTTTCGCCGCATGCTTCGCTCAAAAACTCTGCAGAAGCAAAGGGATTATCCTCCGTATCTTCCGGCTTTAAGTTTTCGGCATATCCGTACCCGAAAAGGATCTCATCATCCGGATTTTCTTCCGCCCATTCGGTCACCGAATCCAAAACGTCCTCGGGAGTGCAGCAGTCGCTTAAGTCTATGAATCTGCCGTCAAAGACTTTAAGCACCGGACTGCGATGTGCATCAATAAACCCCGGAAAAAGAAATTTTCCGTCAAGATCGATAAGTTGTGTGTGATCGTCGATGATTTCATCCATGCCGTCCAGACTGCCGACACCCAGTATTTTTTCACCTATGCAAGCAACGGCATCAGCCCACGGTAGGGCATGATCTTGCGTATAGATATGTCCATTATGAAAAATCAAATCTGCGGTTTCCGCTTTCTTAAAAAAACCAAAAGCCATTTTTATCTCCGTTTCCCCGCACGCAATGCCGTGCGTATATTGATATTTAAAGTAATTCAAGCATTTTACAAAATAATTGTACCACAAATACGAAAGGTGTGATATACTTAATTGTGCGATTTTTCGCAAAATAAAATATAGTTCGAAGGCCGAAAAGGTTAATCTTCATAGGAACGGATCCGGCAGGATTTTTATGCAAAGGAGAGTTATTATGACGAGAAGAATAGGTACAGTATCTCGCGGAATTCGCGGACCTATCGTAAAAGAGGGCGACGACCTCAGAAAAATTGTAGTGGACACATTTATGGCATGTGTAGAGGGCGGCGATTTCGAAATCGGAAACAAGGATGTCCTTGCCGTAACGGAATCCATACTTGCCCGCTCACAGAAAAATTATGCTACAACGGAGCAGCTTGCAAAGGACGTAGCAAACAAACTCGGTGGAGAAACCGTCGGAGTTGTATTCCCGATTCTCAGCAGAAACAGATTTGCAATCTGTTTAAGAGGTATTGCAAAGGGATGCAAGAAGGTTGTTTTGATGCTCAGCTATCCGAGTGACGAAGTGGGAAATCACATTCTGGATCTTGACTTAATGGATGAAAAAGGCGTTGATCCGTACAGAGATGTGCTTACTCAGGAAAGATTCGAAGAACTTTTCGGCAAATCCCGCCATCCTTTTACCGATGTAGACTATGTAAACTACTATAAAGGACTCATTGAAGAGGAAGGCGCAGAAGCAGAGATTATCTTTGCAAACAATCCAAGAAAGATTCTTGATTATACGGACAGAGTAATCTGTGCCGACATTCATACAAGAGCAAGAACCAAGAGACTGATTAAAGAGGCAGGCGGCAAAGTGGTCCTTGGAATGGATGACCTTCTTAACGCGCCGGTTGACGGATCAGGATACAATCCGGAATACGGAATCCTCGGTTCAAACAAGGCAACAGAAGGGACAATCAAGCTTTTCCCTGTAAATTGCCAGGAATTTGTTGAAGGCGTTCAGGCGGACATCAAAGCAAAAACAGGCAAAACCGTCGAAGTAATGGTATACGGTGATGGAGCATTTAAGGATCCTGTGGGTAAGATTTGGGAACTTGCCGATCCTGTTGTTTCACCTGGATTCACAAGCGGACTTATCGGTCAGCCGAACGAACTTAAGCTTAAGTATCTTGCTGACAACGATTTCGGCGATTTAAGAGGCGATGAACTTAAGGCTGCGATTGAAACCGCAATTAAAGAAAAGGATGCGAACCTTGTCGGACAGATGGCAACGGAAGGAACAACCCCGAGACATCTTACAGACCTGCTCGGCTCCCTTTGCGACCTGACATCGGGCTCCGGAGACAAGGGCACCCCATTCATCTACATCCAAGGATACTTCGATAATTATACAGACTAAAGCACAGAGCAATGGAAGACGGCAAGAGAGAAAATCTTTTGCCGTTTTTTGGAAAGGTGGAGAAAATGAAAAAAATTGCTTTATTTATGCTGACAATACTTATGGTATTTACACTTGCAGCATGCGGAGACAATGTATCTATCACAAAAACAGAAGCAGCGACGGTAGAGACCGAAGTTTACGAATGTTCTGATTTCAGCATGACAATCCCGAAAGGCTGGGTTGTAACAAGCGGCGGCACAAATATTTATCACAGTATTCGTGTGTACGATCCAAGTGAACCTATTAACCAGATGTTTGTGCTCCTTAAGGCTGATTGTCTGCTTCACAGCAAAGCGGGCAAAGAAGCATGGCAGAGCAATTATGAGATGGGGAATGCGCAAGCGGAGATGATGGCGAAAGCTCCGGTTCTTTCGAATCCGTCAACAGAAGGCTTATTTAAGATATTTGGAAAATACACGGACTTTGTTTCTGATGTGGAGCCGAGCTATGCAGGATATGAATTTCCGAGATTTGATAATTTTAATGTAACGGAAAAATTTGAATCGACGAGCAGCTTAAAATCGCATGCCCTCGGATATAAGATTTTAAGGGCAACCTTTACGGACGGTGATAAGAATGGCGAGGGAATGTTTGCTGCATCCGTAGTGGATTTTGGAAGCTTTACCATTTCAAACGGAAAAGTTGTGGGTTATCAGCTGCAGACCGCAGACGGTGGATATTACATGGCATATAATGTAATGGCGGTTACAGCGGTGAAGGACAGCTTTATAGAATGGGAAGATGTTCTAACGAATTGTATGAAAAGTTTGGAATATTCCGACAGCTTTGTAAGTGCAACCAACCAGGCAAGCAACGAAAAAGTCGCACTCGCAAACCAAATAAGTCAGAATTTCAACCAAACAATGGATGGAATTATGTCATCATGGGAAACTAGAAGCAAGAGTCAGGACATTATGAGCCAAAAGCAGAGCGATGCAACGCTGGGCTACGAAAGAGTCTATGACACGGAAACAAATGAAATCTATAAAGCGACAAACGGTTTTACGGATGTATATGACGGTGAGCGTTACAAGCCTGTAACAGATGACAATATGTACGCAGAGCCGATAAGCGGCTACATAGAAAAACAATAAGGGGGGAAAAAGCAACATGGAAAATTACTTAAACAAATATGAGCTTGAAAGATTCAACGACGAGATTTCGGTAGAAGAATATTTAGAGAAATATGTAAATGTTGAGGAGTTTCTGGAATGCTGCAAGGCATGCCCTTGTTATGGGACGGTATGGTCGTGTCCGCCGTATGATTTTGACCCGGTGGAGGATTACTGGAAAAAATACAAAACTCTTGAGGTTCATGGGTACAAGATTAACTTTAAACCGGATGTGACCGTGGATGAAAGTCAAAAGATTATGCAAAGAGTTAAGGCATTAATGTCAAAGGAGATGTTTGCGAAAGAAGCTGAAATTCCGGGCTCAGTCTCTTTATCCGCCGGAAACTGCACGGTGTGCGGCAGCGGAAACTGCAGCAGGCGTGAAGGAAAGCCTTGCAGATTCGCAAGGGACATGCGCTATTCCATTGAATCAATCGGCGGCAATGTGGGGAAGACGGTCCATGATTTTCTGGGATGCGACCTTGAATGGGTAGAGGAAGGCAAAGTTCCATCCTATTATATTCTTGTGGGAGGCCTGCTTAAAGGATGAAGAATCTTTTATCGCAAATAAACGATATTGTTGAAAAATGCAAGATTTCCGGGAAACGCGCTGTCCTTGCGATTGATGGAATGAGTGCTTCCGGAAAGACTACGCTTGCTGCAGAACTTGCCGAGCAATTCAGCGGCTCAGTTATCCACACGGACGATTTTCATCTGCCATTTGAGCTGAGAACGGAGGAGCGCAGAGCTCAGCCGGGTGGGAATCTTGACTATGAAAGATTCGCAAGAGAAGTTCTGCCTTATTTGAAACAAAAGACAGAAATCACCTATGGACAATTTTCGTGCAAGGACGGTAAAATCATTGAAACAGTAAATATTGGTGCGGACTGTCCCCTCGTTATCGTGGAGGGTGCATATTCTATGCGCCCGGAATTTCGCAAGGCATACGACCTTTCCATTTGTATGCTGATTTCGGAAGAACTCCAACGCGAGAGACTTATTGCTCGTGAGGGGAGAGAAAGATATGCGAACTTTGAGAAACTGTGGATACCGATGGAAAACCGATACTTGGCATACTATAAAGTGCCTGAAATCTGTGACAAAGTAATAAAATGCGAATGTAAGAATGATTAGAAAAGCCCGGGGAATTATCCTCGGGCTTTTAAAGTAAACTTGAAATTTATTTCAGGTGGCGGAGTAACCGCCACCGTTTTTGTTGTTTAGGAATATCTCCTATTTCTTTGAAAGGTATTCGTCAATGCTTGCAGCAGCAGTTTTGCCTGCGCCCATAGCCTTGATTACAGTTGCAGCGCCTGTTACAGCGTCGCCACCTGCGAAGATACCTTCACGGTTTGTTGCAGCTGCAGCATCCGTTCCGATTCCGCCTTTCTGGTTTGCTTCGAGCTTTTCAGTAGTGTCAAGAATCAGAGTGTTGAGCTTGGTTCCGATGGACATGATAACCATGTCTACAGGAATTTCGAAGTTGGAACCTTCTTTTACGATAGGTTTTCTTCTTCCGGAAGCATCCGGTTCGCCGAGTTCCATTTCAACACATTCGATTGCTCTTACGTTGCCGTTTTCGTCGCCGAGAATCTGAACTGGGTTGTTCAGGAGCTTGAAGATGATACCTTCTTCCATAGCGTGGTGTACTTCTTCTGCTCTTGCAGGAAGTTCATCCATACTACGACGATAGATGATATATACTTCACTTGCGCCCATTCTTTTCGCACAGCGAGCAGCGTCCATAGCTACGTTACCGCCGCCTACGATAGCAATCTTGTCAGCATGCATAATCGGAGTATCATATTCAGGAAGGTAAGCCTTCATGAGGTTGATACGAGTTAAGTATTCGTTTGCGGAGCAAACACCGATGAGGTTTTCGCCCGGAATATGCATGAAGGAAGGAAGACCTGCTCCTGTTCCGATGAATACGGATTCATAGCCTTCTTCTTTCATAAGTTCGTCAACTGTGATTGCGCGTCCTACAACTGCGTCTGTAACGAATTTAACGCCCTTCGCTTCGAGCTTAGCCACTTCAGCAGCTACGATTTCCTTCGGAAGACGGAACTGAGGGATACCGTAAACGAGTACGCCGCCTGTCTTATGCAGAGCTTCGTAAACCGTTACTTCATAACCCTTATTGATTAAGTCGCCCGCGCATGCAAGACCTGCAGGGCCTGCACCGATGATAGCAACTTTGTGACCGTTTCCTTCTACAGGAGCGATTTCTTCGTCGCCGAAGTTTGCTGCGTGCCAGTCTGCTACGAATCTTTCAAGACGACCGATTGCAACGGATTCGCCTTTGCCGCACTGTACGCACTGACCCTGGCACTGGTTTTCCTGAGGACATACACGACCGCAGATTGCAGGAAGGGAGCTGTCCTGGGAAATGATTTCATAAGCTGCTTCGAAGTCACCTTCCGCAACCTTTGCAATGAAATCAGGAATCTTGATGTTTACCGGACATCCGGAAACACAAGGTTTTTTGCGGCATCTGAGGCAGCGCATTGCTTCTCTGATAGCCATATCTTCTGTATAACCTGTACATACTTCCAAGAAGTTTTTGTTTCTTACGTCAGGAGCCTGTTCAGGCATAGCATTCTGCTTGTTTACTAAATTAATCATGGTAACGAACACCTCCTGTTAATCTGCAAACGTGAGCTCTGTCTTCTGCTTCCTGATCTTTGTAGTAGTTTGATCTCTTGAGGAGGTCATCCCAGTCTACTAAAGAACCGTCGAATTCAGGTCCGTCTACGCATACGAATTTGTCTTCGCCGCCGATCATGCATCTGCAGCCGCCGCACATTCCTGTACCGTCGATCATGTAAGCGGTAAGGGAAGCAACGGATGGGATGTTGTACTTCGCAGCGATTTCACAAACGAGTTTCATCATGATTGGAGGTCCAACCGCAACGATTTCGTCGAATTTTTCGCCCTTCTGGATGAGTTCTTCGAGTTTCTGTGTTGTGAAAGCTTTTTCGCCGTAGGAACCATCGTCAGTTACAACGTAAAGTTCATCAACATTTTCTCTGAATTCATCTTCCAGAATAACTAAGTCTTTATTCTTGAAACCTTCGATCATTGTGGTTCTTACGCCATGGTCATGCATGCCGGAAGCGAGTGGGTAAGCAAGCGCATTACCTGTACCGCCGCCTACAACGCATACGCTCTTCAGTCCGTCCATGTGGGTCGGCTTGCCGAGAGGGCCAACGATGTCAGCGAAGCAGTCACCGACTTCAAGCTGGTCCATAAGCATTGTTGTTCTGCCTACTGCAGCGTAGATTAAATCGATAGTTCCGTCTTTTTCATTATGTCCTGCCATGGTGAGAGGAATTCTTTCACCAAATTCATCAGTACGAAGAATGATGAACTGACCAGGTCTTGCTTTACGAGCAACAAGCGGAGCATAGATCTTAAGCCATACCATGTTGTCGTTCAGTCTTCTTTTATAAGTTACTTCAAACCTTTTCATGTAAATCATCCTCCTTTCTATTTCTCAAAGCTGTCCTGACGGTGCTTGAGTGTCTTGTATCTGTCAAGAGCTATTTCTTCACCCTTTTCGAAGAGTTCTTCGGCTCTTTCAGGGAACTTAAGCTCAAGTGAGTTATAACGAACTTCGCCCATGATGAAGTCTTTGTAGCTTTCGGTTGGAGCTGCACTGTCGATGGAAAGCGGATTCTTGCCTTCTGCTGCAAGTGCAGGGTTGTATCTTAACAGATCCCAGTAACCGGAGCGTACTGCCTTCTTCATTTCGAGCATTGACTTGTTCATGCCGGCTTTGATACCGTGGTTGATACATGGAGCGTATGCGATGATGAGGGATGGTCCGTCATAAGCCTCTGCTTCGCGTAATGCTTTCAGAGTCTGTTCCGGATTTGCACCCATAGCGATCTGAGCTACATATACATAACCGTAAGCCATAGCAATCTGAGCAAGGTCTTTCTTCTTAACAGCCTTACCGGAAGCTGCGAATTTCGCAACAGCACCGATAGGAGTTGACTTGGAGGACTGTCCGCCTGTGTTGGAGTAAACTTCAGTATCGAATACCATGATGTTTACGTTTTCA